>DIVC01000091.1:16159-31408 GCA_002423905.1 Idiomarina sp. UBA6142
CCACTGAACAGCAAGGTTGGTGTTGTCACATTACCTACTAACGACAGCGGTGAACGCTGCCAATAATGGGCGAAATCTTCCCACGGCATGGCTGGGAATTGATTGCCTATTTGTCCGACATAACTGTCTGCAGTAAGCGTTTTACTAATCCAGTTAATCACTGGGTTGGTAGCTGCCGCAGCGTTAAAGCGGTTGGTTAAACCCACCGCGTAGGTGGTGGCAATGCCACCGGCAGAGCCACCAGCAATAAACAAGTTGTTGGCATCGACAAAACCTTTAGCAATCAGTGCATCAATGCCGGACATATGATCAGCATGGTCGCGCTCTGACGAATAGAAGCCGTCGAGCAGCAGCGCGAAAGCCTCACCGTACGAGGTGCTACCGCGATAATTGTTGTAGAACACCACGTAGCCTTCTGCCGCATAGCGTTGCAATTCAGCGCTGAACATGGGCCCATAAGCTAAGTGCGGGCCACCGTGAATTTCAACAATCAGCGGGTATTGTTGGCTGACATCAAAGTTGGGCGGGGTTAAATACCAGCCGTGAATTTCGGTGCCATCAAAGCTCGATGGGTAACGAATTTCATGCAGTTCAGCGAGTTCGCGTTGAGCCAGAATGTCTTCATTCAAAGCGGTTAAGGTGCGTGCTTTACCGGCCTGTTTGCCACTCGTCGCTACCACTGCAACATCGGCCGGACGCTGCGCGCTGCCTCGGGTGTAAGCAAACAACCCGGTGCTTGGTGCAACTGAATACATACCACTGACATAGGGTCGGCCTACCGACACGCCACCGACATCATCGGCCCAGTCGGTAAGCTTACCCTTGCGGGTTACCGTTGCTAATTTGCTGCGCCCTTGATCGGTATATTGAATGCTGAGCAGTTGGTTACTCAGCCACTGTGGGTCCTCGACCGAACGATCCAGTTCCAGCAGGAGTTGTTGTTGCCCCTGGTCAGCCAAATTCAACAGCGTTAAGCGGCTATTTTGATAAGGTACCGGCTGGTTATTCTGCTGCAAGAAAGCCAATGTTTTGCCATCAGGGCTCATCACTGGGTTCCATTCACGACCCGCCGCGCTGGTTATTTGACTGAGCTCGGCAGTCGCCACGGTCACTTGCCATAAATCACTTTCGTTCGGCTGATATTCCCAATCAGCTTGGCGGTTAGCCGAAAACACAATAGCACTGCTGTCACCATGCCAAGCTAAATTGCCGCCATGATTAAAGTTGCCGGTGGTTAACTGACGAGCACTACCACCCTCGCTTGGCACAATGAATATATGGCGATAGCTGTTGGGTAAAATACCGGCGCCATCTTGCTGATAATAAGTGCGTTCAATCACCCGTGCTGGCGCAGCCCACTGGGCCTTCTCCGGCTTCTTAGGTTTTTGAATAGCTTTTTCAAAGGCACTCTTTTCCGCTTCCACCATCATGCTAAAGGCGAGTTGCTTGCCATCGGGTGACCACGCGAATTGACTTGGACTGGTTGGAACCTTGGTCACTTGCGCGACAGTTTGTGTTGCGACCCAGTACACATGGATCTGGTTCTGTCCACCGCGGTTAGAGCTGAAAGCCAAACGACTGCTATCGGATGACCAGGTTGGGTTAGCGTAACTAAAGTTATCGGCAAATAGCGGTGTATGTTGTCCACTGGCGACGTCAATCAACCACAAACTGCGCTGGGTGTTATCCGTCATTACATCAAAGCTATTACGGACATAGGCGATATGCTTGCCATCTGGTGATATTTGCACGTCGTTGGCAAACTCCAACTGAAAAATATCATCCGCCTGCAGTGGTTTTAGCGTGCTCGCTAGTTGACTAGCCGTGGCCGCAACTGATGCGTTGAAGGCAACAGCAGATACGCCCAATAACAGTGCTATTGTAGTAGTTAATCGCATAGGATCCTCATACCGAAGTAAAGCAAATTGTTAAAGCGGTTCTATCATGGGTATGCTTGCAGATACAATGAATTCAGACCAAGCTGACAAAAAATCAGAGGAATAGCTCATGCGTGCCATTCGAGTGTATAGTCTTGCCCTGATCTGCGTGGGTGCTAGCACCCTTATCCTCAGTGCCTGCCAACCAGCGCTTGAGGCGCCCGAGCAGGCGCCAACCCCAGTCATTGCAATAACCGACGTGACCATTGTCGACTTCGATGGTCGCCGCGCACAATTGTTGCACGGTCAAACTGTCCTCGTTGAAGGCGACCGCATTAGCGCCGTAGGCGCTAACCTGACAATCCCCAAACACGCCACTGAGATTATTGGCAGCGAACAATTTCTGCTGGCCGGCTTCACCGAAATGCATGGTCACGTGCCACCGGCTACAAGTTTCGGACCACTGCCAGAACGTTACCTCGATGATGTGTTGTTTCTCTACGTCGCCAATGGTGTGACGACTGTGCGTGGCATGCTTGGCTACCCACACCAACTGCAACTCAAGCAAGATATTGCCAGCGGCAAACGCATAGGCCCAACGCTTTATTTAGCCGGGCCAAGTTTTAGCGGCAATTCGATTGAATCGGTTGAGCAAGCCACCCAACGCGTAATCGACCAACGTGACGAAGGCTGGGATCTGCTGAAGATTCATCCAGGCTTAACGTTGGCGCAATATCAAGCTTTAGCCACTACTGCAGTGAGCGCTAACATGGATTTTGCCGGTCATGTACCAGCCGCTGTTGGACTGGCAAATGCCTTAGCTGCCGGCCAGCGCACCATCGATCATTTGGACGGCTACCTTGAATATGTGGATGCCATGCAGCGCCCAATTAGCGCCGCGGAGATCAATCAATTGGTGGAATTGAGCCTCGCTCACGGCGTGACCATAGTCCCCACCCAAGCACTGTGGCAAACCCTCATTGGTGCCGGTGATGCCGATATGCTAACCGCCTACCCAGAACTAGCGCTGGTGCCAGCACAAGTGCGTCAAGGCTGGCTGGATTTCCTAGACAACCCACGCACCAGCTATTTCAATGCCGACACCGCCATGCAGCAACATGATAATCGCCAGCAGCTGTTGCTGGCACTGGTGCGCGCCGGCGTGCCCATGGTATTTGGCACCGATGCGCCGCAGTTGTTCAGCGTGCCGGGCTTCTCGATTCACCGTGAGATAGCTACGCTACAGCAAGCCGGCCTGAGTATCGATGAGATCATCTACAGCGCTACCGCAGCTGCTGGCGATTACTTTGCTGAGCAAGACCATTTTGGCCACATCCGCCCCGGTGCGCGAGCCGATTTTATGCTGCTACCAGGCAATCCGCTGCTTGATGCGAGCGCCATTGAGCGCCTTGAAGGTGTGATGCTGCGTGGTCAATGGCTGGATCGTGGTACTCTTGATAGTCGTTTGGCGGAGATCCAAGCCGCCTATCAAGACACATCGGATAACTGAGGTTTATATGTACTTGCTAAGACGCTGTCTCGCTCACCTTGTGCTCGGTTTCTGCGCGTTTCCTTGGTTAGCGCAGGCACAGGTTGCCAGTGCTATCGTGGAACAACCGCAGCTACGTGCACAATTGCTGAGTGAAGTGAGTACAGTGACAGCCGGTGATTCGTTCACCGTAGCGGTAAAACTCATGCCCGACCAAGGCTGGCACACCTACTGGATCAACCCAGGTGACTCAGGGCTGGCTACCACGCTAGCCTGGCAGTTGCCAAGCGGGAGCGAGGCTGGCGCCATCCAATGGCCGATCGCCCATAAGTTTCGTATTGGCCCACTAGCAAACTATGGTTTTGAAGGCGATACCTACTTACTGACTGACATTAGTGTGCCCACTGATTATGCCGCCAACGATTTTACTGTTGCCGTGCGCGCTGACTGGCTGGTGTGCGAAGACTACTGCATTCCGGGCTTTGCTGAGTTCAGCCTCACACTGCCGGTGACCAACGCCACCACAGTGGCGCCGAATCACCGTGAAGCCTTTGCAACAGCACGCGCACAGCTACCCGAGCAAGCCGACTGGCCAGCTGCCTTTGATATTCAAGCCAAACAAGTCACCATTGCGGTACAGCATGGTGATGTCGCATTGATGGCGCAAGACCCTAGTTTCTATGCCTTTGTCGGCGCCGGTGAGCTGGTTGAGCACGCCACCGATGGCACGGTGTTTGTCAGCGACGACACGGTGTTTATTCAGCGCCCACAAAATACCTTTTATAGCGGCGTGGCAGAGCAAATCCCCCTGCTGCTGGTAACCGACCAACGCGCGGTGTTAATCACGGCTAACCAACAAGCTCAAGGGCAGGAATTGATGGTGCGCGGTCAGCCCGTGGTCGACACCACTGAAGCACTGATGGCATTGCCGCTGATGCTGCTGTTTGCGGTGCTCGGCGGGCTGATGCTCAATCTGATGCCGTGCGTATTCCCAGTGCTGTCATTGAAAGCGCTGAGCTTAGCCAATAGCGGTGACCAGCGCTTAAGCCACGCACTCTGGTATAGCGCAGGGGTGATCATCAGCTTCTTAGCCATTGCTGCGGTGTTGTTGGCGTTACGGGCTACCGGTGCAGCTTTAGGCTGGGGCTTTCAGCTACAAAATCCCTGGCTAATAGCAGCCATGAGTTTACTCTTTGTCGCTATCGGCTTGAACTTAAGTGGTCTGTATCAAGTAGCCACGCGATTGATGAGTTTGGGCAGTTCCAGCCAGCCCCAGCATGGCCCGCGCGGGTCATTCGCCACCGGCGTGCTAGCCGTGGTGGTGGCTAGCCCCTGCACCGCACCGTTTATGGGCGTGGCTTTGGGTTTCGCCATAGTACAACCGCCGGTAGTCGCTCTCTCGGTGTTCGCCGCCTTAGGCTTTGGCTTAGCCTTGCCGTTCTTGTTGATTGCGTGGATACCGGCGCTGGCGAATCGCTTACCGCGCCCCGGCCTGTGGATGGAACGCTTCAAACAATGGATGGCCATACCGATGTACCTGACCGCAGTGTGGCTGGTATGGGTGTTTGGTCGCCAAGCCGGCGTCGACAGTATGGCGCTGTTGTTAATCGCTGCAGTACTGCTGGCCACCATGCTGTGGTGGCTTGGGTTACGCCAATTGCAGCCGCAACCGAGCATTGGCGGCGGGCTGCTGACACTGGTGTTAATGAGTTTGAGCTTATTAGCCTTAGCAGCCGCGTTACAATTCGCGCAAACGCCTAGCAGTAAAGCTCAAACAGCCGACAGCCAACAAAATTGGCAACCTTGGAGTGCCGCTCAGTTAGCCGACCTGCAACAAAGTGGTCAGCCGGTGTTCGTTAATATGACTGCGGATTGGTGCATTACCTGCTTAGCCAATGAAAAAGTCGCCCTCGACACCAACGCCACCCGTGCGTTATTTGAGCAGCATAATATTGCCTATTTAAAGGGTGATTGGACCCTACAAGATCCAGCCATTACCGAGTATTTGAGCCAATTTTCTCGTAACGGCGTACCTCTCTATGTGCTCTATTGGCCAGGCCAAGAGCCGCAGGTACTGCCACAGCTGTTAACCCCTGCGATAGTGCGTGAGCGCATCACGCAGTCTATTTCAGCTGCTTCAAAACCGTGAGGATATGACCATGTTTAAACAACTTACCACTTTGTTATCCGCCGCCCTGATCACCACCAGTGTGTGGGCTTCACCAGAAATTGGTCAAGCCGCACCAGCCTTTAGTGTGGTCGACAGCAAAGGGGTAACCCACAGCCTCAGCGATTTTGCTGGCAAAATCGTAGTGTTGGAATGGACCAACCATGACTGTCCATTCGTGAAAAAACATTATGAAACCGACAACATGCAGAGCTTACAACGCGAACTAACTGGGCAAGACGTGGTGTGGTTGAGTGTTATTTCATCAGCACCCGGCACCCAAGGCTTCGTAAGCCCCGCTCAAGCCGATCAATTAACCGCCAGCCGCAACGCTGCACCAACTGCTGTGTTACTCGATAGTGATGGGGTAATGGGTCGCGCTTATGATGCGCGTGTAACCCCACACATGTATGTAATAGATAGCAGCGGTGCGCTGCGTTATGCCGGCGGTATCGACAGCTTGCCGACCGCCAAGCACGAAGATGTCGCCAAAGCCGACCCGTATTTTGCCACCGCGGCTCGCGCGGTGTTGGCGGGTCAAACAGTTGAGCGCAGCATCAGTCGCCCATACGGCTGTACGGTGAAGTACGCTGACTAACATGACCCCTCTATTCAGTGCGATTACTGGCCCGACCGTCGTGGTTGATCGGCGCAAAGCAAGCGCCAATATCGCCGCTATGCGAGCCACTGCAGATGCTGCAAACGTTCGCTTGCGGCCGCATTTCAAAACGCACCAATCGGTGACTATTGGCGGTTGGTTCGGTGATCCAGCGGAAACCGCTATTGCGGTATCATCAGTTGGCATGGCGCAACGCTTCGCCAAAGCTGGCTGGCACGATATTTTGTTGGCGATTCCGCTTAATCCGGGTGCGCTGTATGACTATCGGCAACTAGCGAATCAAGTGCGCCTGGGTTTAACCCTCGAGCATGAAGATGGCTTAGCCACCATTGCTGCACTGCAAGCTCCGGTTGACCTGTATATAGAATTAGATGCTGGTTATCGGCGCACCGGCTTGTCGGTAAGCCAAGCTGCGCGTATCGACGCCCTCTTGCATCAGGCCCAGGCCTTACCGAACGTGCGTCAGTTAGGGCTATTACTGCATGCTGGTAATAGCTATAACAGCCGCGGCGATGATGCCATTGCTGCCGTCCATGATCAGAGCCTAAACGCCTTGGCCTCGTTGCTCAGCCAACTGCGGTTTGATCGCAGCCAACTGCGCGTCAGTGTCGGCGACACTCCTACCTGCAGCCGCATGACATCATTTAGAGGCGCCGATGAAATTCGCCCCGGCAACTATGTATTCTACGATTTAATGCAACAACGCATCGGCGCTTGCGATTGGTCACAAATAGCGCTAGCACTTGCCTGCCCGGTGATTGCGCGCTATCCCGAGCGTGGTGAAGTGGTAGTGCACGGGGGTGCCGTGCACTTCAGCAAAGATTATGTCTTGATTGATCAGCAACCGATATATGGTCAGGTGATGCAAACCAGCAGCGATGGCTGGAGTGAACCGTTAGCAGGTGCTCAGTTAATTGGGTTATCACAGGAACACGGAAAAATACGCATGCCTGCTGCGCAGATCGCACAATTGCAATTGGGTGATGTGTTGATGATTGTGCCAGCGCATTCCTGTCTGGTCATGGACGCCAGCCAAGGTCGCTGTGACATACTTACCTAGCAACATTATCACTGTCATTTTTTATTCATAAAAGTTTCACGCAATTTTCATGATGCGTCGATAACGTGTTTCGCACTATTTTTAAACTGCGAGATGCCCCTATGACACACTTAATAACTCGTCGAACTTTACTTGCTGTTGCAGTCAGTTCCTTACTCTACAGCACTGTAGCCCCAGCAATCGCCCAGCAGGTTATAGCCATTTCAGCCACCTCGGTGACCACCATCACTAGCCCAGCTATTCGCGGTCAAGTATTGGGCCCGAACGGACAAGTATTGCCCGGCGCTAGATTACGCATACAAGAAAATAAACAAGAGACCACCACGGATCAACAAGGTTTATTCCGCTTCGACAATATGGCACCGGGTCGTTATACGGTAGAAATCTCGTATATCAGTCTAAAAGAAATGAGTTTCGAGGCTGTTGTAACCGCTAATGCTGGCCAAGAATTTATTCTTGAGCTACCAGCTCTTGATGCTGAACGTATTGAAGTCGTCGGTAGTCGCAATGCACAGGCACGTGCTTTAAATGCTCAACGTGCGTCGGACAATATTCGCTCAATCGTATCGGCCGATTACTTAGGTCGGTTTCCGGACACCAACGTAGCTGAAGCCATGCAACGCATTCCTGGTGCCGCAATCCAACGTGACCAAGGCGAGGGCAAATACGTCAACGTTCGCGGCGCTCCCTTAGAATTCGCCAACGTATCTATCAATGGCGTGGTATTACCAGCGCCTGACGGGTCTACGCGCGCCGTTGATTTAGATACCATTCCTGCCGATGTGATCGCCGCGCTTGAATTAACCAAAGCAATCACCCCTGACATGGATGCCGACGCCATCGCCGGTAATATAAATATCGTCACACAGGGTGCACTTGACTCAAAAGATAGAATTTTACGCGGTAACTTGGCCATCGGTCATAACGAAAAAGGCAGTGGCGATGCCTATCGCATCTCAGCGACCTATGGTGACCGCTTGGCGAATAATGATAATTTTGGTTTCCTGTTTTCTGCTAACCACAGTGAAACCAATCGCGTAACAGATAACGTCGAGCACGTGTGGTTTGATAACGGTGCTGGTAACTATCTCCCCGAAGTTACTGAGTTCAAAGATTATGAAGTGAAGCGCAGCCGCAGTGGATTCAGTAGTCGCTTTGATTATCGCCCTGATAATGCCACCCATTACTTTTTTAACCATACCTATTCACGTTTCGAAGACTATGAGTATCGCGATACATTAGTTATCGAATACTCACGTTTTGAAGCCAATGCGAACGCGACAACTGGGGTTGCTGGGCGCGCTACTTTTGATAAAGAAATGCGTCATCGAACTTTCGTCAACCGAATCAACGCAACACAATTTGGTGGCCGACATTTCCTCGATACCATGGCTATCGACTATTCAGCAGCGTATACGCGCGCATCTCAGCAATATCCCGATCGTGACTATTTGGTGTACCGTGAGCGCACCCGTCCGCGCTTAGCTTATGATTTTTCAAATCCAGATTTACCGACTTATCAAATTCTTGACGCCAATAACACTATTATCCGCGAAGATTTCAATTTTCCTTTAGGTGATATGAACTGGCGGCGTTATGAGCGGCGGTTCGGTGCTGCTGAAGATAACGAGCAAGCGTACGCGTTCAATGTGTCTATGCCAGGCGTATGGGGCGACGCCTTTTCAACTCTAAAATTTGGTGCAAAAGTACGTTTGCGCGAGAAATTTAGCGATGAAGACCGTTCTAGAAACAGCGTTGGCACTGGCGCGCCAAATTTTGCTGACATACTAGTGGGTCGAGACTCACGTCCATTTGATGGCTTCTATCACAACGGTCCAAAAATGATTAGAGATTTTGTCTCTCGTTATGGCTCATTATTCGAAGACGCGAATTATCTCCCACGTGTTGCAGCATCAATCACTGCTGATTACTCAGCCACTGAAGATACCTATGCTGCTTACGCGATGAATACCTTGGCGTGGGATCAAACCACCGTAGTGTTTGGGTTACGAGCGGAACACACGCGAGTGGGCGGCAGCGCCTTTGAGTTTGATGCAGATACAGAAGAAGCAACCGCAGTTGCTGCTAGCACTGATTATACTAAGCTGTTTCCGAGTATTCACTTACGCCACGAATTAGATGATGGCGTCATCATTCGGGCCGCATATAGTACCGCCTTAAGTCGACCAAACTTTGCCGATATGGCGCCCTACTTAATCATTGAAGATCGAGATAGCGGAGCGGGTAGTTTAGACATTGGTAATACCGACCTGAAAGCCACTTTTGCGAATAATCTTGATGTGATGGCTGAATACTATATTGAGCCTCTCGGTCTCTTATCGGCGGGGATTTTCTACAAAGACCTCAAAAACCCGATTTTCAAAGCGCGCAGCAGTATTGTTGGTGGTACCTTTGATGGTTTCCGCATGGTTCGTCCGGAAAACGCGCGCAGTGGCGAATTGTATGGGGTTGAGTTTAACTGGCAACAATCCCTCAGCAATCTGCCAGGATGGTGGTCTGGACTCGGGTTCTTGGTCAACTACACCTACACCGAATCGTCAGCTGATTTACCTTTTGGCATCGGCAAAACCGACCTCGCAGGAACCTCAAAAAACAGCTACAACCTCGGCATAAACTACGACACCGAGCGTTTAAGCGCACAATTAGCCTATAACTATCGCTCAGACTACATTGATGCCTATGATACTGCTGATCCTCAATTGAACTTGTATTGGGATGCCCGCGGGACTCTTGATTTCACCTTAAGCTATAAACTCAATGAGATGTTCACGCTCTATACTGAAGCGACCAACCTGAGCGATAGTAAAGCAATTCGCTACCAAGGTGATCGGAGTCGCGTATACGAACATGAGCAATTTGGTCGTGCCGTGCAGCTTGGTCTGCGGGTTAATTTTTAATACCACCGGTACTAACGCATGAGGAAATTGTTTTGATGATCACTTATCTGACTTTACTTGCACTGGCGCCTCAGCCACTGCTGCACGATATCGTGGTAGCACCGAAAATTGAGCGAAATACTCTCGTTGTGGCTGGTAGCAAACCCTACCAGCCAACTATTTATCCTGATCGTATCGTATTAACTCCAGCTGCCGATGCTGCGACAGCGCAACACGTCAGCTGGCGGACTGATACCAGCGTCACTCAAACGGTTGCAGAAATTAGCCTTGCCACTCCAACCCCTGGTTTACATCGGCAAGCCCGCACCGTAACGGGTACATCACTAGCGCTGAGCAGCGGTAACGGTGATGCCCTTCATCATCAGGTGGTCTTTACTGAACTTGAACCGGATACGCTTTATGCCTATCGCGTGCAAGGAGGAATGCAGCAAGTCGGCGATAATCCGCTGCAAGTAGCATGGAGTGAATGGTTTCAATTTCGAACCCCTGCTGCGACTTTCAAACCCTATACAGCGGTCTACTTTGGGGATGCACAGAACGCCGTTAAATCGCATTTTTCACGCGTTGTCCGTGAAGCATTCCGTACTGCTGGAGAGGCCATGATCATGGTTCATGCTGGCGATTTAGTGAATTCTCGTGATGGTGAACACGACGATGAATGGGGTGAATGGTTTGACGCAGGCGGCTGGATGAACGGCATGATTAATCAATTTGTGGTGCCAGGTAACCATGAATATATTGAACATGATGACGCACCGCGAACGCTTGTTCCACAATGGCCGACCCACTTTAACTTACCTAAAAACGGTCCTGAGCCACTGCAAGACACCGTATGGTTTACTGATTTTCAGGGGGTCCGCTATATTTCATTGGATTCCATGCAGGGACTGCAGAGCGAAGCTTATGCCAAACTGCAAGCTGAGTGGTTACGTCAGGTATTAACTGATAATCCCAATAAATGGACCATTGTCAGCCATCACCACCCGATGTTTTCGGTGTCCTTGGGGCGAGATAATCCGCAACTGCGAACCTACTGGCAGCCAATTTATGAAGCGTTTAAGGTTGATTTAGTCTTACAAGGTCACGACCATACCTATGGTCGGGGGCAAAATGTGGGCACTGGAACACATGGCCAACTTAAAAAAGAGGGTCCCATGTACGTCGTTTCCGTTGCTGGTCCGAAAATGTATTTAGTCAGCGACAGCGCCGAAGAAACCATGCAAGCTAGCGCTGAAGAACTACAATTATTTCAATTATTGAATTTTTCCGAACAGCGTTTGACATACGAAGCACGGACGGTAACGGGCGAGCTATTTGATCGCTTTGAGCTGGTTCGTCAAGCCGATGGAAGTACCGAAGTAATTGATGGCGCGATAGATACTTCATCGCCACTTTATAAGCATCGCTGTACTAACCCGAATAAACCGCGTGAAACCCGCTGCTGGAATGGCACTGAGTTAATTCAGCATTAAGTGTAAATGCCGCAGCAACATGCTGCGGCATTTTTCATAAGCTATTGTTGTTGGTTAAACAACTTCACCCACTCGGTTAACAATCGCACACCATAGCCGTTAGCACCCGCTGGCGCGAGACCGCTGGCGCTTTCATTGAAGGCGCTGCCAGCCATATCAATGTGTACCCACGGGGTATCTTTGGCAAAGTGCTGTAAGAATAACGCACCCGCTTGTGCACCCGGTGAACCGGTGTTTTTGATATCCGCTAAATGGCTTTTAATCGGGTTATTGTATGGCCCTAACGGCAATTGCCAAACGATCTCTCCAGTGGTCTTGCCCGCGGCGGTGATAGTTTCGATGATGTCTGCATGTTCGCTGAATATCGCCGAATATTCGCTGCCTAATGCGCCAACTTTTGAACCGGTTAACGTAGCGATATCAGCAATTGCACGTGGCTTAAATTGCTCCCGCGCATACCAAATACCATCCGCCAAAATCAGCCGACCCTCTGCATCAGTGCTGGCCACTTCAATAGTGGTGCCATCGCCGGCGGTGAGCACATCACCCGGTAAGATAGCTTCGCCAGAAATGAGGTTATGCGATAACGGCACGATGCCAACCACGTTCACTGCCGCCTGCTGCCGTGCCAATGCCAGTACCGCACCAATCACTGCTGCGCCGCCCGCTTTGTCGGTTTGCATGCGTAAAATCGAGCTGCCTGTGGTTTTCAGATTATAACCACCAGTATCAAAGGTATTGCCCTTGCCCACTAACGCAATAGGTTGGCCTTTCGCACCCTCGTAGTGCATGACTAACAAATGCGCTTTGTGCTGACTCCCTTGGCTCACGCCATACAACGAACCCATCCCCGCTGCCTTGACTTGCTCTGGACTCAGCACCGTGACCTTGATGTTCGTACCCTTTGCTGCCGCAGCGGCAATATCAGCAATCGCTTTGGGGTAGCCATCGCTACCCGGTAAATTGGTGATATCACGCGCAACAAAAACCGCTTGTGCCAGCGCAAACGACTGCTCATAGTTTTTGGTCGCAGCATCGCCATTGGTCACTTGCCAGTAATAGCTTTGCGCAGGTCGCGGATCGGCTTTGCTCTTATAGCGATCGAAGCGATAGTTACGCAAATCCATGCCGTGCGCTAACGCTGTGACGAGTTCAAGATTGTCTGGGACTAAGCGGGTTTCGATCTGCACGCGTTCAATGCCTTTACTGCTGCTCACCTTTGCGGCTAACGTGGCACCTAAAATTTCGCCATCAGCGCGGCTCATACTGCCGTTCTCACCAACACCCACCAGCCACACGCGGCTGTGAGCCAAATTAGGTGGCGCAGGCACTTCTACAACTTGCTTAGCTTTGCCGGTAAACTCATGCAATTGTGCGACGGCCGCGACATGCTGCTTGGCATTACTTGGCCACCCTTCAACGCTAGGGGTCTGTCCTTCAGCCACTAACAGGATCAAGGTGTCCGAGTTACGTTGGTGAAATTCACCGAATTTGTGTGTCGTTTGCAAATAATCTGCCGCAGCCGTAGCGCTGACCAGAAGCGCCGCTGTAGCTAAGAAACGTGATAGCCAACTCATCAATTTATCCTCTTTTGTCATGTTTGGTGATGCCGAACAGCTTGCAAGATTTTCGCTAGTACGACAACAAAAACACGCCCAAATGACCAAAATAGGTGATTGTATGGTATCTACTTGATGCAATCGCTGCCGCCCGGAGGCGCAGGTTGGCGGGTAAGCTAAGGCTTATAGGCAATGAATTGGCACACTGCACCGTCGCCGCTATGCCCGCTTCCTTCATGAATGGTTCGTACTAAGTCTGCGCGGTAATTAATCTCATAGCCGGCGAATTCGCTTTCAAGCTCACTCAGTTCTACCATTAAATCAGCGCTTGGTGGCCCGCCAGTACCGCGTCCAAGTTGAGCTTTGGTATAACATTCCACCAATATCCAGCCACCTGACTTCAGGGTCTTACGAATTTGCTCATACATATGGGGGCGCAAAATTGTTTCGCCTGTTCTCGCAAAAAGTCGTTCGGAGCCGTGCCGTAATGGTACTCATCTTTGTCGTAACGTTGGTCCCACTGATTCATAGCTACCTCTTTGACCCGTTTTAATTGCTGGCACCTGTTCTGCTAGGATACTTGCCTAGTTTAAGCCATCGCAGTATGGTGAAGCAATTCTCTGTCTGATGGACTCTACCATGCGTAAAATCGTCGTTCTCCTCCTAGTGCTGGTGCTCATCGCCGGTGTGTTTTTTCCATTACGCACACCACCGGTGTCTGTCGCCGAAATCAGAGAACATGCTGAACAAGCACGGCAACAGTTTAATATTCCGGGTCTCGCTATTGTGGTGGTAAAAGATGGCGAGGTGGTTTTAGCTGAAGGGTTTGGCGTCAGTAATCTTCAGACTGGCGCAGCGGTCGATGCCGACACCTTATTTGGTGTGGCATCGCATACCAAGGCCTTTACCGCAGCTGCCATTGCACAATTGGTCGAGCAACAGCTACTCGATTGGGATGACCCCGTGGTGCAGCATATGCCAGAATTTGCGCTCAGTGACCGTAGCCTCAGCGACCGCATCACGGTGCGTGATTTACTCAGCCATCGCACCGGCTTGGGCCTAGGCGCTGGCGACCTCATGATTTGGCCGGCCACCGATAAAACCACAACTGAAGTCATCGCCAGTCTCCAACACCTGCCAATGGAGCGTGACCTGCGCCAGGGCTTTGCCTACAACAACCTGATGTTTGTAGTGGCTGGTGAACTTATTAGCCGCGTCAGTGGCATGCCTTACGCTGATTATGTGCAGCAGAATTTATTGCAGCCATTGGGTATGCAGCGTTCAGTGATTGGCTTTTCGCGGATACCACCAGACGACCAAAACTTTGCCATTGGTCATGCCGAAATTCGGGGCGAGCACGGTGATCAATTAGAGCCTTTTGCGCTCGATTATTTAGAAGATTTTGCCGCCGCGGGTGCACTTGCTAGCAGCGCCAATGACTTTAGCCAATGGCTGCTGACGCAACTCAACCAAGGCGTCAGCCCGAGCGGGACCACCCTGTTTAGCGCAGCATCGCAACGCAGCATGTGGCAACTCACTACGCCGTTGACGGTAAGCCCGAGCATGGCAGCCGATGGCACTTATTTCCGTGGCGTCGGCTTAGGCTGGTTTGTCAAAGATTTTCATGGCGTTCGGCATATCTCTCATAGTGGCGGTATCTTGGGCATGTTGTCGCTAACCACCATCATCCCCGAGCACAACTTCGCCATCACCGTGATGAGTAATCAACAAGCCTTCGATGCGCTCACAGCGATTACCAACGAAGCGCTGGAGCGACTGTTACAGCTGCCCGATCAAGACCATTTCGCCAACGCCCGCGTTAACTACCGCGAGATGATGGCGGAGAAAGGCTCATTCACCTTAGCGGCCGCAGATGGCACTCCAGCTAGCCTAGATATCGGCAGCTACAGCGGGCTATACACTGATAGCTGGTACGGCGACATTATTATTGCTCAGCATGGTGATGAGTTGACCATTCGCTTTACTCATTCGCCGCTGTTACTGGGGCGGCTCGAGCATTACCAAGGGGATACCTTTATTGCCCGCTGGAACGAGCGTTTGCTCGAAGCTGACGCCTTTGTGCACTTT
>DIVC01000040.1:0-2629 GCA_002423905.1 Idiomarina sp. UBA6142
ACTAAACCGGCGTCATCAAATTGATTGAGTACACGGTACACAGTGGCAAGGCCAATTTCTTCGTTCTTTTCGAGTAAGATCTTGTAGACATCCTCGGCGCTGATGTGGCGGTTGGCTGGGTTTTTTAAGATCTCGAGGATCTTAACCCGTGGAGAGGTGACCTTGAGGCCAGCTTTCTTCAACTGCAGTTCGTCTTTGCTACTCATTGTTCTCGTTTCGCTGTCAGATTCGCCTGCGCCATTATAGCCACAAGCGAGCCGGCTTGTGAATGCTTCAATTAGCTAAGCTGATCGAGGCCCATTTCGTCACGAATTTGTGCACACCATTGTTGCACACGCTGTTTGGTCAGTTCTGGCTGACGGTCTTCATCAATACCTAAGCCAACAAAATGGTTGTCGTCTACCAACGCCCGTGAGGCATCAAAGTTATAACCCTCGGTCGACCAGTGGCCAATGATAATGGCACCGCGTGGTTCAATGATATCGCGCACTGTCCCCATGGCATCGAGGAAGTACTCGGAGTAATCTTCTTGATCACCGCAGCCAAAGATCGCCACTAGCTTGTTGCTAAAATCGATTTGCTCAAGCTCGGGGAAAAAGTCATCCCAATCGCACTGGGCTTCACCATAGTACCAGGTGGGGATACCAATCATCAGCAGATCATAACTGGCGATGTCTTCTTTGCTTGATTTCGCAATGTCGAAAACATCAATCAGTTGCTTGCCCAATTCTTTTTGGATCATCTGTGCGATTGCTTCGGTGTTTCCGGTATCACTACCAAAGAAAATGCCAACACTTGCCATAGGGTGTGATTTTCCTGTGCTAAAAATGAAAAATATGACCGTAGCCTGATTATAGTCCGCTTTCCCAAAAGACTTGAATCAGCCCTTTAGCGATAAACCCCGCGCAGCCTAAAAATAAGACTAACCAGACAAACCAGCGCCCAAACTTGGGCACATTGCCTTTTTTTAAAACGTCTTGAATGGCCAGACCGATCAATAAAAACAAAATAGCTAAGGCAAAATTGGTGCCTAAGGTTTCGATCAATTCAAAATGTTCTGACAACATCGATGGCCTCCAACAAATTAGCGGCGATTATACCATGCTCGCCCTTTCGGTGCGACTATGTTGGGCCAGAAATGCCGTGACTAAGCGGTTAAAAATCTGCGGCTTTTCGGCATGCAACCAATGTCCGGTTCCTTCAATGACTTTCAGTTCTACGGCGCTAAATCGTTGCCGAATAGCGCCTTCATGTTCACTTAATAAATAGTCCGAATCGCCGCCCTTGATAAATAGAATGGGCCCGTCATAACTGCCGTCGGTGACCGCGCCTGACAGGGTCGGATAATGCTGTCGCAATGCGGCTAGGTGTAAGCGCCAGCTGAACTGCTGATTATCCAGTCGTAGGTTCTTTAATAAAAACTGGCGCACGCCCAGCGTATCAATGTGCTGCGCCAGCGCTTGGTCAGCTTGTTTGCGGCTGTTGATGGCGGTTAAATCAAGGCTGCATAGCGCCGCCAGAATATGATCGTGTTTTTCGTCATAGGCCACCGGCGCAATATCAGCCGCGACCACACTAAGCGCCTGCTGCGGGTAGGTTAAGGCAAATTCCATCGCCACTTTTCCGCCCAAGGAATGGCCAACTAAGTGGACCTGGTCAATCTTAAGGTTGCTTAGCAGCTGTTTGAGATCGGCAGCCATCAGGGCAAAATCCATGGCGTCACTATGAGCCGAGTCACCGTGATTGCGCAAATCCACATAAATAACTTGATAGTCGGCCTGTAATTCGCGGCCTAAGCTTTTGAGGTTATCGCGATCACCAAATAACCCATGTAAAAGCACCACACTCGGGCCTTGGCCGTGCACCTCGTAGGCTAATTGAACGGTGTTGGATTGGCTCATCACCACCTCCTGCTGTGTGAATATCTGTACCCACGCCTTGGCTTGGGTATAATAGCCCATCATAACGATTTGTGACGTCGTAACCAATAACAACACGACCCGCACACAGATGATGTGAATGCAGGTGGCGTTAGAGCTTGGTTATTCTCAAGAACAAGCAGAACGGATAAGGGATCTTCTTTAATGGCATTGCATGAACGCGCCGGCCAGCTGGCTCAAGCTAATGATTTAACCAATATTGCACGCTTAGTGAGCGCCTATTTTGTCAATGATATCGACCCGCGTAAGCCGGCCGAACAAGTGCAATTTGGTACTTCAGGGCACCGTGGTTGTGCGTTTAATAATTCCTTTAATGAAGCCCACATTTTGGCCATTACCCAGGCATTGGTACTGTATCGCCAAGAGCAGGGCATCACCGGCCCAATTTTTGTTGGCCGTGATACCCATGCGTTATCCGAAGCCGCCTTTATGACCACCCTCGAAGTGCTGATTGCCAATGGCTTAGAGGTGCATATTCAGCGTGACGATGGCTATACCCCGACCCCGGTGATTAGCCACGCCATTTTACGCTATAACCGCGGTCGTAAGAAGGGCCTGGCCGATGGTATTGTGATCACGCCATCGCATAATCCGCCTACCGATGGCGGCTTTAAATACAACCCACCGCATGGTGGCCCAGCCGATAGTGATGCCACCAACACCATTGAAAAATATGCCAACGCGATTTT
>DIVC01000040.1:2676-3670 GCA_002423905.1 Idiomarina sp. UBA6142
GGTGCCGGTGCCAGTTACTGGGCCTTGATTGCCGAGCATTATGGGCTGGATATCACCGTACACAATGCCGATGTGGATGCTACCTTCCGCTTTATGAGCTTAGACAAAGACGGCAAGATCCGCATGGATTGCTCATCGCCGTATGCGATGCAGTCGCTGTTAGCGTTAAAAGACCAGTTCGATATCGCCGTGGCTAACGACCCTGATTATGACCGCCACGGCATTGTCACGCCGTCACACGGCTTGATGAACCCGAACCATTATCTCGCTGTAGCGATTGATTATTTGTGCCAAAGCCGTGACTGGCGTGCTGACTTGGCGATTGGTAAAACCTTAGTATCGAGCGCGATGATTGACCGCGTGGTGGCAGCGCGCGGCCGTACCCTGCGTGAAATGCCGGTGGGCTTTAAGTGGTTTGCGCAAGAACTGTTTCATGGCCAAACCGCCTTTGCTGGTGAGGAGAGTGCCGGTGCAACCTTCCTCGATAAGCATGGCTTACCCTGGTCGACCGATAAAGACGGCATCATCATGGCGTTGTTGGCCGCTGAAATTGTTGCTACCCAACAACGTGATCCGAGTCAGTATTACCAAGCGTTGTGTGCTGAGCACGGGACGGCGTTTTATCAACGTATGGATGCGCCTTCGAGTGCCGAGGCTAATGCGCTATTTGGTGAGTTGCGCGGCTACAAATTGGGCATTACCGAATTGGCCGGTGACCCAGTGACCGCAGTCTTGACCAAAGCACCGGGTAACGATGCGCTGATTGGTGGGGTGAAGGTAACCACCGCCAATGGTTGGTTCGCGGCGCGGCCGTCAGGTACCGAGCCGGTGTATAAAATTTATTGTGAAAGCTTCGTCAGTGCTGAGCACCTGCAGCAGTTAGCTACTGAAGCCCAGCACTGGGTTAATCGTTGGTTGGGCGTGGCATAGGGCCGGGGCCCTCAGCTTCGCCTTCTTGCATTTCTTCGGCCAGCGCCGTGAGGACGCCGTCAGA
>DIVC01000098.1:0-3320 GCA_002423905.1 Idiomarina sp. UBA6142
CCTTTAAAGGCCTGCATCACCGCTTCTTTTTCGGCGCTTTTTAAGCGTCCATGTACCAAACCAATACGTAAATCCGGCAGCTGTTCAGCCAACAACGTGGCGGTATCTTCGGCGGCTTGACACTGCAACGCCTCCGATTCTTCAATTAAGGTACACACCCAATACGCTTGCCGCTGCTGTTCGGTGCACACTTGCCGCACTCGGTCGATCACTTGCTCACGGCGGGTGTCAGGAATAGCCACCGTCGTCACTGGGGTACGCCCGGGAGGTAATTCATCAATAATCGACGTCGCTAAATCGGCGTAGGCAGTCATCGCCAACGTGCGCGGTATGGGTGTAGCGGTCATAATCAATTGGTGCGGCTGATAGCCTTGGTCAACGCCTTTTTGCCGCAATTCTAAGCGCTGATGCACGCCAAAACGATGCTGCTCATCAATGATCACCAATGCCAACTGCTGATACTGCACTTCACTCTGAAAGAGCGCATGAGTACCGACCACCAACTGCGCGCTGCCATTAGCAATAGCGCTCAAGTTGTGTTGGCGCTCCTGGGCCTTTTGTTTACCTGCCAACCAGCCGACGCCTATCCCTAACGGTTCAAACCACTGACGGAAGGTCAATGCATGTTGCTCCGCCAATATTTCCGTCGGCGCCATTAATGCGACTTGATAGCCCTGTCCGATAGCGGTTAATGCTGCCAATGCGGCCACCAAGGTTTTGCCCGAGCCGACATCACCCTGCACCAAGCGCATCATCGGCATGGGTTGGGCTAAGTCTTGTTGAATCTCTGCCACCACACGGCGCTGCGCTGCGGTCGGCTGAAACGGCAATTGCTGTAAGAACTGCTGTTGCAGCGTGCTGTGGGCAGCCAGCGGGCGCGCTTGATGGGCCTGTTTGATCGCGCGCAGCTTTAACAAACTCAGTTGGTGGGCCAGCAATTCCTCGCTCGCGAGTCGCAACTGAGCTGGATGCACGCCATCTGTCAATTGCTGCAAACTGACATCCACTGGCGGCCGATGTAAGGTGCGGATGGCGGTAGCCAGACTAATATGGCCGGGCTGCAGGCTAGCTGGGAGTAATTCGGGCAACGATTGCTCGGTCAGATAGCTCAACGCCTGCTCACTGAGCTTGCGCAACGTGGCTTGCTGCACGCCATCGGTGGCTGGGTAAACCGGCGTTAGGGTATCATCCGCCAACACTGGGGTGGCATCATCAATGATTTTGTATTCTGGGTGAATCATGTCGGGGCCTTGCAGGCCACGCCGCACTTCACCGAATAACTGCAGCCGCGTTCCAGCGACGAATTGTTTGAGCTGGGCTGCGCTGAATTGAAAGAACACTAAATTAAGTTGGCCGCTGCCATCGCGAACTTTACAGCGCAGCATGCGCCGTTTGCCATACACTACATCAGCACTCACTACTTCGGCCACCACGGTAGCACTGCTGCCCGCTTGCAGCGCCGCAATAGGATAAATACGTGAGCGGTCTTCATAGCGCAATGGTAAATGCAGCAAAACGTCTTGCACATTCTGCAAGCCGAGCTTAGCCAAGCGCTCCTGCAACTTAGGCCCAATTCCCTTGAGCGCACTCAGCGGAATTCGGTGTAATCCAGATGAGTGGTTTTGGCTGGCGTTTGGCCGCATAATAACCCTACTGATAGCAATCATGAAAACTTACTAGAGAGGCCAGTATAACCACATGCGCGCGTTATCCATAGCCTTTCACCACGCCGATTTTTACCTGCTCAATAAGCCCGCTGGCGCGCCCATGCACGCCAATGACGTTGAGCTCAGCGTGGTGCATCAGCTGGCCGCACAAACCGGTGAAACCTTGTATCCGGTGCATCGGCTCGATACGCCCACCTCAGGTGCGCTGCTGATTGCGCGCAATAAAGAAGCCGCGGCGACACTCAGCCAACTCTTTGAACAACGCCAAATCCATAAAACCTATGTGGCTATTGCCCGCGGCAAACCAAGCAAAAAACAGGGGCTGATCAGTGGCGATATGGACAATGTCCGACGCGGCAATTGGCGCTTACTCCACAGCCAGAATAATCCCGCACAAACCCGCTTTGTCAGTCATTCGCTCAAGCCCGGCTATCGCTATTACCTACTTCAACCGCTGACCGGCAAAACCCATCAGCTGCGGGTGGCACTCAAAAGCTTGGGCGCTCCCATAGTTGGCGACCAGCGTTACGGTGGCGAACCTCATGAATACCTGCATTTGCATGCGTGGCGGCTGAGTTTTGATTATGAGGGACAACACCTTCAGCTCCAGGTCGACCTGCCAGACTACGGGCTGTTCAGTGAATTACCTTATTTAGACTAACAGCTACTAGTAAATCACCCCACTTTTGGCATACTCAAGCAATCAACATCAATTAATCATCTATAAGAGGCTTTTATGTTCCGTCTTGCTGCTGTTCCAGTTGCGCTGCTATTAAGCTTCGCTGCAGTCACCACCTCATCTACCGCACAAGCGGCTACCAATCCACTACAAATTTCTGCGGAACTGGAACAAAAAGTCATTGCTTGGCGCCGCGATCTGCACCAACACCCTGAATTAAGCAACCGTGAATTCCGTACTGCTAAAGTCATCGCTGAGCATCTGCAAAGTCTTGGCCTTGAGGTACAAACCGGTGTTGCCAATACCGGTGTGGTGGCTATTCTAAAGGGCGGAAAACCCGGCCCATTGGTGGCGCTGCGGGCCGACATGGATGCGCTGCCAGTCACCGAGCAAACTGATGTGCCCTTCAAATCAACTGCTATTGGCGAGTATCGCGGCAAAGAAGTTGGCGTAATGCACGCCTGTGGCCACGATATGCACGTCGCCATGCTGATGGGAGCCGCCGAGCAACTGGTCGCCATTCGTGAGCAAGTGCAAGGCAGTGTGATGTTTATCTTCCAGCCCGCCGAAGAGGGCGCGCCACCGGAAGAAGGTGTGGCTGGCGCTGAATTGATGCTGCAAGAAGGTTTATTTGCCAAGCAAAAGCCAGACGCCGTGTTCGGTATTCACGTGTGGTCGGCTGGTAATACTGGCGTGATTGGCTATCGTGAAGGGCCGTTGATGGCCTCTTCGGACCGCTTTGAAATTACCGTAAAAGGCCGTCAAACTCACGGTTCACGGCCTTGGGGTGGCGTTGACCCGATTGTTGCTGCCGCCCAAATCATTGGTGCCACGCAGACTATCGTGAGTCGCCAAATTGATATTACTAAGGCGCCTGCGGTAGTGAGCTATGGCATTGTCGAAGGTGGCGTGCGTAACAACATCATTCCTGATGATGTATACATGGAAGGCACTATTCGTAACTTCGATATGGA
>DIVC01000098.1:3332-19512 GCA_002423905.1 Idiomarina sp. UBA6142
GAGCTGACGCGTAAAATGCTGCCGACTATGCAGCGCGTGGCGGGTGCAGATAAAGTAAAAGTCAACGCGTTAGTGACTGGGGCCGAAGACTTCTCTTACTTTGCTCTACAAACTCCCGGCTTATTTGTGTTCTTGGGTATCACTCCAGAAGGCCAAGATCCGATCACAGCACCGAGCAACCACTCGCCATTTTTCTATGCCGATGAAGCAGCTTTGAAAACGGGTACCGAGCTTTATGTAAACTGGGTGTTGGATTATCCTACGCAGTAAACAGACACCGTACCCCAGAAATTTATTCCACTGCTAATTGTGCTGTGTCATCTCGTTTTAATTCGTTGAACGAGATGACACACACATCTAAAAAGCTCTCGTTTAAGCATTCTGTTGTTGTTTCTGTAACTCCACCCGAATCACTTTCTTATCGATTTTGCCGACGCTGGTGCGTGGTACGTCGTCGACCACCTGTACGGTGTCGGGGATAGCCCATTTTTCGATGACACCTGCGGCAATGAATTGCTGCAGATGTTTGGCGATGGCATCTCGGTCGACTTGTTTACCGGGCTTGGCCACAACCATGGCATGGGGGCGTTCACCCCACTCGGCATCAGGCAGACCGACCACCGCGACTAGGGCGATATCGTCATGTTGGCTAATCAGATTTTCAATATCCAGCGACGACACCCACTCGCCACCGGTTTTGATAACGTCTTTAATGCGGTCACGAATTTGCAAGGTATAGCTGCTATCAATGGTGCCGACGTCACCGGTATGTAACCAGCCGTTAGCCCATAATTCAGCACTCTTTTCGGCTTCACCCACATACGCTTGGGTGAGCCACGGTGTACGCACGACCACTTCCCCCATAGCTTCGCCATCGTGCGGCAGAAAACGACCTTTGTTGTCGATGATACGCATATTCACCATCGGCACCGGCTTACCCGCTTTGACCCGAATCGCCACTTGCTCATCAATACTCAGCTTGCTAGCGCCGGCGGGCAACCACGAGGTGCTTAACAGCGGACAGGTCTCTGACATGCCGTAGCCGGTATAGACCTGAATACCGCGTTGTAGCGCACCTTTGGCTAAGCCTTCGGTCAGCGCACTACCGCCAATGAGTACTTGCCAGCCACTAAAATCAATCGAGGCAGCTTTCTCACTACCAATCACCATTTGCAAAATAGTCGGTACGCAATGCGAAAAGGTCACCTTTTCAGTGAGGTAAAGCTTCACTAATGCGGTGGGGTCGTAGCGGCCAGGATACACCTGTTTAATACCGAGCATGGTCGCTAAATACGGCACACCCCAAGCATGCACGTGGAACATCGGAGTGATCGGCATGTACACCGTATCGGAATGGATCAGCTGCATTTCGCTGTTCATACTGGTGGTGGCCGCCAAGGTCATGGTATGCAACACTAATTGCCGATGCGAAAAACACACGCCTTTGGGGTTGCCGGTGGTACCGGTGGTATAAAAGGTGGTGGCGATGGCATTTTCGTCAAAGTCTGGGAAATCAAAATCAGCTAAGGCACCCGCCATCAACTGCTCATAATCACCTAGGGTTGGCGTTGGTGACGCTGGCGCTGGCGCGCTATCTGACAGCTGAATCACCCCTTTCACTGTGGTCAGTTGATCGCGCACTTTAGCCAATAGCGGCAAAAAGTCATCATGACAGAGCACCAGATCATCTTCGGCGTGGTTCATGGTGTATACGATTTGTTCCGGCGCCAGCCGCACGTTGACGGTATGCAGCACTGCACCGATCATGGGAATAGCAAAGAAACATTCGAGGTAACGCGGGGTATCCCAGTCGAGTACCGCCACCACATCACCGGCTTTCACACCGGCTTCGGTCAGCACATTGGCGAGCTTTTGCACGCGCTGATAAAACTCAGCGTAGCTGTACCGGGTGCCGTTGTGGCCGCCGACAATTTCCCGCCCAACACCGTAGCGTTGGCTGGACAGTAACAGTTGCTTGATCAGCAACGGGTAGGCATAAGCTTCATCGGTAGGCGGCATTAACTTTACTGGCATAGTGTTGTTCCTCTTATAATTTTTATTAACGCTTACGTACTACCTCGTATAAATCAGTACGCCGATCTTTCAAGTTCATAACCGAACCTTCGTGATGTAAATAGCGCAATTCATCTAAATTTAGATCAGAAAAAATCAATTGTTCGGTATTTGGGGTGGTCTCAGCCAAGATGGCATCGTACGGAAACGCAAAGTCTGACGGCGAGAACACTGCCGATTGGGCGTATTGCACATCCAAGCTTTCCACCTGCGGTAGGTTACCAACCGAACCACAGATCACCACATAACATTCATTTTCAACCGCCCGCGCTTGAGCGCAATGGCGCACGCGCAAATAGGAATTACGGGTATCGGTCCAAAACGGCACGAACAGAATTTCTAACCCTTCGGCAGCCATTAAGCGACCAAGTTCCGGAAATTCCACGTCATAACAAATTAAAATGCCGACGCGACCGGCGTCGGTGTCGAACACTCGCACGTTGTCGCCGCCCTCAATGACCCAGTCGCGTTTTTCGTGAGGGGTAACATGAATCTTGCGTTGTTCTTCCACCGTGCCATCGCGACGGCACAAATAAGACACATTGTAGATCACGTCATCTTCATCCAATGGCATCGAGCCGGTGATGATATTGACGTTGTAGCTGACGGCCATTTGTGACATTTCGCGCTTGAAGCGCTCGGTATAGCCGGCCAAGAATCGAATTGCATCTTTTTGTCGGCTTTGATCAGTCAGGCCCATTAACGGCGCATTAAAGAACTCTGGAAACACGGCAAAATCAGACTGGTAATTGGAAACCGCATCAACGAAGTATTCGACTTGGCGCAGCATTTCTTCTACCGAGTTAACCGCTCGCATCTGCCATTGAATAGCGCCGACACGGACATTGCGAATACGGCTACCCAAAATATTGTCGGACGCTTCGTATAAGAAATTATCCCATTCCAGCAAGGTGGCAAAACCAGCGGAACGTTTATCTTCTGGTAAATAGCGACCCAGCAAACGCTTAACAGTGAAGTCGTTGGCTAATTGAAAGGTCAAAATTGGGTCGTAAATTTCGCGCCGATGCACCTGTTCAATGTACTGACCAGGCGACAGCTCTTCAGCGTATTTGTGGTAATTGACAATGCGCCCACCGGCCAAAATCGCCTTCAAATTCAGCTGCCGACAGAGCTCTTTACGAGCATCGTATAAGCGCCGGCCTAAACGATAGCCACGGTAGTTGGGATGAATCAACACATCCAGACCATATAAGGCATCGCCTTTGCGATCATTGAGGATGTTTTGCCGCGCATCCATCAAATCATCATAGGTGTGCGGGTTGCTGAAACGGGCATACTTGACCATCACCGTCAGCGCAACACCGACAACTTTACCGTTGTCCTCAAGGCACAATTGACCTTCGGGAAAATCTTTAATCAGCCGCAAAATGGTATGTTCGCCCCAAGCGCCGCCAATATCTGGATACACATTATCCATCAACGCTTTTAATTCGGCGTAGTCGTCGCTGCGCAAATTGCGCATTTGTAAGTGCAGTTCATCAGGGCTCATAGACTTCCTAGGGTATAACAGCTACAACAATAGTATCAGTATCACGATGTAAGCAGAATTGGCAACCTTGATGCTTGCGCTATCGAATCAAGACATATAAACTTCTGGACGTCCAAATTTAACAGGCAAGGATTTTTATGACTCAGCCAGCTAGCGCCAAAGCCTTATTACCGCTCGCATTATTTCTACTGCTATTTCTCGGTACCGGCATCTATTTTCAGGTCAGTGGCGTTGACTACGCGTTCTATCAGCTAGCCAGCCCAGTCGCGATCTTACCGGCCATCGTGCTGGGTATCTTGCTCAGTAAACAAGTCTTTGAAGAGCGTATCAATACTTTTGTTGCTGGTGTCGGTGAGCGCAACATTATCACCATGTGTTTGATTTACCTGCTAGCTGGAGGCTTTTCAACGGTGGCCGCTGCCACGGGTGGGGTTGATGCCATGGTCGCCTTGGGGCTAAACATCATTCCGGCTAGTTTCATTTTGCCGGGCCTATTTATCATCGCAGCGGTGGTATCCACGGCGATGGGCACGTCAATGGGAACTTTGGCAGCGTTAGCGCCAGTAGCCCTTGGCATTGCCGAAGCCGCCGATATTGACCTGGCCTTGATGGCCGGCGTTTTAGTCAGTGGTGCGATGTTTGGCGACAACTTATCGATTATTTCTGATACCACCATTGCCGCCACCCGCACCCAAGGCTGCGACATGCGCGACAAATTTAAAGCCAACTTGAAGATTGCTATTCCAGCTGCAATCATCACAGTAATTTGGTTAGCCAGCTATGACACCAGTGGCTCACCGGCTGAAATACCAGATGCCAACTTATGGCTAAGTCTGCCCTACTTTTTAATCATTATTTTAGCGGTATTAGGCCTCAACGTGTTTGCCGTGCTGAGCCTCGGAATTATTATTGCCGGAGCATTTGGCATGGCCACGGTCGACTATCAATGGGTGGCCTTCAGCCAAGACATCTACAAAGGCTTTACCGGCATGCAGGAGATCTTCTTGCTGTCGTTGTTAATTGGTGGGCTATCGGCATTGATTCGCCAACAAGGCGGTTTGCAGTTTCTGGCGAATACCGTCGCACGTATTACCAGCGCGTTATTCCGCCAGCCGCAGCAACGAGCAGCATTTGGCATCGTTGGGTTAACCGCAGTCACCAACCTAGCCGTTGCAAACAATACCGTGACTATTTTGTTATCGGGGGAAGTAAGCAAGAATCTTGCCGAAAACGGTAATTTAGCCGCTCGCCAAAGTGCCAGTTTGTTGGACATCACTGCCTGTGTGGTGCAGGGCGTGTTGCCCTATGGAGCACAAGCATTACTGATGGGCGCCAGCTTTGGCTTATCGCCGTTACAGGTGAGCCTGCACACCGGCTACTGCTTTATTCTGTTAGCAGTGACGCTCGCGGTGATTATCTGGCGCAAGCCACTGGAAGGGCGAACGCCAGTCACCGCCGAGGCTTAATTGGTGCTTGGTAGCTCCATCACGCCATCGATTTCAATTTGTGCGCCCTTCGGCAAGCCTTTGACTTCGATGGCAGCACGAGCTGGATAGGGGCTGCTAAAGAACTCCGCCATGACTTCGTTGACCACCGTAAACTGACCGAGATCGGTCAAAAAGATATTCACTTTAACCATATCTTGCAGTTCACCGCCGGCGGCTTCACACACTGCTTGCAAGTTCTTGAATACCTGCACCGCCTGCTCACGAAAATTCTCGCTAATAAACTGCATGGTGCTAGGTACCAATGGAATCTGTCCCGACAAATACACCGTGGTACCTATCTTGACAGCCTGTGAATAGGTGCCAATAGCAGCAGGAGCTTGATCGGTATTAATAATCACTTTAGCCATGTTGTTTATTTCCTTAAACGTGATACCCGCTGCACATCTGGCATTTTTCGAATATGGCGAATCACATCAGCGAGTTGTTTTCGATCATGAACCGTCAACGCAATGTCGATATGATAAATATTAGCATCGACTTCTTCAGTTTTTAGCCCATGAATATTGCAGCCAGTCATTGCAATAGCAGAGGTTAACTTTGCCAAGGCACCTTGATGATTGACAATTTCTACCCGCACTTCGGTAATAAATTCTGCTTCGGGTTTGTTGTCCCATTGCACTGGAAAGTAGTGACCTGGCTCGTATTCATGACCACGAACGTTCTTACATTCGCGGCGGTGAATGACCAAACCTTTACCTGGGCTTACATGAGCAATAATGTCATCGCCGGGAATTGGCCGACAACACTTAGCAAAACTCACCAGTAAGCCTTCCGCGCCTTTAATGGCTAGCGAGCGGTAATTACCACCGGTATTCGTGGTGTCATCTTTTACATTCACCAATTCGCCTAATAAGCGCTTGGCAATAGCAATGGACATCATGTTGCCAAGACCTATTTCACGCAGCAGCTGCGGCACCGACTCAATCTTGGTTTCTTTCAACACCCGCTTAAATTCTTTGGCCGAAATTTCATCGTAATTGATCGGACCCAATGCCGCGCGAAGCAACCGTTCACCGAGTTGTTCAGCTTCACGGGTTTCTTGACCCTTCAAATACTGCCGAATTTTTGCGCGGGCTTTAGCGGTCACCGCAAAATTCAACCACGCGATATTCGGCCGCGACCCGGCAGCAGTCTTTATTTCAACGGTTTGCCCAGTTTCTAACGGTTTGCTCAGTGAATACACCTTGTGATTAACCCGTGCGCCAATACAGCTATTACCAATATCGGTATGCACCGCATAGGCAAAATCGACTGGTGTGGCGCCTTGCGGCAATTCGATAATGCGACCTTCAGGTGTGAACACGTAAATTTCTTCAGGGAACAATTCAGACTTAACGTTCTCGATAAACTCAAACGCGTTACCGGTGCTTTGTTGCAGCTCTAATAGGCTTTGCATCCAGCGCCGCGCGCGCACTTGCGCGGTAGTGCCGCTATTGTCTTCTGTTTTGTACAACCAATGCGCGGCAACTCCACGATCAGCCATCAAATTCATCTCTTCGGTACGAATTTGCACTTCAACTGGAATACCATGCGGGCCTTTCAGCGAGGTATGCAAAGACTGATAGCCATTGGATTTAGGAATCGCGATGTAATCTTTAAAACGGGTTTCAATGGGTTTGTACAGATTGTGCAGCGCGCCAAGCACGCGATAACAGGTATCGATGTCAGCAACCACCACCCGAAACGCGTAGATATCCATGACTTGTTCAAACTGCAGTTCTTTGTGCAGCATTTTTTTATAAATACTGTACAGATGCTTTTCGCGCCCACTGACTCGCGCTGGAATACCGTTATCTTTTAGTCGTTTATCAATCTCAATTTCAACCCGCTCGACCAATTCACGGCGATTACCACGGGCCTTTTTCACTTGTGATTCGAGCAACCGTGCACGCCATGGATACATGGCAAAAAAGCCATGTAGTTCGAGTTCATTTTTAATATCGTGAATACCCAAACGGTGGGCTAGTGGAGCATAAATTTCAAGGGTTTCGCGGGCAATACGGCGGCGTTTTTCTGGGCGTAAATGACCAATGGTGCGCATATTATGGGTACGGTCGGCCAATTTAATCAGAATCACGCGAATGTCATGCACCATCGCCATGATCATTTTGCGATAGTTTTCGGTTTGCGCTTCTTCTTGGGAATTAAATTGCAGCTTATCGAGCTTAGATACCCCCTCGACCAATTCGGCAACCATGCCACCAAATTGCTCAGCGAGATCTTCTTGAGTGAAGCGGGTATCTTCAATCACGTCGTGCAACAACGACGCCATGATGGTTTCGTGATCGAGCCGCATATCGGCAAGGATACCGGCAACGGCCACGGGATGGGTAATATAAGGTTCGCCACTGTGGCGCTTCTGCGCGCTATGGGCATCTGCGGCCAAGCGATAGGCCGCAGTAATCTGCTCTACCTGTTCAGCGGGCAGATACTCTGAAACTTTCTGCCGTAAACCTTCGAACAAATACACCCGTGTTACTCAATCCCACGCAACGCGTCAACAGCTGCCAATTCGTCAGCATCTTGTTGCGCCATTTCAGTACGTTCTTGCGCATCAAGGCGCTTGGCATCAATTAAGCCTTGCTCAATTTCACGCAATGCGACTACGGTGGCTTTCTCGTTGTTTTTCCATGGCACTAATGAATCTTTGCCTTGGGTGGCTAATTGCCGTGCACGGCGTGAGGCAACCAATACCAGGTCAAAGCGGTTACCAATGCGATCAACAGCTTCTTCTACAGTTACGCGTGCCATAGTTACTCCAATACGTGATAGACAGTCATAGTTGATTCGGGCGAATCAAAACGGGTCAGGAATTATACGGATTTAGCCGTGATTCGCCAACAGATCTTTGAGTTTAGTCGCATGTCGTGACTGCTGCAACGCCATTCGTTGACGCTGAGCCAGCACAATATGCTCAAAATTTGCCAAGCTGGTGGCAAAATCATCATTGATCAGTAAATAATCGAATTCATGATAATGCGACATTTCGTGCTGTGCTTTAGCCATGCGCTGGGCAATGACCGCATCGCTATCTTGAGCACGACTGCGCAAGCGCTGCTCAAGCACAGCAAGGCTTGGTGGCAGGATAAATAGTGACCGTGCGGCTGGGTACGCATCACGTACTTGGCGTGCACCTTGCCAATCGATATCTAAGAATACATCAACACCTTGTGCTAAGGTTTGCTCAATAACTGTGCGTGAGGTGCCATAAAAATTACCAAACACTTCCGCCCACTCATAAAATTCATGGTTGGCGATTTTTTCTTGAAAGCGCTCGACCGAAATAAAATGATAATGCACACCCTCTTGTTCACCCGGCCGAATCGCTCGTGTGGTACAAGATACAGATACTTGCATGGAGCCGTCAGCATGGCGATCCAACAGCGCTTTTATTAGACTAGACTTACCGGCACCACTTGGCGCAGCGACGATAAATAGGTTTCCAGAGGTCACGGTTGCTGTTGTCATGTACAATTACAATTCTTTGGCTTGCTAATGACGCCAAAGCATAGCATGTTGAGAGCATTGCTACCACAGGAGAGAACGCGATGAGCACAGGTTGGATCATTATTATTATTGCCGTGATTGTGTTGCTATGGGCAATCAGTATCTACAACAACTTGGTTCGCTTAAAGAACCAATATCAAAATGCCTTTGCGCAAATTGAAGTGCAATTGAAGCGACGCTACGACCTGATTCCGAACTTGGTCGAAACCGCTAAAGCCTATCTAAAGCATGAAAGTGAAACTCTTGAAGCAGTGGTTGCCGCGCGTAATCAAGCCGCTGGAGCACTGAAGCAAGCAGCGGCCGATCCATCCAATGCCAGCGCCATGCAGGGCTTAGGTGGGGCAGAATCAGCCCTAGGTTCAGCCTTAGGGCGGTTAAATGTAGTGATGGAAGCCTACCCCGACCTAAAAGCCAATCAAAATATGATGCAAGTGTCCGAAGAGCTGACCAGCACCGAAAACCGCGTTGCCTTCTCACGGCAAGCCTTTAATGATGCAGTGATGGGTTATAACACCTATCGTCAATCATTCCCACCAGTGGTATTCGCTAGCTTTTTTGGTCATCCCAACGATGCCAGCTTACTCGAATTTGCCGATAGCGCAGCAATTCAGGCAGCACCCAAAGTGCAGTTCTAAGCAGTTATGGTTAATTTTTTCGAGCAACAGCAACAAGCTAAACGTAACACCACCTTACTGGTGGTGTTATTTATGGTGGCCATCAGTCTCATCATCGCTATCGTAACTGCGGCAGCGGCCATAGTGATGGGTTATCTGAATAGCGATGCCAATGGCAGCTATCAGGTACACACCGGTCCATTGACCATGGTGGCTTTAGTGGTGGCCGCCAGTATCGGTTTGGTGATGCTGTTTAAATGGTTACAACTAAAACCAGGTGGTCACGTCGTTGCTGAGAGCCTCGGTGGCGTGCGTATTGCCCCCGATTCCCAAGACCCGCTCGAACGCCGAATTCTGAATGTCGTTGAAGAAATGGCGATTGCCGCCAATATGCCAGTGCCCAGTGTTTATTTGTTACCCGAAGAGGGTGCGATTAATGCTTTTGCTGCCGGATATGCCAGTAAAGATGCGGTGATAGGGCTAACTCGCGGGGCGGTTGAAAGTTTTTCCCGCGAGCAATTGCAAGCGGTGGTAGCACATGAATTTAGCCACATTCTGAACGGCGACATGCGCATGAATATTCGCCTTATCGCGGCTTTAGCAGGGATTTTGGCGCTCGCCAAAATGGGTGAAATACTGCTACGGACCGCTCGTTTTAGTGGTCGGCGTAACAGTAAAGAGGTGAACCCTTTACCCTTTATTGGCTTGGCTTTATTGATTATCGGCTGGATCGGAGTGCTGTTTGGCAGCATCATTAAAGCCGCAGTATCGCGCCAGCGCGAATATTTGGCCGATGCCGCCGCAGTGCAATTCACCCGTAACCCAGAAGCCCTTGCTGGAGCGCTCAAACAGATTGGCGCTCGCCAAGATGGCAGTCGACTCACGCACAAAAACAGCAGTGAAGCAGCGCACTTATTTTTTGGTAACGCGGTATCCAGCTGGTTCAGTATGATGGCCACCCACCCACCATTGGAAAAACGCATTAAGCGATTGGAGCCGCGCTGGAATGGTCGTTACCCCGAACCACGCCAAGCCTTTAGCGAAACCGAACAGGTGCACAAAGCCGCGCAACCACAACCCACCGCATTGAATCGCTTGGCGCTGCTGGCCTTACCCGCGCTATTGCTGGAGCAAGCGCGTAGCCCCAAACACGCGCCAGCGTTGGTGCGTGAACTGCTTGCGACACAACAAAGCAGCAGTACCATGCTGCCTGAACTGAGCCAGTTGAATGCCGCGCAACTATTGGCCTTGGTGGAATTATCGATGCCCGCGCTACGGTTAACCGAAGGCGGCGAAAAATTAGCCCTATTGGCTGATTTAGAGAGTTTCGCTGCTGGCAATGACCTGTTCCATTGGTGTTTGTATCAGCTGATTGCGCGGCAGCTTCTGCCCGCTAAGCGCTTTGCTACTCGCATTGATAATCAACGAGCCTTTGATCTGACGGTCAGCGCTCTGGTTGATGCAGAACAGGGACAGCAACTCAATTATGCTGAACTCGAGCAAGCCATCAATACCTGCCACCACTGGTCACCATCGATGAAAGAACAGGTCGTATCACGCTGGCTGCAAGTGGCACAACAAGACGGTATGATCTCTGCCACCGAACAAAAACTGATTGCCACCTTGTGCGCGTGCATTGAAGAGCCCTTGCCTGATGCGTTATTGACCCCAACTAAGGGACAATAAGCAATCCCAGACCCTGCGGTGATAGCGATCCTAACCCACTAGCTCTGCGTAGTGACTGAACTATACTCAAGGAGTACCGAATGACCTCTGCTTTATTTCGTCCATTTCAATGTAAAACCCTCAACTTACGTAATCGCACGGTGATGGCACCTATGACTCGTAGCTTCTCGCCAGGTAACGTGCCAAACGACGATAACGTCGCTTACTATGCCCGCCGTGCCGCCGGAGAAGTGGGTCTTATTGTGACCGAAGGGACTGAGATCAATCATGCTGGCGCCAGTGGCTACCCGAACGTACCGCATATTTTTGGTGCCGAGGCCATGGCCGGCTGGAAGAAAGTGGTCGATGCTGTGCACGCTGAAGGCGGACAGATTATTCCGCAATTGTGGCATGTGGGAGCCGTGCGTAAGCCGGAGCATGAGGGCGCTGCGCCGGCTTATTCGCCATCAGGCCTATTTGCGCCTGGTAAGCACAACGGTGTGAGCATGACCAAGCAAGATATTGATGATGTGATTGCCGCCTTTGCAGAATCCGCGCGTTTAGCCAAAGAGGTTGGTTTCGACGGCGTCGAAATTCATGGCGCTCATGGCTATCTGATTGATCAATTTTTGTGGGATGGTACCAACCTGCGCGACGACGAGTATGGTGGTTCATTGGCGAACCGCGCGCGGTTTGCGGTCGAGATCATTCAAGCAGTGCGCGCCGCGGTCGGCGAAGACTTTGCGATTGTATTCCGCTTCTCTACCTGGAAACAGCAAGACTATAAAGCCAGCTTAGTTGATGGCCCAGAGCAATTGGCCGAGTTGCTGAAATTACTCAGCGACGCCGGTGTGGATGTGTTTCACGCCTCCACCCGACGCTTCTGGGAACCAGAATTCCCGGGCTCTGCGTTAAATCTTGCTGGCTGGACCCAAAAGCTAACCGGTAAGCCGACCATTTCCGTGGGTAGCGTTGGTTTAAGCGAAGATTTTATGAGTGGTACGTTCATGTCGAAGCAAGCGCAGGTTGAAAAATCTGGCCTCGATGAGCTCAACCAGCGCATGCAAGCAGGTGAGTTTGATTTGATCGCAGTCGGTCGGGCCTTGCTACAAGATCCGAACTGGGTCAAAAAGGTCCGCGAAGGCCGAGACGATGATCTTGAACCGTTCAATAATGCCTCATTGAAAGAGCTGTACTAACTATCAGGCTATCAGGAGTTCGCCATGGCGCTACATCGGGTCGGGTTGTATTGGTTTAGCAATGACCTGCGCGTCACTGATAACCCGCTGTTAGCGCAAGCGGCCAACGAATGCCAACAGCTGATTTGTTTGTACGTATTGCCGCCCGAGTGGCGGCAACCAAACCGCTATGGTTTGCGCAGTTTGGGGGATCAGCGGTGGCGGTTTTTACAGCGCAGCCTGGGCGATTTACGCCAACAACTCCAAGCCCGTGGCCAGCAGTTATTGGTGCTGCAACAAAACCCTCTGCATAGCTTAGCCGAATTAATCAGCCAGCATGGTATCGCCGTCATTTACTACAGTCAGCATGTTGGCTACTACGAGCGCCGCTATCAGCAGCTGCTGCGGCAACGTTATCCATTTATTCACTACAATAGTGCGAGCACGCATACCTTATTCGACCCGCTGCAATTGCCCTTTAAGCTCGATGAACTACCGGACAACTTTTCCAAATTTCGGCGCTTGGTGGAAGCCGCTGATCTGCGCTCCCAGCTGGCTTCGGCTCAGCCGCCACCGGTTGCTTTGCCGCGCACTCCGCTGAATACCGAGCTGGTAAGTCACAACTGGCAACAACTACCAGCAGTGAATCATGTTGCCGATCATCCGTGGCAAGGTGGGAGCAGTTCTGCCATCAACCATGTGCAACAGTATTTTACCAGTACTGCACCGCAGCATTACAAAGCAACGCGTAACGCCCTAGATGACTGGCCAGCCTCAACCAAGTTTTCTGCATGGTTAGCCGATGGCTCACTGTCAGTGCGCCAGGTACTCGATGCACTTGCTCATCATGAGCAACAGTTTGGCGCCAATGACAGCACCTATTGGATTTGGTTTGAACTGCTCTGGCGCGAATATTTTCAATGGTATGCCCTAGCCCATGGTAAACGCCTGTTTGCCTTTACAGGCCTCAAGCAACAGGGTCCCAGAACCAGTTTTTATGCTGCTCGGTTTCAGAAATGGTGCAGTGGCAATACTCCCTATCCAATTGTTAATGCCTGCATGCGCCAATTAAATCAAACAGGCTACATGTCCAATCGCGGACGGCAATTAGTGGCCAGTTGCTTAGTCCATGAATTGCAACTGGATTGGCGCTATGGTGCAGCGTATTTTGAGCAGCAATTGATTGATTATGATGTTGCTGCTAATTGGGGTAATTGGCAGTATCTCGCCGGAGTTGGAGCTGACCCTCGTGGTCACCGCCGCTTTGATCTGGATAAACAAACCCGCCACTATGATCCGCATGGCAGTTTTATCGCGCACTGGGGTAACTCGCGGGCTAGTGCAGTGCTTGATCATTGTGATGCGGCAGATTGGCCTATTGACGAATGAGTTGCGCGGTTGTCTGGTTTAAGCGCGATCTGCGCTTAACTGATCATCTCCCACTGGTCGCCGCGATTGAGAGCGGTGCGCCGCTGTTGTTGCTCTATGTGGTGGAGCCTTTGCTACAACAGGACCGCCATTATCATCAACGTCACTGGCACTTTGTGGCACAATCTATTGCTGATATGAATGATCAACTCGCAGCGCTCAAGCACCCTGATGCTCACTTGTGGGTTGTTCATGGCGATGTCCTCGAAGTACTGCAGCAACTTCATCAGCAGGTCAGTATTGATGCCCTCTATGCGCATCAAGAAATTGGGTTGGCCAATACGTACGCACGAGACCGTGCGGTGCAAGCGTGGTGCGATAGCCAAGACATCCACTGGCAACAATATCAAACTGCCGGGGTTATTCGCGGCTTGGCCACTCGGCAACACTGGGATGAACGTTGGAAACAGGTGATGCGCAGCCGCATTGTTGCAGTTCCCTGGCATCAGGCACACTGGCTACCAAGCACGCAAGTTGGCCAGCACTTAGCAGCCTTTCAGCCGACGCCACAGTGGCTGTTACCGACCACGGAACTGCCCTATCAGCATGGCGGCAGCCGCGCGGCTTGGGCGACCTTAGCGGACTTTTTTGCCGGGCGTGGTAAAAACTATCCGTATCATATTTCGAAACCAGAATTAAGCCGCTACAGTTGCTCGCGCATGTCACCTCATTTAGCGTGGGGCACCATCAGCATGCGCGAATTCTACCAACATTTACTCCGCCAATGGCACACTCCCGGTTGGCGCAGAACACTAGTAGCCTTAGCCTCAAGGTTGCACTGGCATTGTCATTTTATGCAGAAGTTTGAAAGTGAATGCGCGATGGAGTTTCGCCCAGTCAATCGTGCTTACCTCGATTTCCCTTATCGTTCAGATAGCCAAGTAAGTGAGCACTTACATGCATGGGAAACCGGTCAAACCGGATTTCCTCTGGTAGATGCCTGCATGCGCTGCGTGATCGCAACAGGCTATTTAAACTTTCGGATGCGGGCCATGTTAGTGAGCTTTTTATGCCATTTATTAGGCATTGATTGGCGCGCTGGAGTGCATCATCTGGCTCGGCAATTTCTTGATTTTGAGCCCGGTATTCATTATCCCCAGTTTCAGATGCAAGCCGGTGTTACCGGCACCAATACCATTCGAATTTATAACCCCACGAAACAGGCCCAAGAGCATGATGCCGATGGTGTATTTATCAAACGCTGGTGCCCGGAACTGGCTGAACTCCCAACGCCTTTGCTAGCCGAGCCATGGCGTATGACGGCTATGGAACAAACGCTGTATAACTGCAAAATTGGCAGCGATTATCCAGCGCCGATTATTGATTTGCCGGTGGCTGCCAAGCAAGCCCGCGACATTCTATGGGGCTATCGCCAACAGCCAGGGGTCAAACGTGACGGCAAACGTATTGTCAGCCGCCATGTTCGGCCGAAAAAAACCGCTTAAGCGACAGCCAGCGCTTGCTCGAGATCGGCAATAATATCAGCGCTATGTTCAATACCTACAGCGAGGCGAATGGCTTCAGGTCGCACCCCAACGGCTTGCTGTTGTTCCGCGTTTAGTTGTCGATGCGTGGTCGAAGCCGGGTGACAGGCTAATGATTTAGCATCGCCGATATTCACCAAGCGCTTAAATAGCTTCAGCTGATCATAAAATGCCACGCCAGCCTCATAACCACCTTCGATACCAAAGGTTAGCAAAGCCGATGGTACGCCACCGTGGATGATCGTTTGTGCTCGCTGATAATGAGGATGACTTGGCAGCCCAGCAAAGTTAACCCAGGCAACTTTGGGGTGTTGCTGCAAGTACTCGGCCACCTTGACGGTGTTCTCGCAATGGCGGGCCATACGCAGTTCCAGCGTTTCTAATCCCTGAAGAATTAAAAATGCATTAAATGGTGCCAGCGCCGCGCCGGTATTGCGCAACGCCACTGTCCGTGCACGCGCAATAAATGCCGCAGGGCCGAAACTATCGCTATACACAACGCCATGATAAGCCGGCTCTGGCTGGCTAAATTGTGGAAACTTGTCGGCATAGCGTTGCCAGTCAAAACGCCCAGAATCAACAATGATGCCACCAATGGTGGTGCCATGGCCGCCGATATATTTAGTCAACGAGTGCACGATAATATGCGCACCTAGGGCAATTGGCTGACACAACAATGGCGTGGCAACAGTATTATCGACTACCAACGGAATACCAGCCTGCTCAGCGACTGCGGCAAGCCCTGGAATATCAGCCACGGTGCCAGCAGGGTTACCAATGGTTTCGCAATATAAGGCTTTGGTGTTGCCATCCACCAGGCGCGCCAATGCCGCTGGTTCATCCGATTCGGCAAAACGTACCTCAATGCCAAAGCTCGGCAACATATGCTTAAATAAGGTGTAGGTACCGCCATAAATATGCGGTGTGGTGACAATGTTATCGCCCTGCTTCGCTAGGGTAATCAAGGCATATTCAATAGCCGCCATCCCAGAGGCCACGGCAAGCCCAGCAATGCCGCCCTCTAACGCCGCCAAACGCTGCTCCAAGACATCATTGGTGGGGTTCATGATACGGCTGTAAATGTTACCAGGCACTGCTAAATCGAATAAGTCGGCGCCATGTTGAGCGCTATCAAACTCATAGGCGGCAGTTTGATAAATCGGTACCGCCGTGGCTTTGGTGGTTGGATCGCACTGAAAGCCATGGTGTAGTG
>DIVC01000106.1:0-12180 GCA_002423905.1 Idiomarina sp. UBA6142
GGGCCAAAATGCGTGTTTACCTATTTAACAAGGAATTGTCAGCCTCTAAAAAGTTGGCACAACTTTTGCTTTATTAACTATGCGTGAAAGATCTCCCATCTAACGCATTCTGGGCTTATTGCTTAACCAAGCACTAAGCCCAGCTTTTTTAGGATTATAAATGACTCAAACCAATCCGTACCAAGCTAATATTCTGATTGTTGAAGACAATCCAACCACCGCACTGATCTATTCCAGTTACTTAGATGCGGACTACCGAGTGACCTCTGCGGTAAATGGCAAAGAGGCACTAGAGTATTTTCACCAGGGCGGCTTTGAGCTGGTCATGCTGGACCTATCGCTACCTGATACTGACGGTATTTCACTGCTGAAGCATATTCGCAGTATGGACGAAAAAGTACCAATCATTATCGTTACTTCAGACTATTCTAACGAACAAGTTCTTATTGCGCTGCGCAACAAAGCCAACGACTACCTCACCAAGCCAATTGAACGAACCCGCTTGTTAGTCACTATATCTAACGCACTACGTGAGTTTAATTTAAGCCAGCGGATCAGCGCATTAACCAATGCTAATGATGGCGCATCATTTCATGGCATGATTGGTCGTTCGCTGAGTATCAATAATATCTTTGATACCATTCGCAGCTCTGCAACTAGCCGCGCTTCTATATTTATCACCGGTGAAAGTGGAACTGGTAAAGAACTATGTGCAGAGGCTATCCATTTAGAAAGTGACCGCCGCCATCGGCCATTTATTGCCATTAACTGCGCAGCTATTCCACGTGAATTACTCGAGTCAGAGCTCTTTGGTCATGTCAAAGGAGCTTTTACCGGTGCCAATACCAATCGAATTGGAGCGGCTCAGCGCGCTGACGGTGGTACCCTGTTTCTTGATGAGATTGGTGAACTACCCATCGATCTACAAAGTAAGTTACTACGTTTTATTCAAACTCAAAAACTACAGCCGGTAGGCAGTGATGAACTGCTGCAAGTGGATGTTCGATTTATCTGTGCTACCAATCGTAACCCCAAAGAAGCGGTTGCAGCCGGTCTGCTGCGTGAAGACCTCTACTATCGTTTGAACGTGATTCCAATTCAGTTGCCGCCGCTGCGTGAGCGCGGGCATGACGTGATATTGCTAGCACGTAAATTTCTTCGTGATTTTAGCGCGGAAGAAAATAAGCAGTTCCAGCGATTCGCTCCGGCTGTTGAGGCGGTGCTACATGCATACAGATGGCCAGGAAACATTCGCGAATTAAGTAATATTATTCGCAAAATCGTGGTGTTGCACGATGGTGAAATCGTCACACCACACATGCTTCCGAGCGAACTTCTCGAAGCTGAAAAAATTACCCAGGGGGGCCACACTTCGACCACTGTCGCGACGCCACAGCCGAAGAAAAATCCCACTTATTCACTTCAACCATTGTGGCGCTCAGAGCAACAAGTGATTGAATTCACTATCGAGCAGTGTCAGGGCAATATTCGTGCTGCGGCACAAATTTTGGAAGTAAGCCCCTCGACTATCTACCGTAAAATGGAACGTTGGCAGCAGGAGCAATAACAGTGTTTGGTAATTTCTACAACATGCTAGACCAGCTCTTAACGAGTCAGAAATGCTCACCAGCGATTGCGGTATGTTGTATCGATATCGATAATTTTTCTGTGCTCAATAGAGAGTTCGGAAATAAAATCGGAGACCGCGTTCTTAATGAACTAGAGCATCGCTTAAGTCGCTTTTTAGGTCCCAGCGATTTTATGGCACGAAGTAATGGTGATCAATTCTACTTATGTGTTGATGTCGCCCAAAAAGCACCTCTATTTAGGCACTTACAAGAGCAAATTGAACTCCCCATGCGAATTGGTGAGCACTTACACTCACTATCTGCATCAATAGGAATAGCGCTGGTTGCAGCACCACAAAACTCTCCCGACCGCGCCATTCGTAACGCCATGCATGCTTGTATCACGGTAAAAAACAAAGGCGGCGGTAAGTATGAGATTTTTGATGATGAAGGTTTGCAGATTCAATATGGGAAATCATCGCTTATCTTTGAAGTTACAGAAGCCCTCGCAGCCAATCAATTTCAACTTTACTTGCAACCTAAAATAAAGCTTTCTGATCGCTCATTAATGGGCTTTGAAGCATTGATCCGGTGGCACCATCCCAAGCGAGGGGTAGTCTCTCCCTTGAGTTTTTTACCGCAAATTGCCAATACAGACGCTGAAGTTCTATTGGGTCATTATGTATTAGAGCACGGTATTGAACTGTTAAAAAAACTCTACACAAAAAATTATACGCTTAGTTTGAGCCTGAATATAAGTCCGCGACAACTTACTGATTCATGGTTTAGACGTCAAGTTGAGCAATACGCGCATCTCCATCCCGAATTAATGCCAATGATGTGCCTTGAAATACTCGAAAGTGACTCGTTCGATAACCTGCAGCTCATACAGGATTGCTTAAAGGACTTTCAAAACTTTCGGGTGTCGCTATCACTTGACGACTTTGGCACTGGCTTTGCCTCACTGAATCATTTAATGCGATTGCCATTAAATGAAGTGAAAATTGATCGTGATTTTATTAAAGATATCGATAGCAATCCGATACACCAAATTGTTGTCCGCCATATCGTTGAGTTATCAGCAGCGCTGAAATTAACAACGGTTGCCGAAGGCATCGAGACAGCTTCTGAAGCAGAAACGATAACTAAGCTTGGCGTAAAACTGGCTCAAGGATATTACTATGCCAGGCCGTTCCCGAGTGCAGAACTGTTTGATTGGCTGGCAACATACCACCACACCGGTGTGGTTTAAGTCACCTTCACCAGTGCGAACTAGACACTCTATTTACTAGGAAGGTCGAGGTAGTACGTAATAAAACACCGAGAAAAAGTGCAGGACGCTGCCAGTTAGGACGAAAACATGCCATATCGCGTGATGATATTTAAGCGATTTCCAGACATAAAAAATAACCCCAAAACTGTATGCTAAACCACCCGCTAATAGCAGCAGTAAACCATTACTGGCAACGTTATCAAGCATTGGCTTAACGGCAATCAGCGCCATCCACCCCAAACCTAAGTACAAGCTCAGCGATAGCCACTTTATACGCTCCTTGAGCAATAACTCAATCGCGACTCCGAGCAATGCAATTGACCACACTAACACCAACAAACTCCAGCCCCATGGCCCGCGTAAATTAACCAACAAAAACGGCGTGTAGGTTCCAGCAATGAGAATGTATATCGCAGCATGGTCCGCTTGCTGAAAAAACGCTTTGGCACGAGGCCAGGATAATGCATGATAAAACGTCGAGCTGGCATACAACATGATTAGGCTGACACCATAAATACTAGCGCTCACCACATGCCAGATATCACCATAGTGCGTTGACCACAACAACATCAACACTAACCCGACGATACTAGCCACTGCCCCAACACCATGAGTCAGTGCATGGGCGATTTCTTCACCAACACTGTAACTTTTGGCTTTACTCGTCATTATCAGCCTTTTTTTGCTGGTAGGTTTTACGCAACCAATGCAGTTTCTTCATGAATAGTTCCAACTCGCGCTCACTCTCATAATTAAAGTGATACGTATTGTGAAACGCTAGGTGCATATCCACGCCATGCCCTGACAAGTAGACCGTATAGCCATCATGATCAGTCGATACGGTAATACCCTCAAGCACGTATTCATGACCATTCTTTTGGCCATGGGTGCGAACAATCTCATAGACCTCAAGGATCACATGGCTATCGACTTGATTCTTCATGACACACCTTATTGAAAGATAATCTCGAGCGGCCCACTGAGCCGGTAGCTGGCGCTATGACCGGGCTGCCATTGACCATTTTGCAGGTATTCTGAACGCGTGGTTAGTGTACCATCGTGCTGATTAAAAATTGAAAATGATTTGACGGCAGTAATGCCATTGACATTATTTTCAACCTGCTCATAGGCTTCAAGAGTGTTATCGTCAGCATCAAAGCGCATCGTTCCGTGGGTGTAAAAGCCCGCTGTAGTGAAATAATAATAGGCTAACGACTGTTTCTTTTCATCCCAGACGATCATCGATTCCCCACCATACTCGCCATCATTAATGGAGTGCGTGGTTTTTATCGCCTGACCATTTAATGCGCGCTGCCAGTACGACCGATCAATACTTGGGGTAGCACTACCCGGCTGACTCACGTCGCCAATCCAGTAGGTCTCCAAGTACGGGCGAAATACTTCTAACTGCGGGTGCAGCTCAGGCTCTTCGCCGGCTTTGGCAGCGTTCGCGAACACTAGCATAACAGTCGCCATGAACAGTATTAAATAACGCATAGGATCAGTTCTCCAAAGTAACCTTCGTCAGTATCGAAGAAAAACACCGCAAACGCAAAGGAGCTGTCCCAGTTGGCTTTTGGCGTGCTTTACATACATACATGCATGATTGTATAAATTACGGTATAATCGTTGCAATTAGTACCGAACAAGTTATCTAACAAAGAGGTTAAGGTCTTGGTTCGTAGAACAAAAGCGGATGCATTAGCTACCAAAGCAGACCTGCTAGATGCTGCCGAGCGCTTATTTAGCGCACAAGGTGTAGCGAATACTTCAATGATGCAAGTGGCGGAAGCAGCTGGCGTTACCCGTGGGGCTATCTATCACCATTTCGACAACAAACTCGACCTGATCGATTCCATGATGGAGCGTGTCAGCCTGCCGTTTGATCAAATGTTAGAGCAAACCAGTCAACGCCATGTGGATAACCCTTTAGCATTATTGCGGGCACGATTACTGAATATCGTTGAATTGTTGCAACGTGATCCACACACCCAGTCAGTGATTAATATTCTGTTCCACAAATGTGAATACGTGGATGAAACGCTACCCATTCATTTTCGCCATTTACGCGCGCGCAATAATTGCATCGAAGAATGTATCCTGTTGATGCAACAAGCTATTGATCATGGGCAATTACCAAAAACGACAAACGCAGCAAAACTCGTAGTCTGTTTAGTAGCAATGATTGACGGCATTATTTACAACTGGTTACTTGATCCCGACTACTTTAATGTTGTCGAAGTGGCTGAGCAAGCACTCGACACCTTTATGGCTGGTTTGCAACAGCCCGCCTAGGCTTGCCTAGGCTCAATAGGGTAAGCGCGAGCCATCCCAATGCCACAAACCGCCACTGACGTGTGGTTCGAGTGTGGCAATCACCTGCGCGATACGCTGTGCTGATAGCTGCGGTGTATAAAGCTTATCGGCACTTAAGCGACCCTGGAATGGTTTCGACAACTGAGTGTCCGTAGTACCCGGATGAATAGCCGCTAACGTCAGTTGTTTATGGGTTCTGGCTAACTCGATAGCTGCTGTCTTCAACAACATATTAAGGGCTGCTTTGCTCGCACGATAACTATACCAGCCGCCGAGCTGATTATCGGTGATGCTTCCTACTTTAGCGCTCAGTTGCACCCAAAAGCAGCGTTGGGCTGCGGGTAAATAAGGTTTCATCCATTGCAATAACATTAACGGCAGCACCGCATTCACATAATAACTATGCATTAAGTGCTCGGTAACTAACTCATCAAGGCGCTTTTCTGGCATAAAATCATCGCTGTAGAGCGTGCCGATAGTACTAATCACGCCAGCAATTGGCTGCTTAGTTAACGGCTCTACCAGCGCCAACAACTGCTCGGGACGGTAACCTTCTACCTGCACCCACTGTACATTATTTACAGCAGCTCCTGCCTGACGGCTGACCGCTAGGACCTGCTCACCGAGTTGCTGGTAGTGGTGGACCAAGGCTTGACCTAAACCACCACCTGCGCCAAAAATCACAATCATATCTTGCTCCAACTCGCTATACTTTGTAGCTTGTGAATACGCAGCAACGCAGGAATGGGATTACTGATATGGCAGAACCGCACAATTGGATGACTCGCAGCAAACAATCGCTACGCTGCGTAGGTCAATTTTTGCGCTACTTTGGCAAGCGCTGTTTAGCCGACCGTATCACCATCATCGCTGGCCATCTTACTTTTGTCAGCATGTTGGCCCTAGTGCCTATGCTAGTGGTGGTATTTTCTATTTTTGCGGCATTCCCAATGTTTACCGAACTGCGGCTGCAATTAGAAAATTTCTTATTTGCCAATTTAATGCCAACATCAGGTGAAGTGTTATCAGAGTATTTAAATACCTTCATTGGCAACGTGTCGAAAATGACCGGTATTGGGGTGGTGTTCGTGATCGTGGTAGCGGTTAATTTGATCTCTACCATAGACGCCACCATGAATCGTATCTGGCGTACTAAGCAACGGCGCCGGCTAGCCGTGGCGTTAGCCGTATACTGGATGATCTTAACGCTTGGCCCACTGCTAATGGGGTCCGGCATGGCGATCACCTCGTATCTGATTTCTCTGACCGCTTTTGCCGAAGACTATGTATCAGGGTTTCGCACGATGTTACTCAGTTTGGTGCCGGTGTTAACCTCGCTGATTGCCTTTTTGATTTTATACGTGATGATGCCGAACCGGGTAGTGAAAGTGCGCCATGCGATTTGGGGAGCATTAGTGGCTGCACTATTGTTTGAATTGGCAAAGCAGGGTTTTGCCGCCTACATCACGGCATTTCCATCCTACCAAGCAATCTACGGCGCGTTAGCGGCTATTCCAATCATGTTACTGTGGATTTTTGTAAGCTGGAATATTGTCTTAATTGGTGCTGAGTTGACGGTGAGTATTGAGGAGTTTTTAGAACATGATAGCGCTCCTGCAGAGAGTCAGTGAAGCTCGGGTAGAAATTGCTGGGCAAGTCGTTGGCAGCATTCAGCAAGGCTTACTGGTGCTACTTGGCATAGAGCGTGATGATCACGCCGGCGATGTCGCGAAGCTGGCCCAGCGAGTGGCTCAGTATCGGCTATTTAGTGATGCTGATGGCAAAATGAACTTGAGTGTCCATGATATTGGTGGCAGTGTGCTGGTGGTTTCACAGTTTACCTTGGCGGCGGACACCAATACCGGCCGCCGGCCGAGTTTTTCCTCAGCAGCAGCACCGGCGCAAGCCGAGCCGCTCTATCAGCAGTTTGTCACGGCACTGCAACAACTCGGCGTGGGCGTGGCAACTGGTGAATTCGGCGCTGACATGCAGGTGACTCTCACCAACGATGGTCCGGTCACCTTTTTACTTCAATCAAAAGGCACGTAAAGCCCATGTATCAGGTGATTGAGCCAACTACGACTGAGCAATTAGAGCGCTATTATCAGCTGCGCTGGCGGGTATTGCGTCAACCGTTTCAACGCCCGCGCGGCTCTGAGCAAGACGAGTACGACCAAGTCGGCATTCACCGTATGGTGGTCAACAGTGCTGGTGAGGCGATTGCCGTTGGCAGGCTGCATTTTAATAGTCCTGAAGAAGCGCAAATTCGCTTTATGGCGGCGGCACCCGAATACCGGGCGCAAGGTCATGGCGTGGCAATTCTTGATGAACTGGAACAATTAGCACGGCGCGATGGCGCTAAGCATGTGGTGATCAATTCACGTGACAATACCCTGGGGTTTTATCTAAAGTGCGGTTACCAACACAAAGAACAAGCCGATACTGTAAAGAACCCATCGGCTGAGCATCAACTGCGCAAAACTTTTAACGATATTAACCGTATTATTTATCGCCCGAGTTGGTGTCATGAGTTACAGCAAACCTGGCATCAGGATATTCCTATCTCTGAGACCATGGGCATTCAAATTCATCAGTACAGTGGTCGCGAATTTGAAACGCAAGCGATTTTGTCGCGCAATATCAATGTGCATGGCACCATGTTTGCAGGCAGTATTTATTCATTAGCGACCTTGACTTGCTGGGGGCTTCTGCATTTACAATTGCGCGAGCGCGGGTTGCAAGGGTCTATTGTGTTGGCCGATGGTGCCATTCACTACCACAAACCCCTCACCCGCGAGCCCCGAGCTACTGCCCATGTGGCCAACATGGTGGGTGATTTATCGGCGTTAAGTGCCGGTCGCAATGCCCGGGTAACGCTGAAGTCACAAGTCTTCGATGGCGAAAAACCAGTGGCGGAATTTTCCGGTCAATTTGTCGTATTAGCTGATTAATCGAACTAGAAGGACATCCCTATGAGTGATTCACTATCCGCACCCCAATTGTTGCGGATCCGCGCGAAGCTCGAAGCCATGGCAGCCGAAACTAGCCAGCTCGTGCGCTCGCAAGAAGCCACAGCAGCTTTAGAGCGGATGCGGAACGGCGAATTTGGTGTTTGTGTGGAATGTGGTGATGAAATAAGTCCGGCACGTTTAGCGGCGAAACCGGAAACGCCTCTGTGCATTGATTGCCAAGCCTTAAAAGATGAGGAGGACGTCTAACCGTCCTCCTTTGTGCTAGCCTTCTAACAGCGCGCCAAGAGTCACTAACTGGCTCAATTTGCCACTTGCTACCAGCTTCGCTGCAGCGGCAATATCTGGTGAAAAATAGCGATCTTGATCATAAAAGCTCACCTGCTCTCGCAACCATAGTTGTGCTTGCTCAATTGCCGCTGAAGCTCGCAGTGGACGCCGAAAATCTAAGCCCTGAGCCGCCTCTAGCCACTCAATGGCAACAATATCACGGATATTTTCTGCAATATCGGTCAATCGTCTCGCGGCGAAAGTAGCCATGGATACGTGATCCTCTTGATTGGCCGACGTCGGCAAGCTATCAATCGAGGCTGGATGCGCCAGGGTTTTATTTTCCGATGCCAATGCTGCCGCTGTCACTTGGGCTAACATAAAGCCGGAGTTGACCCCACCATCATTCACCAAGAATGGCGGTAGATTGGTCAAGTGCTGATCAATTAATAAGGCACTGCGACGCTCCGATAGCGCACCAATTTCACTGGCAGCAATGGCCAAAATATCAGCCGCAATAGCCACGGGTTCGGCATGGAAGTTACCGCCGGAAATAATGTCGCCATTGTCAGTGAACACCAGTGGATTATCGGTCACACCATTCGCTTCACGGCGCAGGATATCGCTGGCATGTTGCAGTTGATCGAATACCGCTCCCATGACTTGCGGCTGGCAGCGCAACGAGTAAGGATCTTGGACTTTGTCACAATTGCGATGCGACGCCGCAATCTCCGAACTCGCTTCTAACAGCGCCCGGAAGCTGGCAGCCACTTTAATTTGACCTGGTTGCCCACGTACCTCATGAATGCGCGCATCAAAGGGTGCACGTGAACCGAATGCCGCTTCCACTGCCGTTGCCCCAACCACCAAGGCGGCATGAAACACCCGCTCAATTTGGAATAGGCCATGCAAGGCCAACGCGGTCGAGGCTTGTGTGCCGTTAAGTAAAGCGAGGCCTTCTTTCGGTGCCAAGGTGATCGGTGTTAAACCGGCAATGGCAAGACCCTCGGTGGCAGTCAATACTTGCCCTTGGTAGCGCACCTGACCTTCACCCAACAATGGCAATACCATGTGCGCTAATGGCGCCAAGTCACCCGAAGCCCCCACCGAGCCTTTGCTCGGCACACACGGGTACACCTGATGATTGAGCAATTGCCGCAAGGCATCAATGACTTGTGGACGGATACCGGAATAGCCGCGACTCAAGCTGTTGATTTTCAGCAGTAGCATTAAGCGCACTACGGTGTCATCCATCAGTGCGCCTGTGCCTGCCGCATGCGACAGCACAATACGACGCTGCAAATCCTCTAACTTTTCGGCTGGAATCCGGGTATTCGCCAACAGCCCAAAACCTGTATTAATGCCATATACCACCTTACCGGCAGCTAAAACTTCAGCAACCGTAGCGGCGGAAGCGGCAATGGCCTGATGAGCCTGCTCATGCAGCACAAGCTGCTGCGGTTGCTGCCACCATAGGCGCAAATCAGCTAACGATAAAGTACCCGGACGTAAAACGAAATGTGCAGCCATTAGTTGTTCTCCAACATCGGTAAATCTAAACCCTGTTCGCGGGCACACTGTGTGGCAATCTCATAACCGGCATCGGCATGCCGCATCACGCCAGTGCCTGGGTCATTCCATAATACTCTGCTCAAGCGCTTGGCCGCTGCATCGGTACCATCGGCAACAATCACTACTCCGGAATGTTGCGAGTAACCCATGCCCACGCCACCACCGTGGTGCAAGCTGACCCAGGTTGCTCCGCCAGCGGTGTTTAACAGTGCGTTGAGCAGCGGCCAATCAGACACCGCATCGGAGCCATCCAGCATCGCTTCCGTTTCGCGATTGGGGCTGGCCACTGAGCCAGAATCTAAATGATCACGACCAATCACAACTGGCGCCGCTAGTTCGCCGTTACGCACCATATCATTAAAGGCAAGGGCTATGCGCGCACGGTCTTTCAGGCCAATCCAGCAAATGCGTGCTGGTAAGCCTTGAAAGGCAATGCGCTCACGGGCCATATCGAGCCAATTATGGAGATGGGGATTATCAGGGATCAGCTCCTTCACCTTGGCGTCGGTTTTATAGATATCTTCCGCATCGCCCGATAACGCCACCCAACGGAATGGTCCAATGCCTTCACAGAACAATGGTCGAATGTACGCTGGCACAAAGCCGGGAAAATCAAAGGCATTGGCAACGCCCATATCTTTCGCCATTTGGCGAATATTGTTGCCATAATCTAAGGTGGCAGCGCCGCGCTGTTGCATGGTCAGCATAGCTGTTACTTGCACCGCCATCGCTTGCTTGGCCGCTATGACGGTTGCTTGCGGATCACGCTGTTGTTCGGCTAAGTAGTGGGCGAGCGTCCAACCCTGTGGCACGTAACCATGCAGTGGGTCATGTGCTGAGGTTTGGTCGGTGACCACATCAGGCGTGATCTGACGCCTGACCAATTCGGCATACACGTCCGCTGCGTTGCCTAACAGCCCAACTGAGATGGCGCGACCGTCTTTGCGAGCGCTATCAATAAGCGCCAATGCCTCATCAAGATCGGTAGCTTTATAGTCGACATAACGTGTGCGCAAGCGGAAATCGATACGTGACTCATCGACCTCCACCGCCAACATGCAATAACCAGCCATGGTGGCAGCAAGCGGCTGCGCGCCGCCCATACCGCCAAGACCTCCGGTAATGATCCAACGGCCTTTGGCGATGCCATCAAAATGCTGTTTAGCAACCGCCACAAAGGTTTCATAGGTCCCCTGCACAATGCCCTGTGAGCCAATGTAAATCCATGAACCGGCGGTCATTTGCCCGTACATCATTAAGCCAGCTTTATCTAGCGCGTTAAAATGCTCCCAATTAGCCCATTGTGGTACCAAATTGGAGTTAGCTAGCAGCACCCGTGGCGCATCTTCATGGGTTGGAAATACACCAACTGGTTTACCTGATTGAATCAGTAAGGTTTGATCCGGGCGCAAACGGTCCAGTACCTCAACGATTTTGTCGAAGCTCTCCCAATTGCGTGCTGCGCGGCCAATGCCGCCATATACAACCAGCGCATGGGGGTGTTCAGCCACTTCGGCATCGAGATTATTCATCAACATACGTTTAGCCGCCTCGATCTGCCAATTGGCAGTGCTGAGAGTGCTACCTCGGGCGGCGCGAATAGTGCGGCTGGTATCTAAACGACTGCTCGTCATACGTTGTCCTTACTACGTGGATTCGAAAAATGTAAATGCCCACCTAAGCTGAAGCGCGAGCCTGGGTGTGTTAACACCGCACAGGTCACCACACCAGCATCGCTCCAGGTGCGCCGATTAATCCGTAAACAAGGCTCCGGCTTGGTTAAATTTAACCACTGACAAATTTGTGCCGAGGGATTAACGGCTTCGATTTCGTGGCTGGCTTCGGTTAATGGTGATACTGCACAAAGGTACTCATGCGGGGTAATTACCGCGTAATCTTGTTTGAGATAATCCGGTACCAGAGTTGGGTTCACGAAACGCTCCTCAACCTGCACCGGTAAATCATTCTCAAAGTGGCTAATCACCGAGTGATAAACCGGCGCATTGGGTGTCAATTGCAGTAATTCTGCCACCTGCGCCGTTGCTGGCTCACGTCGTAATACATGAACTTCAGCGCGATAATCGTGCTTGCGTCCACGCACTTCATCAGCAATATTACGAATCGCCATAAACGATGTTTGTGACTTTAGCGGTGCCACATAAGTGCCCGAGCCCTTACTCCGCACGACTAAGCCTTCATCGGCCAATTCTTG
>DIVC01000106.1:12283-16590 GCA_002423905.1 Idiomarina sp. UBA6142
GGAGTTGCCATGAACCACCGCTCACAACGTATTACCCATGTCAGCGTCGCCACTATGGTTGGCGACGGTTATGGTCTGATAGCAGATGCGACCGTGGATTTTGTCGATGGCGTGATTAGCTATGTCGGCAGCGCAGCTGACGCGCCACAGCACCATGGCGACCTATTTGATGGCGCTGGCGGCCTGATTACCCCCGGCCTGATTGACTGCCACACCCACTTGGTATGGGCTGGCTCCAGAGCCGACGAGTTCGCCCAGCGCCTGCACGGCGCCAGCTATGCCGATATCGCTGCGGCAGGCGGCGGCATTGCTGCTACCGTACGCGCAACTCGTGCAGCGACGCTTGCACAGTTAATTACGGCGAGTGAACCGCGCTTGCAAGCTCTTATCGCCGAGGGGGTGACCACGCTAGAAATAAAATCAGGGTACGGTTTGTCGCTGGCCGATGAGCGCAAACAATTGTTGGCCGCGCGTGCGCTTGCCGAGCGCGCTCCGGTGTCGATACAAACCACCTTGCTGGCAGCACATGCGGTGCCAGCGGAATTCACGCAACGCCCGGATGACTACATCGACCATATCGTGACTGTGATTTTACCAACTTTGGCGGCTGAAGGCTTAGTTGACTCGGTCGATGCTTTTTGTGAATCAGTGGGTTTTAGCCTGGCACAGACAGAGCGTGTATTTACCGCCGCGAAAGCCCTCGGCCTGCCGGTAAAACTGCATGCCGAGCAATTATCGAATCAGCACGGCAGTGCTTTGGCAGCCCGCTATCAGGCGCTTTCCTGCGATCATTTGGAGTACCTCGATGAGGCTGGCGTACGCGCTATGGCGGCCAGCGGTACGGTCGCGGTCTTGTTGCCTGGGGCGTTCTATTTCCTGCGCGAAACCCAGTTACCGCCGCTGGCGTTATTACGTCAATATGGCGTAGCCATTGCGCTTGCCACCGATGCCAACCCAGGCACCTCGCCCTTGCTAAGCCTGCAGTTAATGCTCAACATGGGCGCAACGCTATTTCGCATGACCCCAGAAGAATGTTTACGCGGGGTGACGGTGAACGCGGCCAAGGCATTGGGGCTTGCGGATCGCGGACAGATTAAAGTGGGTCAACGTGCTGATATCTGCTGTTGGAATGTCAACGATGCAGCCGAGCTAACTTACAGCTTCTCTAGCCAACGATTAGCCGCTTGCTGGCATCATGGTGTTCGCAGACAGTAGCCTTGCAGGTAAGCAAGAACTAATTCACTGAGTACTTGTGCGGTGACTAAATCGCCGCTACTGCGACCATGCGGGTGCAAGCTTGGCGCAGCCTCGGCAAGATGCAAATAACGGGCTTTCTGTTGCGCTGCTAAACAACTTACCAGGGTGGCGGCATGGCTCACTGACAAACCAATAAAATTCATCGCACTCGCCGGCACGCCGTATAGCGCGTCCACATCTAGTTCAATGCCAAACGGACAATCCCATCGGCGACTGATCTGCTCGAGCTCAAGCAACTGCTCAGCCCATGGCTGCTGCCACAGCTGTTGCAGCGTGACCCAGCTAAATCCTGCTTGCCGCAAACGCTCGATACTGCGGGCATTATTCTTTGCTGGGTGCAGACCGACCACATGATAGTGTGCCAACGCACCATGCTGGTAGGCATAACTGAAGCCATTGCCGCTATGGCGACCCTCGCAGGCACGAAAATCAGCGTGGGGATCGAGATTAATAGCACCAACCGCTTGCTCACTGACCTCAGCTAAGCTATTCAGCAGTGGATAGGCATTGTTATGGCCGCCGCCAATCAAGATAACCTCAAAACCTTGCGCAAATGCCGGTTTCAATACCGCGCTAACGCGCTCATCAAGTTGCGCACAGAGGTCACGGAGCTGTTCGAGCTGTTGGCTATCATTAGGGTCTAAATCGCTACTGTGGCGTTGTAAGTCTGCCGTGGGTACGGCGCCAGCTAGTAGCAGTAAGTCACTGGCAATCAAGTCATTGGCTTGTAAATTGAGCAAGCCTTTGAGCGCCGCTAGCCAGCCATCTTCAGCACCGCCGCGGCCTAAGTTGGCACGCGGGCCAATGGATTCTGGCACGCCGATCAGTATGATGCGCCGCCCCTGTTGCCAAGCTTGTGCCAGTTCAGTTTGATAAATCTGTTGATCAGTCACTGAAGGGAGCTGCACCAGCACTTCACCAAGCCGTTTCTCGCCCACTCGTGGGCTAAACAAGGCTTGGTAATCTACCGGTTGCAGCAGCATGACTTATTCGATATCAAGTGGTTCTGGAGACAGGATGACGCCGGTACTATCGGCATAGAGATGATCTTCAGGCAAGAAGGTAACACCACCGAAATTCACCGCGGCATCCACTTCACCCACACCTTCACTCGGTGCACCGACTGGAATAGAGGCTAAGGCCATGATACCAATTTCAAGCTCATCAAGAGCGTCTACATCGCGCACCGCGCCAAAGCAGACAATACCTTCCCAGCCATTGTCGAGTGCCTGTTCAGCAATGCCAATATCAATCAAGGCTCGGCGTGCTGAGCCGCCGCCATCGATCAATAATACTTTGCCGGTGCCCGGTTGCTGCAGCACTTCTTCGATTAAGCCTTTATCTTCAAAGCATTTGATGGTGACAATTTGACCGCCAAACGATACCAAGCCACCATAGTGGATAAACATCGGCTCGACCACATCGACCATGTCGGGGTATAAATCGCAAAGTTCAGATGTATTGTATTCCATCGCCGTTCCCCTACTGTGAGTTACCCGCTATCAGTTACCCGCACAGTATAGCGGGTAACTGCAGCAGGCAAAAGCAAGGGTTACAGAATAAAGCGACTTAAATCTTCGTCCTGTGCCAATTTGCCTAAATGCTGTTCAACATAGTCGCCATTAATCACAATGGTCTCACCAGCTAAGTCACTGGCTTTGAACGATACTTCTTCCATCAATCGCTCCAATACCGTGTGCAATCGTCGCGCACCGATATTTTCGGTGGTTTCGTTGACATGAAACGCGGTTTCGGCAATGCGCTGAATACCATCTTTGGTAAATTCTATGGTCACACCTTCTGTTGCCATCAACGCCCGATACTGTGTGGTCAAGGAGGCATTGGGCTCGGTCAGTATGCGGACAAAATCATTACTGGTAAGCGCATCAAGAGTGACCCGAATCGGCAAACGCCCCTGTAGCTCTGGGATCAAATCGGACGGTTTCGACATTTGAAACGCGCCCGAGGCGATAAATAGAATATGGTCAGTCTTTACCATGCCATGCTTGGTAGACACCGTGGTACCTTCAACCAACGGCAATAAATCACGTTGCACACCTTCCCGCGAAACGTCTGGCCCACTGACGTCACCGCGTTTACAGATCTTATCAATTTCATCCAAAAATACGATGCCATTTTGCTCCACAGCATGCAGTGCCGCAGTCTTAACATCTTCTGGATTGAGCATTTTTCCGGCTTCCTCATCAACCAATTGCTTGAAGGCATCTTTGATCTTGAGTTTGCGCGCTTTACTCTTGCCGGGGCCCATATTCTGGAACATGCTTTGCAGCTGTGAGGTCATTTCTTCCATGCCAGGCGGCGCCATAATCTCGACACCCATGCTTGGTAAGGCAATATCGATTTCTATTTCTTTGTCATCTAGTTGCCCTTCGCGTAACTTCTTACGGAACACCTGACGGGTATTGCTTTGTTCCCGCGGCTCCTGCTCATCGGCCCAGCCCTTAGCTGGCGGTAGCAGCGCATCAAGAATACGTTCCTCAGCGGCTTCTTCGGCGCGAAAACGCACTTTTTTCATCATCTGCTCACGAGTCTGCTTAAACGCAATATCAGTCAAATCTTTGATGATGCTCTCAACTTCTTTACCGACATAACCTACTTCGGTGAATTTGGTCGCTTCCACTTTGATAAAAGGTGCGTTGGCTAGTTTAGCGAGACGCCGCGCAATTTCCGTTTTACCGACCCCAGTTGGACCAATCATGAGAATATTTTTCGGCGTAACCTCTTGTCGTAAATCACTGCTTAACTGCATGCGCCGCCAGCGATTACGCAGAGCCACAGCAACCGCCTTCTTGGCATTATCTTGGCCAACAATATGCTGATTTAACTCATCGACAATTTCACGCGGGGTCATTTCAGACATGGTCAACGGTCTCCAGCATTTCAATGGTTTGGTATTGATTGGTAAACACACAGATATCGCCAGCGATGGTTAGCGACTTTTCGACGATATCACGGGCGCTCAACTCGGTATTATCCAGCAGCGCGGTAGCAGCGGCTTGAGCAAATGCTCCACCCGAGCCAATAGCAAT
>DIVC01000106.1:16672-23320 GCA_002423905.1 Idiomarina sp. UBA6142
GTACCGCCGGCGAATCCAGCGATGACTTGGTCTTTATAGAGGCGACGAACTTTGCGGGCATTGCCTTTCATCACGGTGTTACCGAGCGACACTTGGCCGTCGCCGCCGATCACCACATTGCCGCCGCGGCGCACTGAAACGATTGTAGTCACATTTGCATCCTCATGTTGCTATGACCACTAAATGAGGACGCCGGTACCACATTTCAATAGCCGCTTAGAGATTCCAGTTCCAAATCTCGCAATAGTGAATTTGAGCGCGTTGCAGTTTATGCCGATCACGCTCAGCTTCTCGCTTGGTCACGTAGGGACCAAGGATCACTCGATACCACACGCCATTACGTCCTTCAGAACGCCTTACTTGGGCCTCAAGGCCAGTGAGAGCAATACGGGCACGTAAGGTTTGCGCATCGGTTTCTCGGCGAAATGAACCGCACTGCATGAGTTTTGGCGGACCGACCTCACGTTCTGGCACATCCACTTCAACTTCTTGATTTTGTAACACATCAGGATAGCTGTACTGATCTTTGGGTAACTCCGGAATACCGGCTTTATCCATTTGTTGCTGCATTTTGTCGGTGACTTCGGGGAGCGGTTGTTGCACCACCGGCTGCTTATTTTTACTACCGGCAATGCTATACAAGAACCACACCAGACCAGCCACTAGCGCCAACGTAATCACCACCAACTGCCATGATACCGGCGCTGCCGCATTACGGGCGGATGTTTTCGCCGACTTCGCTGTCGGTTTCTTCTTTGCTGGAGGTCGTTTACGGTTGGCGTAATCCATGGCTTACATCTTCTCGAGGGTTTCGAGACCCAGTAGTGACAATCCGGTTTTCAAGGTTTTGGCGGTTAACGCCGCTAATTTGAGACGACTCATACGAATGTCTTCACGCGGCTCAGCTAAAATTGGGCAGGCCTCATAGAAGGTCGAGAATGCACCGGCTACATCGAATAAATAGCTGCACAAGAAATGTGGCATGGCTTTATCGGCGACACTGTGAACGGTCTCGTTAAAGCGCACCAACAAATTCGCCAGTGCCAGCTCTCGCTCATCGTCGAGCACAAACGGCGCACTGATGGCCTCAGCCTCAACGTCGGCCTTGTTAAATACACTGGTCACGCGGGTGTAGGCGTATAGTAGATAAGGTGCGGTATTACCCTCAAAACTGAGCATGGTGTCCCAGTCAAAAATGTAGTCACTCGTGCGGTTTTTCGACAGATCCGCATATTTCACCGAACTGATGCCAATAACCTTGGCAACATGCTGCTGTTCAGCCGCAGTGAGCTGCGAATTTTTGCTCTGTAATAACTCGAGGGCGCGTTTCTCCGCTTCATCCAGCAAATCGGCGAGCTTGGTCACGCCACCATCGCGACTCTTATACGGGCGGCCATCTTTACCCATGACCGTACCAAAACCGTAATGGTCGAGCTGCACGTCATCACGAACAAAGCCAGCTTTCCGGGCTAAGCTGAAAATTTGCTGAAAATGCAGCCCTTGACGCTGATCGACAAAATACATCACATGGTCGGCATGCAGCTGGTTCTGACGGTAGCGAATGGCCGCTAGGTCGGTTGTGGCGTATAAAAAACCACCGCCCGACTTTTGCACGATAACCGGCAGGGCATCGCCATCTTTGTTACGGAACTCATCTAAAAATACACATTGAGCGCCCTGGTCTTCAACTAACAACCCTTGTGCGTCGAGATCAGCAACAACCTGCGCAAGATCATCGTTGTAGGCGCTCTCCGCCATCACATCAGCGCGGGTTAACTGCACCCCTAAGCGATCATAGACTTGTTGGCAGTGGCTCAATGAGACATCGATAAATTGCTGCCACAAGGCGCGACATTTGGCGTCGCCTGACTGCAGTGCTACCACCAATTCACGCGCGCGCGCAGCAAAACTCTCACTATCGTCAAAGCGCTTCTTCGCCGCTTTATAAAAGATTTCGAGGTTGCTTAGCTCCATAGCCATAGCATCGCCTTCGAGCTCTTCCATGTGTGCCAGCAGCATACCGAACTGGGTACCCCAATCGCCTACATGATTCTGTGCGATCACGGTGTGACCAATAAAGCGCTGCACCCGCGCTGCCGCATCACCAATAATGGCTGAACGTAAATGGCCGACGTGCATTTCTTTGGCTAGGTTGGGCGATGAGTAGTCGATGACAATAGTTTTGCCAGGGCAAGCTACCGCTACCGCGAGTTTATCATCGCCATAGGCACGCTCTAATTGCTGCAGTAACTGTTGCTGGCTCAAGCTGAAATTAATAAAACCTGGTCCAGCGACTTCAGTTTTAGCTAATAACTGATTGGCTGGAATAGCGGCAATGATGGCCTCGGCCAACATGCGCGGATTCATACCCGCTGGCTTGGCCAACAACAAGGCTAAATTGGTGGCAAAATCACCATGACTTTTATCGCGCGGGCGATCCAACTGAATACGCACAGGCAGGTCAGCCGGTAACGTCTGTTGTGATTGCAGGGTAGCAACTGCGGTTGCTAATAATTGTTCCAACGCTTCTTTCATGAACTTCCTTGACTGCCGGCTTGGTGATGGCTGGGTACTTCAGCTAATAGGCCGATAGTTTACTGGTTTGGCGGCAGAAAAAAAACCGCTATCGTGCTTCGACAGCTAGCTAAAATCCTGTGGATCGACATCAAGCGACCAGCGCACCCGACGCAATTCAGCAAGCTCCTCTAAACGTGGCAAAATATGCCGTAATAATTGACTTCGTAAAGCTCGATCACGGCACTGCAGCAGCAACTGATACCGATATTTACCGGCCCGTCGTTCCATGACCGCAGGCATGGGTCCCAACACCATAGCACCGTCTACCGCTGGAAATAATTGCGCCAATGCTTGCAGGGCATCTTTAGCGGCTTGTGCCTGCGTAGACTCAGCACGGAACAGCGCCAACTGTGAGAACGGCGGTAATTGGGTAAGGCGGCGCTCCTGCAAGGCGGTCATGGCAAAATGCCCATAGCCGTTATTGACCAGATCTTGCACCAGTTCATGCTCGGGGTGATGGGTTTGTAGTACCACTGTTCCTTGTTTACTGGCTCGTCCTGCCCGGCCTGCTACTTGCGTATACAGTTGCCCCAGCCGTTCCGCTGCACGAAAGTCAGCGCTGTATAAGGCACCATCCACATCCAACAAGGCCACCAGGGTTACTTCGGGAAAGTGATGGCCTTTGGCCAGCATTTGTGTGCCCACCAGCAATTGGTATTTATTCGCGCGCGCATCACTTAAATGCTGTTGCAAACTGCCTTTGCGACGGGTGGTATCACGGTCTATACGCAGTACTGGAAAGTCTGGAAATAGCGCTTCGAGCACTTGTTCAAGCTGCTCAGTACCGGTTCCGCGGCCCACTAATTGGGTTGAACCACAATCATGACATTGCTTGGGTAGACGTTGTTGTGAGCCGCAATGATGACACTGCAGCTGTTGTGCATGCTGATGCACGGTAAAATAGGCATCGCAGCGGTTACAGCGCGCCAGCCAGCCGCATTCATGACACATCAACGCCGGTGCAAAGCCACGCCGGTTCAAAAACAACAGCACTTGCTGACCAGCACTAAGTTGCTCTCGTATCATGCCAATTAACGGCGCCGACAGACCGGCTTGAAGCGGTAAGCCTTTCACATCAATGATCACATGCCGGGCTGGCTTCGCGTTGCCAGCACGCTGAGTTAAGCGCAAGTGTGCATAACGTTGTTGCTGCGCGTTGTTGATAGTTTCTAATGACGGCGTCGCCGAGCCGAGAATAATCGGCACCGCTTCTTCATGGGCTCTAAATACCGCCACATCACGGGCATGATAGCGAAAGCCATCTTGTTGTTTGAGTGAGCCATCATGCTCTTCATCAATGATGATCAAACCCAAGTTGTGACATGGCGTAAATACTGCTGAGCGAGTTCCAATGATAATTGCAGCGCTACCATGATGTGCGTCAAGCCATGCGTCGAGTCGCTCGCGATCGGTTAAGGCGGAATGTAACATGACCACTGGGACGCTAAAGCGTTGTTGAAAGCGACGCAGCGTTTGCGGCGTTAAACCGATTTCCGGCACTAATACCAGCACCTGCTTACCGCTGCGTAATACCTCCGCCATAACTTGCAGATACACTTCGGTCTTGCCACTGCCGGTAACGCCCTCGAGCAAGTACGCCTGATTTTTACGTGAGGAGGCAATGGCGGCGACTGCCAGTGCTTGTTCAGCATTAAGTTGTAACGGCTGCGCATCCAGGCCAAAAGCCCAATCACTTTGCTGCTCAGGGACATGTCGCTGTTTACTGATTAGATTTTTCTGCTGTAAGGCTGCAATAGCGCTTCCACTGTATTCACCAGCGCGCACATCACGCGCCAACAACGGACGCTGTTGCAATGCTGCTAATAACCTTTGCTGCTGTGGTGCACGAGCTAACACACTGAGCGCTAGGGTGGCACCTGCTGAGGTAACTTCATAGCGTTCGGTCGCTTGGTAACTCAACGCTTCGCCCTGCCGAGCCAACACCGGCAGCGCATGATGCAACACCTCACCGAGTGGATGTTGATAGTAATCTGCCGCCCAATGCAACAACCGCCATAACGGCGCTGGCCAAACCGGTTGTTGATCCACAATATCGAGAATGGGCTTGCGGGCAAAACGGGGGTCGGGAGCACTGGCTTCACCCAAACAAATGCCGACCAATTCGCGCCGGCCAAACGGCACACGCACACGTGCGCCCACCGCGGGTAACTCGTTGCTATCGTAATCAAAGTTACGATACAACGGCACCGGCAATGCCACCTGAATAACAAAGCGATAGCTGGGTGAAGATGTAGCTGTCATAGCTGACTATTGTGCGGTGCCTTCAGCCCCTGTGCAAGCGGTGCAAACAACCCGCAGCGCGATACGCGAAGGTGCTTGATCAAAATGCCGCTGTGCAGTACAATTCGCGCCCTTATTAACATTAATCACGCATGGTATTCGGCAACAGATCGGATGGCGATGCGGCCTGACAGAGGTAATCCCATGAAAGAAGGTATTCATCCTAAGTACACCGCCATGAAAGTAACCTGTGCGTGTGGTCACTCATTTGAAACTCGCTCAACCAAAGGCGGCGACTTACACTTAGACGTATGTTCAGAGTGTCACCCGTTCTTTACCGGCAAACAACGCGTTATGGACACCGGCGGTCGTATCGAGAAGTTCAACAAGCGCTTCAACGTGTTGGGCAAAAAAGCTTAATCGTTGCCTCAAGCTATTATTCTGCTCTCACAATAAAGGTGCCTGCTGGCGCCTTTATTTTTGCCTGCTCGTGCGTTCACGAAAAGCGATCAGGTAAGATATGTTAAACCGATCAGACCCTCTACAATGCTCGGCATATTCAGCGACGTTATAGTCATTATTCTGTCGCATTTATCGTTGTAAGGTGCCCGCAAAATGTCCGACTTTCGTAAGCAAGCGCTTGATTACCATGAATTTCCGCGCCCCGGTAAAATTACTGTTGAACTCAGTAAACCTGCCGAGACCAGTAAAGATTTAGCCCTCGCCTACAGCCCCGGCGTTGCTGAACCGGTGCGCGCTATTGCCGAAAATCCAGATGATGTGTACCGCTTCACTGGCAAAGGTAACATGGTTGCGGTTATTTCAAACGGTACCGCTATCCTTGGTTTGGGTAATTTAGGTCCAATGGCGTCAAAGCCGGTCATGGAAGGCAAAGCTTTGCTGTTTAAGCGCTTTGCCGGGCTTGATTCAATCGATATTGAAATCACTCACAACACCACCGAAGAATTTATCAACACCGTTGCCAGCATTGCCGATAGCTTCGGTGGCATCAACTTAGAAGACATCAAAGCACCGGAGTGCTTTGAAATTGAAAAGGCTCTGATTGAACGCTGCGATATACCGGTATTTCACGATGACCAACATGGTACTGCCATTGTCACTGCAGCAGGGCTGTTGAACGCTCTAGAAATTCAAGGCAAAGAATTACATAAAGCGCATATCGTTTGTTTAGGGGCGGGCGCTGCTGCTATCGCCTGTATGGAACTCTTGATTAAGTGCGGTGCGCAACGCGAAAACATTTATATGCTCGACTCGAAAGGCGTTATTCACACCCGGCGGGACGACCTCAATGAATATAAAATGGCGTTCGCCAACAACACCGACAAACGTACATTAGGCGAAGTTATCACCGAGGCCGATGTATTTATTGGTGTCTCGGGCCCAAATTTACTCAGCGCCGAAGCACTCAAACTGATGGCACCGAAACCGATCATATTTGCTTGCTCCAACCCCGATCCAGAAATTAAGCCCGAATTAGCCTGGGCAGTACGTAAGGATTTGATCGTGGCAACTGGGCGCTCAGACTACCCCAATCAAGTGAATAACGTGTTGTGCTTTCCGTTTATTTTTCGCGGCGCGTTAGATGTACGTGCGCGACGCATTAATGACGCGATGAAGCTCGCTGCGGTAAAGGCTATCCGTGACTTGGCTAAGTTACCGGTACCAGCACCAGTGCTGGCCGCCTGCGGTGTTGACCAGTTGGAGTTTGGGCCTGATTACATTATCCCCAAACCACTCGATCCGCGTTTAAAGACTCATGTAGCGCGCGCTGTTGCCAAGGCCGCTGTTGACTCTGGGGTCGCACGTATA
>DIVC01000094.1 GCA_002423905.1 Idiomarina sp. UBA6142
GAGTGGGAATAGCGATGCTCCGTTGGCGCGTTGGGTTGCTGGTGGTACTCAGCCTAAGTTTACTGAGCTGTGCACCAGCACCTGCACCGAGCCAACTGGAGCAAATTCGTGAACGTGGTGTGCTGCGTGTCGGCACTACCATCTCGCCTACCACCTATTACCTTTACCAAGAGCAACCCGCAGGCTTGGAATATGCGCTGGCACAGCGTTTTGCTGATCAACTTGGCGTCAGCTTGCAGATGGTGCCGCGCTATAATTTGAAGCATCTTTTTAGTTTGCTCGATCACGGCGAGGTTGATTTTATTGCCGCCGGGATTGATCGCACTGAACAGCGTAATGAACGTTATCGGTTTACTCCGCCCTATCAAGAAATCGCCCAGCACGTGGTTTATCGGCAAGGCTCGCGTCCGCGGCCGAGAGCGCTGGTTGAACTTGATGCCGAGTTGGTGGTGATGGCCGACAGTAGCCATGCCGAATGGTTGCAGTTGCAGCAAAAGGACTATCCCGATCTCGCCTGGCGTAGCAGCGATGAACATGATGCTATTGAGCTGTTGCGCATGGTGATGCAGGGCGATATTGCCTACACCATTGTGGATTCCAATACGCTGGCCGTGCAACGCCGATTTTATCCTGATTTAAGTGTCGCGTTTACCGTTCGAGACCGTATCGACGTGGGCTGGGTGCTGACTCAGCAAATTGATGCTTCGCTCTATGCACCAATGATTGAGTTTTTTGGACAATTGCGTGATAGCGGTGAATTCGATCAAATTGTCGATCAGCATTTTGGTCATGTTAACCAGTTTAACTATGTTGATACTACGCTGTTCATTCAAGCGGTAGAGCAAATTTTGCCGCGTTACCGCACGTTGTTTCAAACCCACGCAGGTAGTCTTGATTGGCGCTTGCTGGCGGCGATTAGTTATCAAGAAAGTTTATGGAACCCACGGGCGGTATCGCCTACAGGTGTGCGCGGCATGATGATGTTGACCTTGCCCACTGCCCAGCAAATGGGGGTACCCAGCCGCCTCAATCCAGAACAAAGTATTCGTGGTGGAGCACGCTATTTTGAGCAAATTCTTCAACGCATTCCCGCGCGCATTGGCGAACCCGATCGTATTTGGTTTGCGCTGGCGGCCTATAATATTGGCTTAGGTCACCTTGAAGACGCCCGGGTATTAACCCAACAGCAGGGCGCCGACCCAGATCGCTGGATCGATGTCAGAAAACGTCTACCCTTATTACGACAAAAGAAATTTTATCGGCAAACTAAATACGGTTTTGCCCGCGGTGATGAGCCGGTACGATATGTCGGGAATATTCGTCGTTATTACGATACTCTAATCTGGCTGGATAATCGCGGACACATTCCAGCCGACCCACTGACAATTGAGCTGCCCACCGGCAGTGGTGATGAGGAGCAGTAAATTATGCGCCGAATGAAACGTTTAGTATCCAAAGAACGCCGTCGCGCTTGGCTGCGTAAGCAACGTAGTTTGCAAGCCGAGCGGCGACAAAAATGGTTTCGTATGAATGAGCAAACGGACTGACAGCTGCTAGCTTTTCAGACTATAATAGCGACCTATTTTTTGCTCCCAACTCTGGAGACTTTTCTGTGGAAATTTTACGCGGCGCCCCGGCCTTATCTGAGTTCAGAACCGAGAAGTTATTGCAGCGCTTGCAACAAGCAGAACTGCCTGTCACTGGTATTTATGCAGAGTTTATGCATTTTGCCGATGTCAGCACTAAGCTGGATGACCACAGTCAAGACGTCCTGAAAAAGCTACTGACCTATGGCCCGGCCATGTCCCAGTATATTCCGGAAGGTGAATTGCTGGTCGCGGTGCCGCGTCAAGGCACCATTTCCCCGTGGTCATCTAAAGCAACCGATATAGCCCATAACTGCGGGTTGCAGCAAATTCGTCGCATTGAGCGCGGTATCGCTTATTATCTTAGCGGTAGCTTAAGTAGCGGGCAAATTGAACAAGCGGCCCTGCTATTACACGATCGTATGACCGAAATGGTATTGCACGACATGCATGAAGCGAAGTGCTTATTCCAAAGTAGCGAACCGCGCAGTATGCAGCATGTGGATATTTTAACGGGTGGCCGCAGCGCGCTGGCAGCAGCGAACCAGAGCATGGGCTTAGCATTAGCCGATGATGAAATAGATTATTTGTTTGAGAATTTCAGCGCGTTAAAACGTAATCCGAATGACATTGAACTGTACATGTTTGCTCAGGCCAACTCGGAACATTGCCGCCATAAAATTTTCAATGCGGATTGGACGATTGACGGTGAAAGCCAATTAAAGTCGTTGTTCAAGATGATCAAGAACACCTATGAGGTGACTCCTGATCACGTGTTGTCGGCCTACAAAGACAATGCAGCAGTGATGGTCGGCTCGGAAGCTGGGCGCTTTTATCCGTATCCAGTCGGTAGCCCGGCGGCCGGTGAGTACAGCTATTTTCACGAACCCATTCACATTTTAATGAAGGTTGAAACCCATAACCACCCGACGGCGATCTCGCCGTTTCCTGGCGCCGCCACCGGCAGTGGTGGGGAAATTCGTGATGAAGGTGCAACCGGTCGTGGTGCCAAGCCCAAAGCTGGATTAGTTGGTTTTAGCGTATCTAATCTGCGCATTCCGGGCTTTGAACAGCCGTGGGAAGAAGATTTTGGTAAGCCGGATCGTATCGTTACTGCGCTCGAAATTATGCTCGATGGCCCGCTCGGTGGTGCCGCTTTCAATAACGAGTTTGGTCGCCCGGCCTTAACCGGCTATTTCCGAACCTACGAAGAACAAGTAAACAGCCATAATGGCGTTGAAGTGCGTGGTTATCACAAACCGATCATGATCGCTGGTGGCCTAGGTAATATTCGCGAAAACCATGTTGAAAAAGGCGAGATCAGTATTGGTGCCAAATTAGTGGTGCTCGGTGGCCCAGCTATGAACATTGGTTTGGGCGGTGGTGCGGCATCATCAATGGCCTCAGGCAGCTCCAGCGAGGACCTTGATTTTGCTTCGGTACAACGCGATAACCCGGAAATGGAACGGCGTTGCCAAGAGGTCATTGACCGTTGTTGGCAGCTCGGCGACAAAAATCCCATTTTGTTTATCCACGATGTTGGCGCCGGTGGTTTATCCAACGCGATGCCAGAGTTGGTGAACGATGGTGGTCGTGGTGGTAAGTTTGAATTGCGCAAAGTGCCCAACGATGAGCCTGGTATGGCACCGCACGAAATTTGGTGTAATGAGTCACAAGAACGCTATGTATTAGCCATTGCTCCTGAGCGTATGGCGTTGTTCGAACAGTTGTGTGAGCGCGAGCGCGCGCCGTTTGCCGTCATCGGCGAAGCTACTGAAGATCAGCATTTGACCTTGAACGATAGTCATTTTGGTAATCAACCGATTGATTTGCCACTGAGTGTGTTGCTGGGCAAACCACCGAAAATGCACCGCGATGTGCAGTCGCTGCAGGCCCAAGGCCAACCCCTAGAACGTGATGGGGTGAAGCTCAGTGAAGCGGCAAACCGCCTGTTGCGGTTGCCGGCAATTGCTGAAAAAACCTTCTTAATTACCATTGGTGACCGCACGGTTACCGGCTTAGTGGCGCGTGACCAAATGGTCGGTCCATGGCAAATCCCAGTAGCGGATGTGGCGGTAACCGCCGCCAGTTATGATACCTATAGCGGTGAAGCGATGGCAATGGGTGAGCGTACGCCGGTTGCGTTGTTGAATTTCGCAGCGTCAGCCCGACTGGCTGTGGCTGAATCGATCACCAATATTGCCGCTGCTGATATTGGTAGTTTGCAGCACATTAAATTATCCGCCAACTGGATGTCTGCAGCCGGTCACCCAGGCGAGGATGCTGGTTTATATGCCGCGGTAAAGGCCGTTGGCGAAGAACTCTGTCCAGCGCTTGGAATCACTATTCCAGTGGGTAAAGACTCGATGTCGATGAAGACCCGTTGGCATGATAATGGCAGCGACAAAGCAGTTACCGCTCCGATGAGTTTGGTGATTACCGCCTTTGGCCGCGTTAACGATGTACGCCGTACCGTAACCCCACAATTACGCCTAGACAAGGGTGACAGCAAGTTAGTGCTAATCGATTTAGGCCAAGGCAAAAACCGTATGGGTGGCTCAGCATTAGCGCAAGTCTATCGGCAACTCGGTGACGTGACTCCTGACTTAGACCAGCCTGACTTACTGGCTGGATTCTTCAATGCCACGCAAAAACTGATCCGCAACAAGCAAGTCATTGCCTATCATGACCGCTCAGACGGCGGATTGTTTGTGGCCACCGCCGAAATGGCTTTTGCCGGGTACTGTGGTGTTGAAATTGAATTAGATGGTCTGGGTAGCGATGATTTAGCGGCGTTATTTAGTGAAGAGCTCGGTGCGGTATTGCAAATCGCCACCGAGGATCTTGATGCTGTCCGTGATGCTTATGCTGATGCTGGCTTAGCCGATTGTTTTCACGTGATTGGCCGCCCAGTGCGCGAAGATGTGATTCGCTTTACCCGTGGTGGTACCGATGTATTGTCGCATTTGCGCAGCCATTACCGCAGCATTTGGGCCGAAACCACCCACCAGATGCAACGTCTGCGCGATAACCCGGCTTGTGCGGATGAAGAATTTAGCGCTAAGCAAGATCTTAATGATCCCGGCTTATCCGCTAGCCTAACCTTTGATCTGGAAGAAGATATCGCTGCTCCCTATATCAATACTGGTCGCGACCCAGTGGTTGCGGTATTACGTGAGCAAGGTGTTAACTCTCACGTTGAGATGGCAGCAGCTTTTGATCGCGCCGGCTTTGCCGCAATTGACGTACACATGAGTGATATTCTCAGCGGCCGTATCAGCCTGGACAAATTTGACGGCTTAGTAGCATGTGGTGGTTTCTCTTACGGTGACGTATTGGGAGCCGGTGAGGGTTGGGCGAAGTCGATTTTGTTTAATAACTTAGCCCGTGACCAGTTTGCCGAATTTTTTGCTCGCCAACGCACCTTTGCTTTAGGCGTGTGTAACGGTTGCCAAATGCTGTCGAATTTAAAAGAACTGATTCCTGGCGCTGAATTATGGCCGCACTTTGTCACCAACCGGTCTGAACGCTTTGAAGCACGCTTCAGTATGGTTGAGGTGCAAGCAAGCGACTCGTTGTTCTTTGCTGGCATGGCTGGTTCACGCATGCCGATCGCGGTATCCCATGGTGAAGGCCGCGCTGAGTTTGCCGCTGGTGCACTAGAGGCTGCTACCAAGCAAGGCTTAGTCACGATGCGCTTTGTCGATAACCGCGGTGCAATTGCCGCAAGTTATCCAGCCAACCCGAACGGCTCGCCAGAAGGTATTACCGGTCTCACCACCACCGATGGCCGGGTAAGTATCATGATGCCGCACCCAGAGCGGGTATTCCGCACCGTCGCCAATAGCTGGCATCCAGATAGCTGGGGTGAAGATAGCCCATGGATGCGGATGTTCCGTAACGCTCGGGTGTTTTTAGGTTAAGTGCTCAGTCAATAAAAAAACCGGCTACTAGCCGGTTTTTTATGCAACTAACGGCGGCGCCGAAAAAATTGCCGCAACAGCTCACCACATTGGTCAGCCATGACCCCACTAATCACTTCAACCTGATGATTCATACTCGGGTGATTGATCACCGTTATCGCACTGCCGGTGGCACCGGTGCGTGGATCAGCTGCGCCGTATACTAGGGTTTTCACCCTGGCGTGGGTAATGAGCCCAGCACACATGGCGCACGGCTCTAAAGTGACGTACAAGGTGGTGTCCACTAAGCGGTAATTTTGCAGGGCTTGACCGGCCGCACGAATCGCCATGGCTTCAGCGTGTGCCGAAGGGTCGTGCAGGCTGATCACTTGGTTATAGCCTTCGCCAATAATGTCACCATTAAGAACCAGCACGGCTCCAACCGGAACCTCGCCATGCGATTCGGCATTCGTAGCCAATTCAAGGGCACGCTGCATAAAAGCGATATGGTGTTGCATCAGGTTACATTCCCAAAACTCAATGAGCGCTAGTTTAACTCATTTCATCGCGACAATAAAAAAAGCCCTCACCAAATTTGGTAAGGGCTTTCAATGCGTATTAAGTTATCGCATACGACTTAGAAATCGTATTTGAAGCCTAAACGGATGCTCCACAATGATGGACCACCAACACGGTTTTGTACGGTGCCGTTCAATACTTCAGGGCGTAAACCGGTAAACACGTATTGGTTGTTGGCGTTGATGCTTACGTCGGCCACTGGAATAGCACGTGGGAACGGCGCTTCATACAACACACCCCAATCATCGTTCAATAAGTTGGTCAGGTTATCAATCACAAAGTAAACGCTTGAACGGTGACCGTCTGCGAATGCTGGTAGTTGTTGATCAAACTTGAAGTCAACTTTGTGCCACCAATCGCTGTTGAACTCGTTACGTGGGGCAATGCCACCAGCGTATTTGTCCAACCCTGAGTCCTTGATGAAGTTGAAGAACGTGGTGGTATTGAAGTTCGGGCCAAATACCACGTTCGGGTCAGTCACACCAGTTGGTACATACAACAATTGACGACGGTTGTTGTTGGTATCACCAAACGCGCCACCGCTCATGGTATAGCTAAACGGACGACCTTTGTTGGCTGATGCAAACACACTGAACCTACTATCTAAGCCAGAGAACAACTCAGTTTTGTATGACGCACGGAAAGTAAAGCGGTGCGGAATTTCGTAGTTCGAACGCGCAACACCTGGGTTCTCGATATCTGAGTAGGCAATGTTGTTGTAGTTCGAGTACGCTACTGAGCTGGTCATTGGGTTGACGTCTTCAGCATCGTTGAAAGCGTAAGCCAAGGTCCAGTTCAGACCCCAATCATGGCGCTTAGCAAGTGCCAATGACACTGACGTTTGCTTACCTGAGCTACCATCCACGTTGGTTAACAAAAACGCTTCTGGGCCTGAGGCACTTGGGTAGATTGGACGGCCATCTGGAGCGGTACCAGATTGTGGTGAAGTACCGTTCGGACCACGACGCATGTCAGAGATACGTGCAGCGTTTTCCTTGTCGGTAAACAAAGCATCAGCCATCAACACGTAACCATTGTCAAAGGTGTAAGTGGCGCCTAACGCGTACTTCCACTCTTTTGGCAATTTGAAGTTCGGGTCTAAGGCGTTAACCGGACCGATACCCTGGGCGTTAGTCACGCGATCAACCAATACTTGTGGGATGTCGTATAACGGGCGGCCTGAACCATTGTGAGGTATATCGAACAAGGTTTGGTTAGCGAAATCATTTGCAACTAAACGCGTTTCAAATAAGGTCACACCGTTGTTTGAGTAGTTGTTTGACAACCAAACGTTCGGGTTACCACCAGAATACAGACCGAAACCACCACGCATTTCAAGCTGATCGTTAGCACGCCAGTTGAAACCAACACGTGGTTGCAATAAGCCCATACCATCTACCGTTGCAGTGTTCGGGAAGCCATATTGGTTCAAGAAGTTGCTGTTTAACCGCGGACGATCGTCGGTTTCATACCAGTCATAACGAAGACCATAGGTCAAGGTTAAGTCATGCTCAATGAAGTAGTATTCATCTTGGATAAACGCGGTGTTCACTGCGTATTTAAATGCAGCAGCGCCGTCATTTGGATTGTTGGTACCAGCAGCGTTCTCGTAGATAAAGGTTGACGGACGACCATCACGGAAGTCTTGAATACTGTTGAAGTACACTTCACCTTCAGTTTCTTGGATGAACAAGTTGAATACATCATAGGCTTCACGCTCATAACCAAAGGTGAAGGTGTGGTCACCGTACAAGTATGAACCAGCTAACTTCATGAAGGTCGTGTCATAGTACAGTTTATTCGAGTGACGCGAATCATCAGCGCCTAGGAATACAGTAGCACCTGGCAAGCGGATTTGGATTTCACCTACTTCGGTACCGCCTAGTGGATTGACTCGTGCATCTAGCTCTGAGTAACCAACCCGAACTTCAGTTGAGAAGTTTGAGGTCCAGTCTGAGTAAACTTGGGCAATGTAAGAGGTGAATTTAGAACCACGCTCATAATAGTGACCAGAGAACTCAATGGCACCAGCGAAACGGTCTGATTCAGCGTTTGAGAAACCGTCATTATAGTTATAGGTAAATGACGCACGGTGATCATCATTGATGTACCAGTCTATCTTAGCGAGGAACTTCTCGTCTTCTACCGGCAAGCTGCTTGGGAAACCACCTGGTTCAAAGCCGTAAACGGTACGAGCGATATCACCGATTTCATCGAGTTGCGCTTGGGTAACACCAAGTACTTTAGTCGCGGCATCAGAATCTGCTGGGCCACGGCTGAAGGTATTTACACCTTCTAATTTTTCATAAGCACCAAAGAAGAACAATTTATCTTTGATGATAGCGCCACCAACGTTGAAGCCATAACGACGCTCGTTGTATGGAGCTACCGTAATGCTTTGGCCTTCAAGCTTGTCACCTTGCAGTGAATCGTTGGTGTAGTCGAAGAACACGCCACCAAACAGTTCGTTTTCACCTGATTTGGTAACCGCGTTGATGTTACAGGCAGTGAAGCCGCCGTATTGAACATTGAACGGCGCTAATTCAACCGATACCTGCTCAATAGCGTCGTAAGAAAAAGGCATACGCTCAGTTGGATAACCGCTGCTGTTTAGGCCGAAGTTATCGTTGGTGCGCACACCGTCAACAGTCAAGCTGTTGAAACGTGGGTTGGCGCCACCACATTGAATGTCACGAGCGTTTGATTCGTTGATGTAGATACGTGGGTCAGTACGAATCAGGTCTTTAATATCACGGTTTACAGTTGGAGCATCTTGCAGGTCAGTCAAGCTAAACGTTGCGCTTGGTCCGGTTGCTCCTGAAGTCATGTTTAGCACTTGACCAGTTACCGCAATACGCTCAACGTTGGCTTGTTGAATCGATACAGCGACGTTTTCGGTCTCACCAAGCGTTAAAAATACGTTTTCAACAGTACGTGAGTTGCCTACGGCATCGGTAACAACCACGGTGTATGGGCCGCCAACGGCTAAACCACGGGCAGAGAATAGACCATTCTCGTTCGCAGCGAAGGTACGTGAGGTGCCAGTACGGTTATCGGTTAGAGTGACCGTTGCATTGGAGATGGTTTGGCCAGTAGCTTCACTGGTTACAACACCACGAATGCTCGATGTAGTTTCCTGTGCAGAGGCAGTTGCGGTAAGACCAATCGCAAATGCAACAGCAGCAGCAATTCTGGAGGGTTTTGCGCTAAACATAGTTGCTCGTTCCTAGGGTTGTATTAAAAATCTGTTGTTAGTTAAAAATCACTACACAACGAAATCTGGACGAGACCTAGATTGTACATACGTGGTCTGCGGCCAAAACTCGTACGACGTTATAACACCCAACTGTGTCAAATTTATGACATGATTTTACGCAATTTTAATTTCATTTGCACATGGAATATTGAACCATTAAAGTTTTTCCAAGTCCAAGCTCACCAACCCTAGAAGTGTAGAAGTTCATGAAGCCAATATTCACGCTCGCTGTAGCGCTATTTTCCCTCACCTTTATAGGCTGCGATGCAGTGAAAAAAAATTCTACAACGGTCTCTGCGCTGCGTGTTGCCACCTTTAATGTGAGTATGGATGCATCCAATTATTTACCCATTGATCGGCTCGCGGCTGATGGCCACGTGGCTTTAACCCAAGCCTTGCAGCAGCAACACCCGCAAATACGTGCAATAGCTGAAATTGTGCAGCATATCCGCCCTGATATCTTAGTTTTGAATGAATTTGACTATGATCCCTCAGGTCAAGCGCTGCTGCGTTTTCAGCGCGATTATTTGGCGGTAAGCCAACAGGGTGAATCACCCATAGACTACCCCTATGTTTACGCTGGACCGGTCAATACTGGGGTGATGAGCCCATTTGATTTAAATCGTGACGGCAAGGTGAGCGCTGATGCCAGTGATGCATGGGGTTATGGCTGGTATCCTGGGCAATATGGCATGGTCGTATTATCCCGTTATCCAATCGACCACGCCGCAGTGAGAACCTTCCAGCAGTTCCGTTGGGCGGATATGCCAGGTGCTCTGCGCCCACTCACCCCGGGTGGTGCTGACTACTGGTATGACGATGACATCTGGGCGGTGATGCCGCTAAGTTCGAAATCACATTGGGATATTCCAGTGCAGATTGACGGCCGAACGCTGCATATTTTAGTGAGCCATCCAACCCCGCCGGTGTTTGATGGTGAAGAAAATCGCAATGGCCGGCGCAATCATGATGAAGTCAGGTTTTGGGCTGATTACTTGCGCCCGAGCCATGCCGATTACATTTATGATGATCAGGGTAGACGTGGTGGGCTGGCCGAACAGCAACGCTTTATTGTCGCTGGCGACCTCAATGCTTCGATGGAAAGCAAAGATAACGTGCCAGGTACCATTGAGTTGCTGCTCGACCATGCACTGATCAATGCCACTATGACCCCAGCCAGTCAAGGCGGGGCGCTGCATAGCCCCGACAACGACTATGCGCGCTATCACACCGCGGAATGGCGCAAGCGCGCAGATTACCTGCTGCCGTCTAAGTTTGGCATCGAGGTGATCGATGCGGGCGTATTTTGGCCTACGGCCGGTGAGCCTAAAGCGGAGTTAGTTAAACAACGCGGGCGTTCATCGGATCATCGGCTGGTATGGATGGACATTTTATTGAAACACTGACATCTATTTGTTACAGATTCATAAAAGTGTCATAAAGTATCTTGATAATTGGCGATGCGAAAACACAACAGGTGATGCATATGTCGAGAAAGATACTGATTGTTGAAGACGAAGCCCCAATTCGCGAGATGTTGAGCTTCGTCATGGAACAACACGGCTACCAAGCGGTAGAAGCGGGAGATTACCAAGCGGCACTCGATAAAATGGTAGAACCGTTACCCGATATGATTTTATTGGATTGGATGCTGCCAGGTGGTTCGGGTATTCAATTGGCGAAAAAGCTCAAGAGTGAAGATTTCACCAAAAACATTCCGATTATCATGCTCACTGCCCGCAGTGAAGAAGAAGACAAAGTACGTGGGCTCGAAGTCGGTGCGGATGATTACATCACCAAACCATTCTCGCCGAAAGAACTGATGGCGCGTATGCGCGCTGTATTTCGCCGAGTGGCGCCTACCGCACTGGATGAACCGCTTGAAGTACAAGGTTTGAAACTCGACCCAGTATCGCACCGCGTAACTGCATTTGACGATCGCATTGACATGGGTCCAACTGAATTTAAACTCTTGCACTTCTTTATGACGCACCCAGAACGGGTGTATAGTCGAGAACAATTACTCGACCATGTTTGGGGAACTAATGTCTACGTCGAAGACCGCACGGTCGATGTGCACATTCGCCGCTTACGAAAAGCGCTTGAACTGCATGAACACGATCGCTTGGTGCAAACCGTGCGTGGTGTTGGCTACCGTTTTTCCCATCGTTAAAGGTCGGCAGCTGCGTCATGGATAAGCGCTACTCAGTGGTTTTTATTATTCGCGGCTTCCTTTGGTATCTCCTACCGCTGGCACTGTTCGGCCTGATTATTGGGCAGTTCTGGCTGATTCTCACACTTGGTTTGCTGGCGGCACTCGCGTGGCACTATTATTACCAATATAAATTAGTCGATTGGTTGTGGCATCGCCGCACCATGCTGCCTCCCACTGCGGCTGGCAGTTGGAGCTATATTTACGATGGTATTTATCGCACCCAGCGCCGCAGCCAGCAGCGCCGCCGTGCATTGGCGCGATTACTTCGGCGTTTTCGTGAAGCCTCAGAGGCTATTCCAGATGCTGCTATTGTGTTTCGCCGTGACGGCGGCTTGATTTGGTGCAATAAGCTCGCACAATTCTATTTTGGTCTCAAATGGCCCGCCGATACCGGTATTCGCTTAGCTAACCTGATACGCCATCCAGAGTTTGTCGCGTATTTGAGCAAGGGTGATTTTAGTAACGACATCGTTTTTCCATCGCCAGTGCGCGATGATATCGAACTCGAACTAAGGGTGATGCCGTTCAGCGATGACCAGTACCTACTCATGGCCCGCGATATCACTCAGCTCAAACAACTCGAGCAAATGCGTAAAGATTTCGTGGCCAACGTATCTCATGAGCTAAAAACCCCGTTGACGGTCATGCAGGGTTATCTAGAGATGCTGGAAGATTCCGCCCATTTGCCGGCTACCATGATGACCAAAGCCATGCGCGACATGACCAGCCAAACTCAGCGCATGCGCAGTCTAGTCGATCAATTACTGGCGCTGTCACGTATGGATGTCGTTCGTACCGATATGTTTGAGCGGGTGGTCGATGTACCGACCATATTGCAGAACTTGCAGCGTGACGCGCAGCAGCTCAATCAAGAAAAACAGCATCAATTGGTGTTTGAAATTAGCTCAGAAAAAATGCATGGCCATGATGATGAGCTGCGCAGTGTGTTTGCTAATCTAATCAGTAACGCCATTCACTATACCCCAGATGGCGGTATCATTACCGTGCGCTGGCAGCGCATAGGCCAACAAATGGAATTCTCAGTAACCGACAATGGGCCTGGCATCCCAGCGGAACACATACCTCGCCTTACCGAACGCTTTTATCGTTTAGACAAAGATCGTAACAGTGCGAAAGGTGGCAGCGGGCTTGGCTTAGCCATTGTCAAACAAGCGGTAGAGAATCATCATTGTAAGTTAGTCATTGATTCTATAGTCGGCCGCGGCTCGAAATTTAGTGTGCGGGTTCCCGAAGAATTAGTGCTGCGTCACTAGCTATGTGACATGACATATTTATGACAGTTTTTTGCTAATTGTCATAATAGTGTCACATTGACAGTCTACACTTTCCCCGTTATTTGAACAAAAGCCGCAATGCGGTAACGACTAACGGAGTCATTATGAAATTCAAATCAGCAATGTTAACGGCATCAGTAGTTACTCTCATGAGCCTCTCAGCGAGTGCGCAAAAAGTCACCGACGATTTACCAGTCTACGAAAAAGTGAGTGGCTTGTCGGGTAACTTATCATCAGTCGGTTCAGATACGCTGGCCAATATGATGACCTTCTGGGCCGAAGAGTTTAAGCGTTTGTACCCGAACGTGAACATGCAGATTCAAGCCGCTGGTTCATCGACTGCGCCGCCAGCCCTAACTGAGGGCACCTCGAACTTCGGGCCAATGAGCCGTGCCATGAAGTCGAAAGAAATCGAATCATTCGAAAAACGCCATGGCTATAAGCCGACTGAAATTCGCGTAGCAATTGATGCGTTAGCGGTGTTTGTGCACAAAGACAACCCGATTCAAGGCATGACCATTGCCCAAGTCGATTCAATCTTTTCATCAACTCGTCTGTGTGGCGCTGACCAACAAGTCAACCGCTGGGGTGATTTAGGTTTAAGCGGTAGCTGGGTCAATCGTGACTTACAGTTGTATGGCCGTAACTCAGTATCAGGTACCTACGGCTACTTTAAAGAAGTTGCCTTGTGTGACGGTGACTTCCGTAACAATGTTAACGAGCAGCCTGGTTCCGCCTCAGTGGTGCAGTCGGTATCGACCTCGCTGAACGCGGTGGGTTATTCAGGTATCGGTTATATGACGTCCGGTGTGAAAACCGTGCCACTGGCCGTGGAAGAAGGCGGTGAATTTGTTGATGCAACCACCGAGAGCGCGTTAGCGGGTAAATATCCATTGGCTCGGTTCTTGTACATCTACGTTAACAAACATCCGAATAAGCCGTTAGACCCTGCCACCGCAGAATTCGTCAAGTTTATGCTGTCAAAAACGGGGCAAGAAATCGTCGATAAAGACGGCTATATTCCGGTACCACGCATTGTCGTTGAGCAAGAACTTGCGCGTTTAGGTTTGGCTGACTAACGGTAGTTAGAGCCGCTAAAAGCCCGCACTTCGAAGCGGGCTTTTTTGTGTCTGTCGATTAAGGTGTTACATCACGCAGAATGGGCTGTTGCAGGGAAATCAAGGTTTCTGTTGCTTGGATCTCATCAATTGGTTGAATGCGCTCAATCAACAAGCGCTGTAAATCGTCAATAGAGCGCACCATGACTTTAATGAAAATACTGTATTGGCCGGTGGTGTAGTGTGCCTCGAGTACTTCGGGTAAGGCTTTTAGTTGAGCGAGTGCCCGTGGATAGTCACCGGCACGCGCTAAGGTAATGCCAATAAAGCAACATACATCATAACCCAACTTGCGCGGGTCAACCGTTAATCGAGCGCCGGTAATAATGCCCGCATGGCGCATTTTCTCAACCCGCACATGAATCGTGGCGGGGCTCACCTGATGCTGTTTGGCAATTTCGGCATAGGAAAGTCGAGCGTTTTGCTGTAAGTGCTGAAGTATGGCGCGGTCTAAATTATCGATCATTTAATTTATCCTATGGAAACCCTAAAAATATTAGATGAAATTAAATATAAATGGCAATTTATTTATATAAATTACCATCAAATAGATAATTTAATAAAGACTATTGATCATATTCTTTATTTTGGTTGATGATGCGTAATAATTTCAATTTAGGAGTCAGTTATGCAATCAATTTTTGTGTTACAGCAACAAGTCGCGCACGCCAAACACTTATTTACCCAAGCTCTCTGCCAGCGCCTGCAGTTAATCGAAGTGCAAGCACCACTGAGTTTAGCGGTAGGTAGCGGTATGCAAGATACGCTCGGCGGTCATGAGCAGCCGGTCAGCTTTCGCATCCGCAGCACCCAACAGCAGCATGAAGTGGTGCATTCGTTGGCAAAATGGAAACGTGCCGTATTGGCCGACTATCAGGCGACGGTGGGACAAGGTATTGTGGCACAGATGCGCGCTTTGCGGCCCGATGAGGATCGTCTGAGTGAGCGTCACTCAATCTTGGTCGAGCAGTGGGATTGGGAGCAAGTGATTGCCGCAGATGAGCGCACTATTGCGCTGTTGAAACAGCGAGTTCAAGCTATTTATCGTGCCGTGTTAGATAGTTTGGTAGCGCTCGGTGATCCTGCTGATCTGTTGCCAAGTTTACCGCAACAGGTCACCTTCATTGACAGCGAGACGCTGCGCCAACAATTCCCATTATTAAGCCCGAAACAGCGCGAGCGTGAAATTGTGCTCAAACACAAAGTGGTGTTTATTATCGGCATTGGTGGACAGCTTGCCGATGGCTCAGTGCACGATGGTCGAGCTGCTGATTACGACGACTGGAGCAGCCCAACCGAATTGCCTGGCGTTGGCTTAAACGGTGATTTACTGGTTTGGCATGAGCGGTTAGATGATGCCTTGGAACTATCCTCTATGGGTATTCGCGTTGACCGCCAGGCGTTGCAGCGACAAAGCCGATTGCAAGGGTGTTTAGATAGCCTGGAACAGCCTTGGCATCAACGTTTATTGAAGGGTGAACTACCCGCCACAATCGGTGGTGGCATTGGTCAGTCGCGGCTAATCATGTGGCTGTTGCAGTGTGATCATATTACTCAGGTGCAAGCCCCAGCGGCGCAAGAACAAATTGCTCAACAAAGTGAGGTAGCCTGACAAATATGACAGATCTGTAACATTACTGTCATAATTCCCGACTATACTTGCGACATTGAAATTAACCGACTGTCTGATATTGACTCGAGGCATTGATGAGCGCACCAACCCGATCTAGTTTGGGAGCCAGCAATCTCCGTTTATTCAAAGACCGCGCCGCACGCTGGGGGGTAACTCTTGGCGGCGGTATGGTATTGATAGCGCTGTTGCTGATTTTCTTCTATTTACTCTATGTGGTAGAGCCGATATTTCGTGGTGTGTCCATTGAGGGTAAGCAGCAATTCCAAGTACCCGCTAACGCTGAAGTGGTCGCTATGGGTATGGAAGAGCAGTCGGAAATCGGTTATCAGTTTAGTGCCTCTGGGGAACTAATTTTCTTCGCCTTACGCCCAGTTACCGGGACCGATTGGCAAGCTGGGCAAGTGTTGCAACAAGAGCAACTCACCGACACCATACCAACGGCTTTCGCCGCTACCCAACCGCAAAACAAACGCTACGCCTACGCCCTTGACGGTGGTTATGTGCAGGTGGTGGAACCAAAATTCCGCAGTCAGTTCATTAATGGTCAACGTTATACCACGCCGCGCTCGGCGTTAGACGATCTAGCTGCACTATTGCAGCTAGACCCGCAAGGGCGCAAGGTAACGCAGCTGGCTTATGAATATTCGGGTGATTCGTCGCTGTTAGTGGGTGTTACTGGCGATAATTTGGTGTTAGTGAATCTGTTACAGGCCACTCGCAATTTTATCACTGGTGCGGTGGAGATGAAATCACGCTTTACCGAATTACCGATGACCTCGGCAGTTGACCAAGTCTTGGTGACCCCAAACTTACGCCAAATTTTCGTACGCCAAGGTCACCGGGTGACAGTTTTTGATGTCAGTGCAGTGGGTAGAGTCACCGAGCGTCAAGTGGTCAGTGCTGATCGACGTAAATTTGGTGACGTGACCGTCATGAAATTATTAGCAGGTGCTAATTCATTGATGCTGGGTCACGCCAGCGGTAGTGTGACCCAGTGGTTCGAAGTCGCCGGTGATGATGGTCGTCGTTATCAGTTTATTCGTGATTTCAAAGCCGGTTCCAGTGCTATTCATGATATCGTCGCCGAATATTATCGCCGTACCTTTTATACCGTATCAGCGGATGGTACGGTCGGTGTATTTCATACCACCTCTCAAGCAGACCTCTACTTAGCAAAACCAGAGCGGGTTAGTGCGGAACAGTTAGTAATTGACCCGCGTGCCAACACCATGTTGGTGCGCAGCGGCGGTGACTACTTTAGTTTTGTGTTAGAAAACGAACACCCCGAGGTAAGCTGGAGTGGTTTGTGGCAAGAAGTATGGTACGAAGGCTATCCAGATCCACAATATACGTGGCAGTCGACCTCAGGCTCTGATGATTTTGAGCCGAAGTTTAGCCTTGTACCCATTTCGTTCGGCACCATTAAAGCCGCAGCTTACGCCATGTTATTTGCCGTTCCGATTGGTCTAGCTGCAGCTGTCTACACGGCCTACTTCATGTCGCCTGGAGTGCGTAAGGTGGTGAAGCCAACGGTCGAAATCATGGAAGCCCTGCCGACAGTTATTTTAGGCTTTTTAGCGGGGCTATGGTTGGCGCCCATTGTTGAGAGTTATTTACCGGGCATTGTCGCGGTGATCATTCTAGTTCCGTTATCTATCGTCATCTTTGCGTTGCTTGCCAGCCGCTTACCGACTAATTTACGCAATAAATTCACCGATGGCCGCGCGGCGCTGATTCTGATGCCGCTGGTGGTGTTCGTGGGTTGGTTCTCTTTTGAGTTATCACCTTGGCTGGAAAATGCTTGGTTTGGTGGCAACGTACGCGAATACATTACCAATGAACTCGGTATCACCTTTGATCAGCGCAACTCGCTGATTGTAGGCATCGCCATGGGCTTTGCGGTGATCCCAACTATCTTCTCAATTGCCGAAGATGCAGTATTTAGCGTACCGAAACATTTATCCAATGGCTCGTTAGCACTCGGCGCAACCACTTGGCAAACCCTCACTAAAGTGGTGCTGCTAACTGCTAGCCCAGGTATTTTCTCGGCAGTCATGATGGGTTTAGGCCGTGCTGTTGGCGAGACGATGATAGTACTGATGGCCACTGGCAATACCCCCATCATGGATTGGAACATCTTCGAAGGCATGCGCACACTGTCAGCCAACATCGCGGTCGAAATGCCAGAATCAGAGGTCGGCAGCTCACACTATCGGATCTTGTTCTTAGCCGCCTTTGTGCTGTTTATTTTCACCTTCATGTTTAACACGGTGGCGGAACTTGTCCGTCAACGGTTACGTGAAAAATATAGCTCGATGTAAGCGAGAGGATGTCCATGAGAAATTGGTTTAAATCAGGTGCACCTTGGATTTGGCTGACAGCGGGCTCGGTGAGTATCAGCTTGATCGCAGTGCTTGGCGTGATGGCCATGATTGCCTGGCGCGGTCTATCATTCTTCTGGCCCGCGGCCATTCATGAATTTGAAGTGCGCGCCAACGACGGCAGCATCCAAGTCATCATTGGCGAAATCTACGATAGCGAAGAAATCCCCATGGAGCGCTTGCGTGAATCGGGCGTTGCGTTAGATGGCTACGACGAAGAAACGCTGACCCGGGTGTTGTTGAAAATCGGCAACCGTGAACACGTGCCACTGGATTTCATGTGGGTCATGGAGCCGCAAATTGTGCGCGACGAGACACCCGCTGATTTGGCGGTGGTAGAGCGCAGCAAAGATGGCAATTTTTACGGCTATCCAATGCATCTGCTAGAACATGGTGACGTGGTTACCAGTAGCGATTTTCGGGCTGAATTACAGCAGCGTATTGAGCGCGCAGTAGCCCTCAACCAGCAAGCAATCAAGCTGCAGCAACGTGAGATTGGTGCCATTAACTATCAGCTCAATCGCTTGCGTTTAGAGCGCCGCTCGTTGGACTTAAAAGGTCAGTTAACCAGCACTGAAATAGCCCGTATCGAAGCCGCAGAACAGCAATTGCGTGATGATTATAAAGTGTTGGAGCAGCAACTGTTTGCGTTCCGTGATCAAGCCAATCGCGACGCCCTCGTGGTCCGTGACATGCGCGGTATTGAAGTGACCTTGCCGATGTATCGAGTCTTGGACGTCACCTTCCCCAATGATATGGGCTTACTCAGTAAGATTGGCCATTTCTTTAAGCAGATTGGTAAATTCGTCACTGAAGATCCGCGCGAAGCCAACACCGAAGGTGGGGTATTCCCGGCTATTTTCGGTACCGTGTTCATGGTGTTGCTGATGTCAGTATTAGTCACCCCATTTGGTGTGGTTGCAGCAATCTACTTGCATGAATATGCGGGTAAAAACGCACTGACACGGTTGATTCGTATTGCTGTGATTAACTTAGCCGGTGTGCCATCGATTGTTTATGGCGTATTTGGCTTAGGCTTCTTCGTGTACATGGTGGGCGGTACCCTAGATCAAATCTTTTACCCAGAGGGCTTACCCAGCCCAACCTTCGGTACGCCGGGGGTCATGTGGTCAGCCATTACTTTGGCTATTTTGACTTTGCCGGTGGTGATTGTCTCGACCGAAGAAGGCTTGTCGCGTATTCCCAGTACCTTGCGTGAGGGTAGCTTAGCATTGGGCGCGACCAAGGCCGAGACCTTATGGCGGATCATTTTGCCCATGGCTTCACCGGCCATTATGACTGGTTTGATTCTAGCAGTGGCTCGAGCCGCCGGTGAAGTCGCGCCACTCATGTTAGTTGGGGTGGTGAAGTCAGCGCCGATGTTGCCGGTCGATGGCAATTTCCCGTACTTCCATCTTGACCGTAAATTTATGCACTTAGGCTTCCATATTTACGACGTTGGCTTCCAAAGCCCCAACGTAGAAGCCGCACGACCGTTGGTGTATGCCACGTCGTTCTTATTGGTCACGGTGATCGTGGGGCTTAACCTCACGGCTATCGGTGTGCGCAATCATTTGCGTGAAAAGTATCGCTCGCTTGAGCATTAATTCATTCGTTGACATGAAAAGGTCATGACTATGATTTCGGTAACTCCGAGCAATTTACAAGCAGAAGCTTTAGATTTAGCGAACCTCAGTGCGGAGCAAACCACACTCGAGATTCGCAATTTGAACCTGCACTACGGTTCAGCCCAGGCGTTGTACGATATTTCTATGAAGATCCCGAAGAACCGCGTTACTGCGTTCATCGGTCCATCAGGTTGCGGTAAGTCGACTTTGCTGCGTTGCATTAATCGCATGAACGACTTGGTGGAGATCTGTAAGGTCTCTGGCGAGATCTTGCTGCACGATAAAAATATCTACGACAAAGACGTCGACGCCGCAGCATTGCGCCGTCAAGTGGGTATGGTATTCCAACGCCCTAATCCGTTCCCGAAATCGATTTATGAGAACGTGGTGTACGGTATGCGCTTGCAGGGTGTTAATGACCGGCGTACGCTGGATGAAGTGGTCGAGCGCTCATTGAAAGGCGCAGCGCTGTGGGATGAAGTCAAAGACCGCTTAAATGCCAGCGCGTTTGGTCTATCGGGTGGTCAGCAGCAGCGTTTGGTAATTGCACGTGCTATCGCCATTGAGCCTGAAGTGTTGTTGCTCGACGAGCCGACCTCAGCCTTGGATCCGATATCAACATTGACTATTGAAGAGTTAATTACTGAGCTAAAAAGTCAGTACACCGTGGTGATTGTAACGCATAACATGCAACAAGCGGCGCGGGTATCTGACCAAACGGCGTTCATGTATATGGGTAAATTGATTGAGTACGCCGACACCAATACCTTGTTCACGACCCCAGACAAGAAGCAAACTGAAGATTACATTACCGGCCGTTACGGTTAATAGGAGCCAAACGTGGATAAACCAACCATGAGCCGGCATATTTCCGGCAAGTTCAATGAAGAATTAGAAGCGGTCCGTAATCAGGTACTCACCATGGGTGGGATGGTTGAACAGCAATTGCGTGATTCACTGTATGCGATTGAAAAGTCTGACCATGACTTGGCCGAGCAAATACTGCGGCGTGATACCAAAATCAATGCG
>DIVC01000057.1:0-1998 GCA_002423905.1 Idiomarina sp. UBA6142
ATGATGATAGCCTTGTTTGTGGTATTAATTGTTGGCGTTATCGCTAACCTATTCATGCAAATGCCGGCCTTAGGATTAGCTATTTCAGCGCTATTTATCTTATTCTCAGCCGGTGCGATCCTGATGCAAACCAGTGCCATTATTAATGGTGGCGAGCGTAACTATGTGTTGGCGACCGTCACCTTGTATGTGTCGATCTACAATATCTTCCTGAGCTTAATTAATTTGTTGCTCGCCTTTACCGGTGGTGACGACTAAACCTTGGCAAAACTGGTTATTGCGCTGCACTCACACCCGAGTGACAGCTCCGACCATAACACTCGCAGCCTGCTGGCGTTTCAATATGCCCAGGCTGCAGTTGCTTGTGGTCATCAGATAAGTATGGTGTTTTGCTATCAACAAGCGGCTCGATTAGCGGACCCGAACCACCCTCACCCGCATGCACAACAATGGCAACAATGGGCCACTGAACAAACTATTCCACTGGTCGTTTGTAGTACCGTGGCGGAGCAAGATTTTGGCCTTGCGAGCGAGCAACTTCATGCTGGCTATAGTGGTGGCGGGCTGACTGAGTTTGCACAAGCTGTGGCTGAGGCCGATCACCTGGTGCAGTTCTGATGACTATTGCGGTCATTCAAAGTCATGCAGCCACGCACCCTAGCAGTTGGCATGGTCAAGATGCCCTGTTGAGTCTCGCTAGCCTTGATCTTAACCCGCAGTTAATTGTGGTCGCTGAGGCATTGCACCATTTACGCCATGGCGCTGATGTCCACCGCCAGCAACGCTCGTTACAAAAGCGTTATCGCCTGCTACAGCTCTATGATTGCCCGCGACCATGGGTGATCGATACCGAACTGCAGCAATTAGATTTGACTGCTGACGACTTCATCATCGCTATCGAAATTGTGAGCGCTGATGAATTACAGCAGCGGCTCAGCCAATGTCATCAGGTATTGAGGTTTTGATGCGACCAGCAACTCTGCATATATTGCGCCACTGGCCACAACCTGAATGGATTGCGCAATGGCTTCATCCAGACAGCGTGGTGATTGTGTCAGAACAAGCCTTGCGTGCCGTTATTCAACAACCGCAGTTACTGGAACAGTTACCTGCAGCGTGCAATTGTTTGCGCAGTGAAGTGCTATTGCTTGATGAGACTGAACGAGAGTTGCTACCCGCACATTTATGGCAACTCGCTGATAGCGCGTGGGTTGAGTTGACGGTGCAATGTGCGCCGGTCATTAGTTGGGGAGATTAACCGATGTTTGTCTGCAATGGTCGAGAATATGCCACTGATAAACATGAGTATTTGGCTGATTTTTCCCAGTGGTCACCAAGCTTAGCTGAGCATATTGCTGGCTTAGAAGGAATCGAGTTAACGGCTGCCCATTGGGAGGTAGTGAATTTTGTTCGTGACTTCTATCAAACCTACGACACTAGCCCGGCGATGCGGGTGCTGGTGAAAGCCATCGGTAAAAGTTTAGGAGCAGATAAAGCCAACAGCATGTATCTGTATCGGCTTTTTCCAAAAGGCCCAGCGAAACAGGCAACCCGTATTGCCGGGTTGCCGAAGCCAGCAAAATGTATTTAGCCTGCAGTTAAGCTTGTTTTACCGGCTAGATACGGCTGTAACGCCGCTGGAATTGCGACACTGCCATCAGCTTGCTGAAAGTTTTCCAACAACGCCACCAAAGTACGCCCTACCGCCAGTCCAGAGCCATTGAGGGTATGCATGAGTTCAGGTTTATTGGCACCTTTACGGCGAAAGCGTGCTTGCATTCTGCGCGCTTGGAAATCCCCCATATTCGAACAAGAGCTAATCTCGCGATACTTATTCTGACTGGGTATCCATACTTCTAAGTCATAGGTTTTACAGCTACCAAAGCCCATGTCACCGGTGCATAACAATACTTTTCGATAGGGCAATTCCAATAATTGCAGCACTTTTTCAGCATGCCCAGTTAAGGTTTCTAACGCTGACATACTGTCTTCAGGGCG
>DIVC01000057.1:2054-4338 GCA_002423905.1 Idiomarina sp. UBA6142
AGACTCAATGCCACCGAATTTTCAGTCGCGCCTTGCACATGAAATAAGTCTTCACCAAATTTAGGGAGCTGACCTGTACCAAATAACGTGTCTTGGTTGACTAAATACGGCACATAGGCTTCGTTGTAGCCATGGTGTTCGGTGTGCAAGTCCAACATGAACTGGCTTAAGGCCCGGTGTAACCGAGCTAGTTGCCCCTGTAACACCACAAAGCGCGCACCGGCAAGCTTAACGCCTTGGTCAAAGTTCATGCCATTTTGTAGGCCCTGCGCAACGTCAACGTGATCGTTGACCTTAAAATGAAACTGACGCGGCTGACCCCAACGACTAATTTCCTGGTTATCGTTCTCATCAACTCCAAGCGGCACCTCGTCAGCTGGGATATTCGGCACCCCAGCGATCATGTTATGCAAGCGCTGTTGTACGCCATTTAAGTCTGTTTTCGCGGTTTCAAGTTGTTCACCTAAGTCATCCACTGCGGCCACCAAGTGACTGATATCTTCACCACGGGCTTTGGCTTGGCCAATCGACTTAGCACTGGCATTGCGTTGTGCTTGTAGCGTTTCAGTGCGCACTTGTAACGCTTTACGCTGTTGCTCGAGCTGCTCAAGTTCTGCTACATCAAGCGTGAAGTTGCGCGCTTGCTTCAGCCGCGCTGCGGTTTGTTCCAGTTCACTACGAAATAACTTGGCGTCTAACATGCTAATTCCATATCGCGAGAATAAATGACTTAAGCCACAGCACCAGCACCACGGCAGCAATACAGCCGATAAAGTTGGCGCTGGCAAAAAAGGTTGCCTTCAAGTACTCACCTTGTTGCGCAAGTTGCACGAGTTCGAGTGAAAATGTCGAAAACGTGGTAAACGCTCCAAGTACCCCAACACCAAACAATAACCACAGCGACTGCTGCTGAGCATGATGTTGAGTGATGACAAACAGGCAGGCTAATAATAACGACCCGCTTATGTTAACGATTAGCGTGCCGAAAGGGAATGCTTTGAGCCAGTGATTTGCACCTACAGCATGCACTATCCATTGATTCACACCGTAGCGCGCACTGGCGCCAATAGCGCCACCTAAAGCCACCAACAGCCAATTAATCATGATCACCTCGTTGCCATTCACTGCGTTGGTCAGCTTGGCGCAACCAGGCTAATTTCTCCGCCAGTTGTTTTTCTAAACCGCGGTCGCTTGGTTGATAAAGATTTACCGCACCAACAGCTGCTGGCAAGTAACGCTCACCGGCCACTAGCGCCTGCGGATAATCGTGCGCATAGCGATAATCAACCCCATCACCGGCTTGTTGGTGGAGCTTGGTCGGTGCGTTGCGCAAGTGTTTTGGAACGGGTGCATCAGGATACTGCTCGGCCAGCGCTTTGGCCGCATTAAAGGCTTCATACACCGCATTACTCTTCGCTGCTAGGGCGCAATAAATCAAGGCTTGGGCAATGGCGCGCTCACCTTCAGCTGGGCCGACGCGGGTGAAGGTATCCCAAGCCTGCAAGGCGAGCTGTAACGCCCGAGGGTCGGCATTACCGATATCTTCTGAAGCGATGGCTAATAATCTTCGCGCCACCACCAAGGGATCACCACCACCGAGTAAAATACGCGCATACCAATACAATGCGCCGTCAACCGATGAACCGCGTACCGATTTATGCAGTGCTGATAGCAGTTCAAAATACCGATCACCGTGTTTGTCAAAACCGGCCTGACGCTGTCCGACAGCTTGTTGTACAAAAGCGAGATCAAGCTCGTGACTGGTTGCCGCATCAGCACAAATTTCAATCAGATTGAGTGCCCGTCTGGCATCACCCGCCGCACAATGCAGCAGATATTCGTGGGCATCAGCACTGAACTGCAGTGACCTATTACCGAGGCCACGGTCTTTATCGGTCAACGCTTGTGCAATAACCATGGCGATATCAGCATCGGTTAGCTCCTGCAGCCGATATAAGCGGGTACGCGATAACAGTGCTGGATTGAGTTCAAAGGCAGGGTTTTCGGTTGTCGCACCAACAAACCAAACGGTACCGTCTTCAATATGCGGAAGAAATGCATCTTGCTGACTTTTGTTAAACCGATGTACTTCATCCACGAATAATAACGTCCGCTGTTGTTGCGCAGCGGCGCGTTGTTTGGCTTCGTCAATAGCACTGCGGATCTCTTTTACGCCGGCACTCACGGCCGAGATCCGTGCCACATAGGCGTTACCACTCCGCGCTAATAATTCGGCTAGAGTGGTTTTGCCACTACCCGGTGGCCCCCAAAAAATCATTGAATG
>DIVC01000057.1:4384-12289 GCA_002423905.1 Idiomarina sp. UBA6142
TATTTAACGTAACATGGTCTAACTCAATAGTGCTGAGCTGCCCTTGTCCGTCATCCAAAATAATACGCGTTAATTGCTTGTTGTCGGCACCGCCAAAAAGCAGCTGTAAACTTTGCCGCGCATCACTACTTGGCAATGGTTGCAGGGCGTAGCTATGATTTTCATAGCTCACTTGGTAATCGTTCCACGCCGATGCATCAGTATCGACTAAAAGTAATAGCGGGCTTTGTGCCATGCTATCCGTTTGGTCATAGACCGAGACTTGTTCAACAAAGGGGTTGTAGTACCACAGCGCCTTACCATCAGCGATCATCACCGTTTCATCAGGCGCATCTGTTTGCCAATACAGTAAATTGGGGCGCGCTAACGCCATCCGCCCCTGCAATTGCTGGACCAGATCACCACGTTGATCGGTCACGGTTTGGAAAAAATCAGCCTGAATCGATTGCATGGTCGCCAACCGATCTTTCAGGCTAGCACGGCCATCATCGCTGGCATTGTTTGCTGCTGCCTGAAAGCTGCTGACCAGCGTTACACAGAACACGGCACTACCAACAAACTGTTTGAACATTGCTGTATATCCACCTTGATAGTTTTTTAGCGATTAATCGCGGGGCGGCTTCGCTGCGAGCACTTCGCGTTGGCCATTATGACTTGCACTAGTAACGACTCCGCTGAGCTCCATTTGTTCCACAATGCGCGCGGCACGATTGTAACCAATTCTGAATTTACGCTGCACACTCGACACCGATACCCGGCGCGTTTCGGTGACAAATGCGACGGCCTCGTCATACAGCGGATCGCTTTCTTCATCGCCTAGATCGAGTTGTTCACCCGGCAATAAACTATCCTCGCCGATATCACCTTTAAGTATTTCATCTAAGTAATTCGGCTTGCCACGTTTTTTCCAATCTTTGACCACCGCATGCACTTCATGGTCATCCACAAAAGCACCATGCACTCGGGTCGGCACGCCACTGCCGGGCGGGAGGTACAACATATCACCCTGCCCCAGTAATTGGTCGGCACCTGATTGGTCCAAAATAGTGCGTGAATCGATTTTAGATTGCACCTGGAAAGCGATGCGTGTGGGTATATTGGCCTTAATCAGACCGGTAATAACATCTACCGATGGCCGTTGGGTGGCTAAAATTAAATGAATACCTGCGGCGCGCGCTTTTTGTGCAATGCGCGCAATCAGCTCTTCCACTTTTTTACCAACAATCATCATCATGTCGGCAAATTCATCGACTACCACCACAATATTCGGCAACTTTTGCAATAAAGGTGGTAACTGATCCATTGAATCACCCGGCTTCCACAATGGATCACGCAGTGGTTCACCGGCTTCTTGCGCATCCAACACCTTTTGGTTGTAGCCTTTCAAATTACGTACGCCGAGCGCCGACATTAATTTGTAGCGCCGTTCCATTTCGGCGACACACCAGCGCAGCGCGTTGGCAGCATCTTTCATGTCAGTGACTACTTCAGTCAATAAGTGTGGGATGCCTTCGTACACCGATAATTCCAACATTTTCGGGTCGATCATAATCAACCGCACATCATCGGGCGTACTCTTATAGAGTAAGCTGAGGATCATGACGTTGACCCCTACTGACTTACCCGAACCCGTAGTACCGGCTACTAACAAGTGCGGCATTTTGGCTAAATCAACCACTACTGGCTGGCCAGCAATGCCCTTACCCAACACCATGGTCAGTGGGGATTGACTCTGCTGAAAGGCATCGCAGCTGATCACTTCACTAAAAAACACCGTTTCGCGGCTTTTATTAGGTAGTTCTAAACCAACATAGGACTTGCCCGGAATGACCTCAACCACGCGCACCGAAATAGCCGATAACGACCGTGCAATGTCTTTATCAAGGTTGGAAATCTTAGAGACTTTTACGCCGGGCGCTAAATCAAGCTCAAAACGGGTAATAACAGGCCCTGGCTGTACATTGGCAACCTTTACTTCAACACCAAAATCGAGCAGCACTGCTTCAACGGTTTGGCTAATCTGTTCAAGTTCAGCTGGGGTTAATGGATTGCCAGTTTTGTTGGGGCGATCGAGCAGCGCAATCGATGGCAATGGATCAATCGACAGCGTCACCGCGTCGCTATCTGTGGCATCATCGTCGTCATCATCAGCCATGGTAACTGCTGCCGCTTTGGCTTTGGCAGCTCGGCTAAAGCGGCTAAGATCACGCGTCACAGCAGGTTCATCGTCCTGGCTGTTGATCACGGGTAAATCAAAATCATCATCATCAAGCGGTGCGCTAAACGCCAGTTCTGGCTCACTGCGGACAGCCTCTTTTCGCATCTTACGCGGTGCTGTTACCGCGGCGTCCACCGGCGGCAAGTCTTCCTTTGCTTGCCGGCGCAGTTGCGCCCATAGCTGCTGAACATGAGTGACTAACCATTGGCTCAACCAAATAGCACTAGCACCGATCCGCTCGGCAACCAAAACCCACGACAAACCTGTCACTAAAGTGAGACCTGTGGCTAAAAAGGTTAGCAACAATAAGGTGGTGCCGATTAGATTAAAATAGGGTAGCAATGACGAACTAATCACATCACCAACCACCCCGCCGGCGGAAAATGAATAAATATCGGCAAAATTTAACGCAGCTAACGCCGAACTCCCGACTAACGTCAGGAGCAAACCAATTAGCCGTAAGCCAACCGCTAGCCAGTCAAGTTCAAGCAATTGATGGGGCCGTTGAAACGCCAAATAGCCAACACCGACCAAGCCAAATGGAATCAGATAGGCAACAAACCCGAATGAGAACAGCAAGCCATCAGCAAACCAGGCGCCAATAGCGCCGGCTGCATTTTCAATAGTGCCTTCATAGCCCGTTTGGGACCAGCTCGGATCCGCTGGGTGAAAGCTCGCTAACGCCAAAAACAAAAACACTGCAAAGGCGCCACACAGTATCAGCCCAACTTCCAGCATTCGTTGCACACCGCTCATTGTGCGCTCCCTATTATTATTTGACTCATTGTAGCCTGCATCGTAGCGGAGATCAGTACTTTACCATGACTTTTTCTCAACCCTTAATCAGTACTTGGTTAGCGTTTTTTACTTCTTCCATCACCACGTAGGTACGTGACTCGTTAACGCCCGGCATATTGAGGATGGTTTCGCCCAATAGCTTACGATATGAGGGCATATCAGGCACCCTTGCCTTGATTAAAAAATCAAAATCACCTGCCACCAAGTGGCATTCTAATATTTCCGGAGTGCGTTGCACCGCTGAGCTAAATTCAGCGAAGGCATCTGAGGAGGTGCGGGTTAGTGTTATCTCAACAAAAACCATCAAGTTAGCCCCTAGCTTGGCGGGGTTGACGCGAGCATGATAACTTTCTATAACCTGCTCGCGCTCAAGTTTGCGCACACGCTCGTTACATGCCGTTGCGCTGAGCCCTACTTTCTTGGCTAAGGCTACGTTAGACAGGCGTCCGTCCTCTTGCAACAAGCGCAGAATCTTCCGGTCAATTCGATCAACGGTGATTTTCACGGGTTCTTCTGGTGTAAACATTTATTTTCTCTATAACAAAGCGTAATGACGATAATTTACGCTATTTTAAGGCGCAAAAAAAGTGCGAAATAAAAGCTTTAGATTCGTTATAATGCCGCCCAATTCAGTCGTTTTATTATTTATTCACAAATGAGCGAGATAAAGCCCATGTTGATCGGTGTACCGAAAGAAATCAAAAACCACGAATATCGAATTGGTCTGACTCCGGCAGCAGTGCGTGAGTACGTTGCCCATGGCCACCAAGTTATGGTGGAGAACAACGGTGGTCTAGCCATTGGTTTTACCAACGATGACTATATTGCGGCCGGTGCCACCATCAGTCATGACGCCACAGAAATATTTGCCCGCGCAGACATGATCGTAAAAGTAAAAGAGCCACAACCGCACGAATGTGGACAGTTACGTGAAGGCCAGATTCTTTACACTTACCTGCACTTGGCGCCCGATCCAAAGCAAACCGAATTATTAGCCAAAGCCGGCGTCACTGCCATCGCCTATGAAACCGTTACCGACCGTAACGGTGGCTTACCGTTATTGGCGCCGATGAGTGAAGTGGCGGGTCGTATGTCGATTCAAGCAGGCGCCCACCACTTAGAAAAAATCAACGGTGGCAGCGGCACGTTACTTGGTGGTGTGCCCGGTGTTGCTCCAGCTAAGGTGCTGATTCTTGGCGGCGGCGTGGTCGGAACCCAAGCCGCTAAAATGGCGTTAGGTATGGGCGCTGACGTGACTATCTTAGATCGCTCGTTACCGCGCTTACGTCAATTAGATGACCTGTTCGGTGGACGTGCCAAAACCATCTATTCAACCGTGGATGCCGTCGATGAATACTCACGCAGCGCCGACTTAGTGATTGGCGCGGTGCTGATTCCGGGTGCTGCAGCACCCAAATTATTAACCCGTGAGCATTTGAAAAACATGAAGCCGGGCTCGGTAGTCGTCGATGTAGCTATCGATCAAGGCGGTTGTTTTGAAACCTCACGAGCAACCACCCATCAAGACCCAACCTATGTGGTTGAGAACGTCGTGCACTACTGCGTCGCCAACATGCCAGGTGGTGTGGCACGTACTTCAACCATGGCACTCAACAACGCCACCCTGCCATTTGGCTTAGCTCTAGCAAATAAAGGCTTACAAGCATTAGCGGATGACCCGCATTTGTTAAATGGTCTTAACATGCACAAAGGTAAAATCACGTTCAAAGCGGTACATGATGACCTCGGCAAGCAATTAGGTCTTGATTATGTTGATCCGCGAGTGGCGATCCAAAGCTAACTTAAGGCATACTTGCAGCACTTTTGCAGATAACGGAGTGGTTTTCCCATGGCTGAAGCCAAACATTGTCGTTTACTTATTCTCGGTTCAGGCCCGGCCGGCTACACCGCAGCTGTCTATGCTGCGCGTGCCAACCTAAAACCCGTGCTCGTTACTGGCATGCAACAAGGTGGCCAGTTAACCACGACCACTGAAGTCGAAAATTGGCCGGGTGATCCAGAAGGACTGACCGGCCCTGACTTAATGGTACGAATGCAGCAGCATGCTGAAAAATTCAATACCGAGATGATTTTTGATCATATTAATCGGGTAGATTTTAGCGCGAAACCGCTGCGTTTGTTTGGTGACAATGGCGAATACAGTGCCGATGCGGTGATCATTGCGACCGGAGCTTCGGCCAAGTACTTAGGTCTGCCATCAGAAGCCGCATTTATGGGCAAAGGCGTATCAGCGTGCGCTACCTGTGATGGCTTCTTCTACCGTCAGCAAAAAGTCTGTGTCGTCGGTGGTGGTAATACCGCTGTAGAAGAAGCATTGTATCTCGCTAACATCGCCAGCGAAGTACATGTTATTCATCGTCGTGACAGCTTCCGTGCTGAGAAAATTTTAATCGACCGGCTGATGGATAAAGTTGCTAACGGCAACGTTACCCTGCACTTGAATAAGACCTTGGACGAAGTATTGGGCGACACGATGGGCGTTTCAGGCGTGCGTATTAAAGATATGCACAGCGGCGAAACCAGTGAACTGGCGGTGATGGGCTGCTTTATTGCCATTGGTCATCAGCCCAACACGGGTATCTTTGCCGGTCAACTCGATATGCATGATGGTTATATTAAAGTGCAATCTGGCTCCCATGGAAATGCTACGGCAACTTCTGTGGCGGGTGTGTTTGCCGCTGGCGACGTGATGGACCACATCTATCGTCAAGCCATTACTTCAGCCGGCACCGGCTGTATGGCCGCCTTAGATGCTGAGCGTTACCTCGACGCACTTAAGTAATCCCCTGGGCAGGAACTGCTAATGTTGTTACATCTCACCGATGACCAACAAGCTTTTCCTGCCGCCGCTCTGGCGTTACGCCAACCGAATGGATTACTGGCTTTTGGCGGGAGTTTATCGGTTTCCAGACTACTGACGGCTTACCAACAAGGAATTTTTCCTTGGTATGGCGAGCATGACCCTATTCTGTGGTGGAGCCCAGACCCGCGGGCTATTTTCACCCCCGAAGCATTGCATAGTAGCCGCTCAATGCGGCGATTCATGGCTACAACTACGTTGCGCGTGACTATCAATCATGATTTTCCTCGCGTGATTCGTTACTGTGCAGAGACCCATGCAGAAGCAGGTTGTTGGATACATGCTGACATGCAGCAAGCCTATAATGATCTGCATCGCAGTGGTTACGCGCATTCCATTGAAGTTTGGCAACAGCAACAATTAGTTGCTGGTCTGTACGGTGTGAATGTGAATGGCATTTTTTGTGCCGAAAGTATGTTTCAGCGCCACACCAACGCGTCTAAATTGGCGTTGATACAATTTGCTCGGCATTACTTTGCTGCAGGAGGCACCTGGGTAGATGCGCAAATTCATAATCCGCATTTACACAGCCTTGGTGCAATAAGCATTCCACGCCAACATTACCTCCATCAATTGCAGCAGAATCAACAGCAAAACCATGATGTCAGCGCGGATTTTTGGCAGCCGCGTCAGCTGATTATTATTTGAAGTGGCATTACGCGCGTAAAACAGCTAGAATTTGCGCACTTTAACGACTACCCCACGTAATTTTTCGAGGATTTGAATGGCAAAAGAAGACAGTATTGAAATGCAGGGCACGGTACTTGATACCCTGCCGAATACCATGTTCCGTGTGCAATTAGAAAACGGTCACGTGGTAACCGCGCACATTTCGGGCAAGATGCGTAAGCACTATATCCGTATTTTGACGGGTGACACGGTGACTGTGCAGCTTACACCCTACGATTTAACCAAAGGTCGTATCGTCTTCCGCGCGCGCTAACACAGCCGCAGCCACTTAGCCCGTGGTTGATTGACTCCGGGCTTCGCGTTCTTCTATCGATAGTTTCAACTGCCCATCCACCACATTGACCGTTACTGCACCACCCTGGGTCAGTTCACCAAATAATATTTCATTGGCTAACGGCTTTTTCAGATGCTCCTGAATCACCCGCGCCATTGGGCGCGCGCCCATGGCTTTATCGTAACCTTTTTCAGCAAGCCACTCATAAGCGGCTTGATCCAACTCCAATGAGACATTTTTACGATCAAGTTGCGCTTGTAGCTCGCAGATAAACTTATCGACCACTTGCGTAATCACCTGCGGCGATAAGTGATTGAACCATACAATGGCATCTAAGCGATTACGAAACTCCGGTGAAAATACCTTATTGATTTCATTCAAGGCATCGGGGGCATGGTCTTGTTGGCTAAAACCAATGGAGCGCCGCACAGTTTCTTGCACTCCAGCATTGGTGGTCATCACCACCACGACATTGCGGAAGTCTGCTTTGCGGCCATTGTTATCAGTGAGCGTGCCGTGATCCATAACCTGCAACAGAATGTTATAAATATCGCTATGTGCTTTCTCAATTTCATCCAGCAACAGCACACAATGCGGATGTTTGATCACCGCATCAGTCAGCAACCCACCCTGCTCAAAACCGACATAACCGGGCGGCGCACCAATCAGGCGACTGACCGCATGCCGCTCCATATACTCGGACATATCAAACCGTACAAACTGAATGCCCATAACTTTTGCCAGCTGCTGGGTGACTTCGGTTTTTCCTACACCAGTTGGGCCAGCAAACAAGAACGAGCCAATGGGCTTGTTGTCATTACCGAGGCCAGACCGTGATAAACGAATGGATGAGGTGAGCTGATCGATGGCCTGATCTTGACCAAATACCACCAACTTCAAATTGCGATCAAGGTTTTTCAGGGTTTGTTGATCAGTGCGCGATACCGATTGCTCCGGAATACGGGCAATTTTGGCAATGATTTGCTCAATATCACTGACACCAATGGTTTTCTTGCGTTTTGATGGCGGCAATAAACGTTGACT
>DIVC01000011.1 GCA_002423905.1 Idiomarina sp. UBA6142
TTTAGCCTACAGCACTGCCATTACACTGATTCTCAGTGCAGTAGGTAGTGTGGTGGCAAATGCCCAGCAGCCTGCAGACTCCTATTCCGCCTGCGCTATTCCGCAAGTGCTCATTAAAAATGCCACCAAGCCATTTGCCAAACTGCCTGCTGGTGCTATTGGAGTGCGCGCCGATCGCGCAGATATCGCCTCAGATACCCAGGTCGCTTCATTTTTCGGTAATGTCGAAGTACAACTTGATGAACAGCGGTTATGGACCGAGCAAGCCCAAGTTAATCAGCAATCCGGTAACATTAATGCTAGCGGAGCCACGCGCTTTAGTGATGGTTACGTTCAAGTTGCTAGCGAGAACTTTCGCCTGAACTCGGCGGAAAATCGCGCGTATTTAAGTGGCGCTCAATATCAAATAGGGAGCACCGGTGCGCATGGTAAAGCAGATCTTCTTGCTTTAGAGCCGCAACAAGTCGTCTTGAGTGGTTCAACCTTTACCACCTGCCCAACTGACAATCCGGCATGGCAATTAAGTGCTGAAACCATTCAATTAAGCGAAGACGAAGCCTGGGGTGAAGCTTGGCATGCGCGCTTTGAATTGTTTGGCGTACCGGTAATGTATGTGCCATACATCAATTTCCCAATTAATGATGAACGCAAATCCGGGCTACTTTTTCCAACCTTGCGCTCATCGCAACAAAATGGCTTTGAGATAGAACTGCCTTATTACTTCAATATTGCACCCAATATGGATGCCACCCTTACACCTCGTTACATGGCCGAACGCGGTTTAATGGTGCAAGGTGAGTACCGCTATCGGAGCGCCAGCGGCGGCGGTGAATTTAATCTCGCTTATTTATCCAATGACAAAGCCTACGCGACCGATAATTCACGTTTTTCTTGGCGCGTTGAGCATCAACAAATTTGGAACGAGCAATGGCGCACTTATGTCAATGGCGTGGGTATCAGTGACAACGACTATTTAAGCGATTTTGGCAGTGACTTTGCCGGGCGCGCCGATGCTCAACTGTATCGGCATGCACAAGCCGACTATCGCAGTGACAATTTACGTATCACTATTCGAGCGGAAGACTTTGAATTACTGGGTAACTATCGTTCACCCTATCGCACACTTCCGCAAGTGAGTGGCCTTTATGTGGCCGAGGGCGCATATGATTTCGAGTTTCAATTAGCCAGTGAAATAAGTCACTTTCGTAACCAAGATAATAGCAACGACTATGCCTCTCGGTTCCACCTTGAACCGCAACTTCGCTACCACCAGGAGCAACCCGGCTACGACTGGTTAGCTGAACTGGGTTATAGCTATACTTATTACGATCAACGCGAAGACCTTGCCAGTGGTCGCAAGGCCAACCCAACCCGAGCCATGCCTAATTTTCGCTGGCGCGGGCGCTTAAACTTTGAACGCCCCTTCGATTTTGCCGGTAGCAATTATCGGCAAACTCTTGAGCCACAAGTCCAATATTTATGGACCCCATACCGCGATCAAAGCGGTATTGGTGTGTATGATGCCACGCTCATGCAGGATGATTACCGTGGTTTATTCCGCGCTAGACGTTTCAGTGGTTTAGATCGTATAGCCGATGCCAATCAAGTCACCGTAGGCGCCTCTACTAGCCTTTATGACCAAAGCTCACGCGAAGTGTTTCGCTTTAGTGCTGCACAAATCTATTATTTTGAAGATAGTCGCACACAGTTGCTGGATAACAGTGGTACGGTGACCGCCAGTCGCTCTGACTTAGCCCTAGAAAGCCGCATTCGGCTCTCTGATCGCTGGTTCTTCAATGGTGCATTGCAATACGACATGGAACTCAACAGCACTCAGAAGAGTCAGACTGCTATAGAATACCGGAAAGATCAGGCTAACCTGGTGCAATTTAGCCATCGGAACGTGACCACTTTACTCGGTGATAATATTGAGCAGCTTGGTATGCAATCGGTGTACGCGCTATCACCGCAGTGGCAACTAGCAAGCAATTGGTATTACGATTTAAGTCAAAAGCGTACCAACGATGCGCTGTTTGCCGTACAGTACAGTGATTGCTGCTGGGCTTTTCGTATCGGTGCATACCGGCGCATTAACCGCAGTGCCGCAGACGTCTTAGGAAGTCCCATGATCGGTACACCTGAGTTTGATAACGGAATTAGTATCCAATTTATAATCAAGGGTTTAGGCAGTGACAACCGCAGTTTAATCGATTTACTCGAGCAAAGTCTGTTTGGCTACCGCCACCCATTTCATTTAAGTAACTAGGTCGTTTACATGAATAAATTAGTCAAGTGGTTAGGGATGATGCTCATTGTGCTCAGCAGTTCTTTGAGCCAAGCCCAAGAAGTCATTGATCGGGTCGCAGTTATCGTTAATGACGGCGTAGTATTAGAAAGTGAAATTCAACAAATGATGGCACAAGTAAAGCGTAATGCTGAAGCGCAAAAGTTGGCGTTACCAGCTGATTCGGTGCTACGGGTGCAAACCATTGATCGCCTTGTGTTGCGCGAATTACAAATGCAAATGGCGCGCCGCATCGGCGTTGAAGTGAGCGACGCACAGCTGCAACAAACGCTCATCACCATGGCCCGTGATGGCGGTGCAACACTCGATGAAATGCGCGAGCAAATTGAAGCCAGTGGTATAAGCTGGGATGCCTATCGGGAGACTATTCGAAATGAAATTATCACCGGTGAAGTTCAGCGTGGTGCCGTTCAACGCCGCGTCTATATTTCCCCACAAGAAGTCGATAACCTGACCAAATTGATTGAACAAATGGCCGAGGAAGAGACTGAATATCGATTGGGCCATATTCTCATTGCAACACCTGAGGGCTCCAGTGCAGAGCAAATTCAAAGCGCCCGTAACAATGCTGAAATATTGCTGCAACGCTTACGCGGCGGTGCTGACTTTGCTGAAGCCGCGATTACCTCCTCATCCGGTTCAGCGGCTCTTGAAGGTGGCGATCTAGGGTGGATGAACATTAATGCCATGCCAACTTTATTTGCTGAAGTGGTGCGTGGTAAAAGCAAAAACGAATTAGTCGGGCCATTACGCAGTGGTATCGGTTTTCATATTCTTAAAATCACCGATACGCGCGGGGTGGAAAAAATTGAAGTGGTGGAGTATGAAACCCGCCATATTCTGATTAAGCCGTCGATTATTCTCTCTGACAGCCGAGCCAAGGATATGCTGGCGGAGTATCGTCAACAGGTCATCGCCGGCACTGCTGAGTTCGCTGACCTTGCACGGCAGCATTCCGCTGACCCGGGCTCAGCGCAACAAGGCGGCAGTTTAGGTTGGTCTGATCCGGAAGCCTTCACACCGGTATTCCGAGATATGATTACCAGCACTGCTATTGGAGACATTAGCGAGCCGTTCAAGACCGAATTCGGCTGGCATATCGTGCAAGTTCAGGATAGCCGCACACAAGATACTACCCGGGTGAGTAACCAAAACCGCGCTTATCAATTACTATTTAGCCGTAAGTTCCAAGAAGAACTAGAAAACTGGCAACAAGAAATCCGCGATCAAGCTTATATCGAACAGGTTGAACTATGACCGTGAAGCGGATTGCCTTCACTGTGGGGGAGCCGGCAGGCATTGGTCCTGATCTGGCCATCCACTTGAGCCAATCTGCGTGGCCAGTTGAAGTAGTCGTATTAACCGATGCAAACTGCCTGAAACAGCGAGCCGAACAGCTGGGATTAGCACTCACACTGCACGATTATCAACCCCATCAACCGGCTCAGCCTCAAGC
>DIVC01000049.1:0-3751 GCA_002423905.1 Idiomarina sp. UBA6142
CTTACTGACCGACACATGCACCCCAATCGTGAACGCCGTGAGCGGCGTATCGGGTGCTGGTCGTAAAGCACATGCACACACCAGTTTTTGTGAAGTAAGCCTACAAGCCTATGGTGTAGCAACCCATCGACATCAGCCAGAAATAGCCCAAACAGTGGGCCGCCCGGTTGTGTTTGTGCCTCATCTTGGTAATTTTAAGCGTGGTATTTTGGCCACGATATATGTGCAACTGGCTGATCACGTCGGCCCTGAGCAAATCCACAATGCCTATCACAGCGCCTATGCCGAGCAACCGTTAGTACGCTTGTGTGCTAAGCCGCCTGCACTCGCGCAGGTGGTCGGCAGCCCTTATTGCGATATTCATTGGCAACAGAGTGGTCAGCAACTCATCATCTGCGCCGCCATCGATAACCTGTTAAAAGGTGCCGCTGCACAAGCCGTGCAGTTAGCCAATCAATACTTCGGCCTACCCAGTGCCGAAGGCTTAGGCCAAACCGGAGGTATTGTATGACCACTCCATTGGTGATTAAGCTCGGCGGCAAAGTTTTGACCGATCACGATAGCTTGCAGCACCTACTTCGCATTATTGGCAAGCTCTCGATTATTCGTGCTTTGGTGTTAGTCCATGGTGGCGGTGAGCAAGTACAACAGTTGCTCGAACAACTCGGCCATCAGAGCATAAAATCAGCTGGACAGCGCATTACCCCGGCCAACCATATTCCAATTGTGGCAGGCGTCCTCGCTGGAGATGTGAATTCACAATTATGTGCACAAGCACAACTGCATGGCCTGAATACCGTCGGTTTGACACTGTTTGCTGGCCATAGTGTGCATTGCCAAGTAGATACCAAGCGCGGTGCTGTGGGTATTCCGCAGCCAGGCAATAGTAAGTTACTCGAGCTACTCATCGATCAAGGCTTGGTACCGATCATTAGTTCGGTTGGTGTCAGCGCCAGCGGTGAGCGACTGAACGTTAATGCTGATTTGGCGGCTGCCAGCATTGCCCAGCTATTACACGCTGATTTGATTTTACTGACCGATGTTCCCGGTATTTTGGACCAACACGGACAGCTTCTTGAACACATCCATGCTGACCAAGCCGCAGCGCTCATTGCTGATGGTACCGTCCGCGATGGCATGCAAGTCAAACTCGAGGCGGCACTGCAAGCCGCTCATGCATCGCGACGAAGCATCGCGGTAGCCGGCTGGCAGGATGCCAACGCTCTCACTCGGTTAGCCAAGGGTGAAGCGGCCGGAACCCGCATTAGCGTATAAATCGCCCTAGCGCTACTTACAGCAATTACATGATTGAATCACTATAAATTGGAATAAACACATGCATGATTTTCTGTTGATGGGGGATTTAACCCCTTCACAAACCGCTGAATTACTTCAGTTGGCACATACCATTAAGCAACGCCCGGCGGCTTGGTCACAGGCACTTGCCGGTAAAAGCATTGCGCTGTTGTTCGAAAAACCATCACTACGCACGCGTGCCAGCTTCGCCGCTGGTATTAACCGCCTTGGTGGGCATAGCATTTATCTTGATGCCGCCAATTTAATGGGTGTGCGCGAACCGGCCAAGGATGTCGGCGCTAATCTTGCGTTATGGCACGACGCCATTGTGGCGCGGGTATTTAGCCAAGCAACCTTGGTCGAACTCGCTGCGGCCTCACCGAAGCCGGTGATCAACGCGCTGAGCGACATTGACCACCCATGCCAAGCAATGGCTGATCTATTGACCTTACAAGAGCAGCTCGGCGACTTGTCAAAGGCACACCTGACTTGGGTTGGTGATGGCAACAACGTCTGTCATTCGCTGATGCTCGGAGCGGCACAAATGGGGATGTCCATGCAAGTTGTCACTCCGCTTGGTTACGGTCCCGACGCGCAGGTATTGGCACAAGCACAGCAGATAGCCCAACAAACGGGAACAGTCATTAGCCTGACCCATGATTTAACCAAGCTGCAACAAACGGATGCTATTTATACCGATACCTGGTTATCCATGGGCCAAGAGCGCGACAGCAATCAAGTCATGCGCGATTTTGCCCCCTACCAAGTGAACTGTGAATTGATGAAACGCTTAAACGCGAAATTTTTCATGCACTGTTTACCAGCCTACCGTGGCCGTGAAGTCACCACCGAGGTGCTCGACGGTCCGCAATCATTAATTTTGCAGCAAGCGGAAAACCGCATGCATGCCCAAAACGCCATTTTAGTGCAGCTATTACAAGGAGCCAGCCATGAATAAGTCCGTGAAAAAAGTTGTCCTCGCCTATTCGGGTGGTCTCGATACCTCAGCCATCGTGCCGTGGCTGAAAGAAAATTATGACTGTGAAGTGATCGCCTTTGTTGCCGACGTAGGTCAAGGCGACGAAGAGCTAGCCGGGGTTGAAGCCAAAGCCATCGCCTCGGGCGCTAGCAGCTGCTACATCGCTGATTTAAAAGATAAGTTTGCTCAAGAAGTGATCGTACCGGCGTTGAAAGCAGGTGCCATTTACGAAGGTCAGTACCTGCTCGGTACTGCCTTGGCGCGGCCGATTATTGCCCAAGCGCAAGTGCAATGTGCATTGGCAGTTGGCGCTGACGCGTTAGCGCACGGTTGCACCGGCAAAGGCAACGACCAAGTCCGTTTCGAGTCGTGCTTTGCCGCGTTAGCGCCGCAGTTAACAGTGATCGCACCTTGGCGCGAATGGACCATGCGCTCACGTCCGCAATTGCTGGCCTACTTAGCTGAGCGCAATATTCCGACCAGTGCTTCGGCGACCAAAATTTATAGCCGCGATGCCAACTTATGGCACATTTCAACCGAAGGCGGCGAGCTCGAAAACCCATGGAACGAACCGTCTGAGCAAGTCTGGACTTGGACCACGTCACCCGAGGCTGCGCCGGATAAACCGGAGTATTTGCAACTGAGTTTTAGCCAGGGCGAACTGAGTGCTGTTAACGGCGAACAGCATAAATTCGCTGATGCTATTGCGCTGCTTAATACCATTGCTGGTGCCCACGGCGTTGGTCGTTTGGATATGGTGGAAAACCGCTTAGTCGGCATGAAATCACGCGGCTGTTATGAAACACCAGCCGGTGCAGTGTTGTTAGCCGGTCTGCAAGGCTTAGAAAGTTTGGTATTGGACCGCAGTGTGCTGGATTATCGGCTACGCTTAGGGCATGAGTTTGCTCAGCTGATTTATGACGGCCGCTGGTTTACTCCATTGCGCGATGCCATGGTGGCGGCGGTGAACAGCATTGCCGAGCCACTGACTGGTGATGTGGTGGTTAAGCTCTACAAAGGCACCGTCACTGTAACCCAACGCCGAAGCCCGAACAGCCTGTATTCTAATGCTTTCGCAACCTTTGATGAAGACGAAGTTTACAACCAGAAGCATGCCGAAGGCTTTATTCGGTTATACAGCTTAGCAGCTCGCATTCGTGCACTGCATCAAGCCGGTGGCAACGATAACCACGGTGGAGACGCCTAAATGAGTTTATGGGGTGGACGTTTCAGCGAGCCGAGCGCCGCTGAATTCAAACAATTTAATGATTCATTGAGCTTTGACTATGTGCTCGCTCCGTTTGATATCCAAGCATCGAAAGCTTGGGCTCAAGCGCTGCTGCAGGCGCAACTGTTAACCGCTGATGAAAATCAGCAGTTACAACACGCTTTAACTGAGCTCGCGGCTGCCGTTGCCAAGAACCCTCAATTGCCATTGCAAACCGCTGAGGAAGACATTCACAGCTGGGTAGAAGC
>DIVC01000049.1:3846-10825 GCA_002423905.1 Idiomarina sp. UBA6142
CGTGACGTCAGCCGCTTGCGCGAAGCATTAAAGCGCCTCGATGTCAGCCCGCTCGGCAGCGGTGCTTTAGCGGGAACTACCGCCAGCATTGACCGTCAGGCACTGGCGCATGAGCTCGGTTTCCGTGCCGCGTCAGAAAACAGCTTAGATGCTGTATCTGATCGAGATTTTGCCCTCGACTTGCTGAATGCGGCGGCCAACGGCATGCTGCATTTGTCGCGTCTAGCTGAAGATGTGATTTTCTATTGCTCCGGCGAATCCGGTTGCTTCAGCATGAGCGACAAGATTAGTAGTGGCTCATCACTGATGCCGCAAAAGAAAAATCCTGACTTGTTTGAACTGTTGCGTGGCAAAACCGGGCGTGTACTGGGTCACCAGCATGCCCTGCAAATCACCCTGAAAGGCTTGCCGCTGGCATATAACAAAGATATGCAAGAAGACAAAGTGGGCTTATTGGATGCCTTGCATACCTATCAGCAATGTTTGGCGATGACTGCGTTTGCAATTCCGGAACTCACGGTCAACCTGGCGCATGCCGAAAAACAAGCGGCTATGGGTTACAGCAACGCGACTGAACTTGCCGATTACCTGGTCAGTAAGGGCATACCTTTCCGTGATGCGCACCATATAACGGGTGAGCTGGTGGTTAAAGCGCAACAGGCTGGCTTACCATTAGAACAGCTGGCGCTAGCCGATTTTCAGGCTGTTAACGCGTTAATCGACGATGATGTTTACGCAGTACTGGAGTTACGCTACGGCCTTAACAAACGTACCGCGTTAGGTGGCACTGCTCCGGCTGCTGTTAAAATCGCGCTTAAGCATGCGCAAGACTGGTTACATGCAGCAGAAGCAGCAAGCAAACACGTGCGCCAAGCGCGTTTAAGTGATGTCGACAAAATCTGTGAGCTGATTGCCTACTGGGCCGAGCAAGGTGAAAACCTACCGCGCAACAAAGCTGATATTATGCAAGCCATACACGGTTTTGCTGTGGCCGAAATAGACGACCAAGTGGTCGGCTGTGCGGCGCTGTATGTCTACAGCACCGGCCTCGCTGAAATTCGCTCACTCGGGCTATTCCCGCAAGCTCAAGGCAAAGGTCTGGGTGCAGAATTAGTGTCTTGGCTATTGTGGAAGGCACGTGAATTGGGCATCACTCGCACTATTGTACTGACCCGAGTACCCGAGTTTTTTGGACGCTTGAATTTCCGTTTAACGGTCAAAGAAAAATTACCGGAAAAAGTGATGAAAGACTGCGAAATATGTCCGAAAAAACACAATTGTGATGAGATTGCGCTGGAATACTTTTTGTAATGAAGAACGCTACTAGTAATTAGAACTCTTCGTCGGGCTCGAGCGTCGGTAACGGTAAACCGCGGCGCTCGAGCTCGTCACGCACNNGGCTGCCCGGTGAAGGCATGTAAAAATGCCTCACACAGCAGTTCACTGTTGGTGGCATGGCGGAGGTTCTTGACCTGCCGACGGGTGCGTTCGTCAGTTAAAACTTTTAACACGCGGGTAGGAATCGATACGGTAATCTTCTTCACCCGTTCGCTTTTTTGTCCGTGCTCAACATACGGATAAATGTATTCGCCATCCCATTTCATGCTGCACCCTACCGGTTAAAATTACGCTCAAAAACCCTGCTTACTGTGGTGGATTCTACTAGGCTTAACGCCGCAGTCAACTTTATACGTATAGACAGCTATGCGTCCTAATCGCTAAATACCGCTATCAGTTCATCGTCATTAAGTGGGCGATACTCGCCGAGGGCCAAATCAGCCGGTAGTTGTAACCCGCCAATACGCTCTCGCTGCAACCGTTCAACTCGGTTCCCCAGTGCCGCAAACATCCGCTTAACTTGGTGATAACGCCCCTCATGAATGGTCAGCAAGGCTTCATGACTGCTCACAATGTCTAGCTGCGCCGGTTTAGTTGGTGTCGGCTCATCGCGCAGCACGACACCATTGGCAAAATGCTCAGCCGCATCTTCGCCAATCGTATCGACCGTCCAGACTCGGTAGGTTTTAGCAATATGATGACGTGGCGAACTAATCCGATGCGACCATTTCCCATCGTCGGTGAGCAGTAATAAACCCGTGGTATCCACGTCAAGGCGTCCAACACTGTGGATCCTCTCGGCCGCGGGTTCATCTAACAGGCTGAATACCGCAGGATGATGCGGGTCATCCAAACCACACACATAGCCTTCTGGCTTGTTCATAACCAAGTAGCGCAGGCCAATTGGCGTAATGGTTTCACCATCCAATTGCACCTCATCAACAGCAGTTAGTTTCAAAGCTGCTTGTTTGGCCACGTTACCGTTCACGCTAATCACCCGTTGGCGAATTAATCGGCCCGCTTGCGTGCGGGTAAGCCCAGTGCAATCACAAATATATTTATCGAGGCGCATAAGGCTCCATGAAATTTAACGAATCTCACCATTGGTTGTGTATAATTATCGCTGTTGATGCCACTTACCACAAGGAGAACGCACACGCATCATGACCGTTGAGGTGACCGTAACCCCAGAGCAAATCGCTACCGTAGCAGATACGGTACAAGTCCATAAATTTGGTGGCAGCAGCTTAGCTGATGCTTATTGTTACCGTCGGGTGGCGCGTATCGTAACCGATTACGCCGGTGCCAGCGACTTAGTCGTGGTATCTGCCGCGGGTGACACCACCAATCGTATTTTGGCGATTATTGACGCCAAACAAAATGACGACCTCGGCATTGCAGAAGTACTCCTCAAACAACTTGAAAAGTACCAGCAAGGGCTGATTGGGGATTTGCTCACAGGTGACTTTCAGCACCAGGTTATGGCGCTGTCCAAACAGGATTTTGTGCGCTGGTATGGCTGGTTGCGTGGTGACGAAACCATCGACCACAAGCCCGAATTATTATCCTACGGTGAGTTATGGTCGGCACGCCTGCTAGCCCACCTACTGCAGCAACAAGGCAGTCAAGCCGACTATATTGATGCGCGCAGTTTTTTGATCGCTGATGATGCCCCTGAACCACAAATCCATGTGACTGAATCACGAGCCGGTTTGCTTAATCGTATTGCCGCGCATGCCGGAACTCGTTTCATTGTCACCGGCTTTATCTGCCGCGACCCAAGCGGTCGTTCGCTGATTTTAGGGCGTAACGGCAGTGATTACTCCGCCACATTAGTTGGTAGCCTCATTGATTCCAAGCAAGTAACCATTTGGAAAGACGTTGCCGGGGTCTATTCAGCCGACCCACGCAAAGTAGAGCGCGTCGTCAGCTTACCGCTGCTCGATTGGCAAGAAGCTGAAGAGTTGGCGCGCCTTGGTAGCCCGGTATTACACCCACGCACCTTCCAGCCAGTCGACCGTGAACGCATGGTGATTGCGGTACGATCCAGCTTAAAAGTGGAGAACCAGCAAACCCGTATTGGTCAATACCTCGATACCGCAGCCAAAGGTAAAGTGCTCACCGCCTTATCAGAGGTGGTGCTGTTTCGTGCCGATTTGCGTAACCCGGCGTTGATTGATCAATTTGAAGAGCTCGATCTGACCCCGCTGGTGAGCTGGAATGACCTGGCCCATCAGCACGCTTATTATGCCTATCACCAAAACCATCGTGACTTTATGAGCCACTGGGTAGCACAGCTTGCTGACGCGGCGCAGGTTGAGCTCATCACCGGCTTCTCAATGATGGCATTAGTCGGTAACCGTATTCAGGAAACCGAGCAATATACCGTATTCAAGCGCGAGTTAACTGAGCAAAATCTGCGCCAGCTGAGCTTTAGCCCAGATAATACTGCCGTTGTTGCCATTCTTGAGCAAAAATTAGATAACCGCTTACTCAACCGGGTGCACAGCCAGTTGTTCAACGACCGCCGCAGCTTGGGCGTGCTGGTAATTGGCCGCGGTAACATTGGTAGCGCCTGGCTGGCGTTATACAAACGCTTACGCGAGCGGATTAACGAGCAAATGGACGTGCGTATCATTGCCATCATGAACTCGAAGCACTGCTGGCTCGATTACGACGGCGTTGAACTGAGCGACTGGGAAGCCAGTTTTGAGCGGCTGGCCGAGCCGTACGAACTGGGTCAGCTCATCAGCGACCTACCGAACGCTCCATACGATGAATTAGTCGCACTTGATTTGACCGATGCTGACGCCGTGGCACAGCAATATCCGAGTCTATTCGCGAACGGCCTACACATTATTAGTGCCAACAAGCGCGGCGGTTCAGCGAACAAGCGTATGTACGATGAAATTCGCACTATTCAGCATGAGTATGAGCGCGAATGGTATTACAACACCACCGTCGGCGCTGGCCTGCCGCTGAACTATGCCCTCAACGATTTACGTAATTCCGGCGACACCATTCGCAGTATTTCCGGTATTTTCTCCGGCACCATGTCGTGGCTCTTTGAAAACTTCCATGCCGGCGTCAAATTCAGCGATTTAGTACGTGAAGCTAAACTGCAAGGTTTAAGCGAACCTGACCCACGTGAAGATTTATCCTGTCGCGATATTATTCGCAAACTACTGATTTTAGCCCGCGAAATTGGCCTAAAACTGGATTGGCATGATATTGACGTGGATAGCTTACTACCAGAGCAGTTAGCCGATATTCCGATGGCTGAATTCATGCAACGTTTACCCGAGTTAGACACGGAACTCGATGCGCTCTATCACGATGCCCAGAAGACCGGCAAAGTGCCACGACTATTAGCCAGCTTTGCGGTGCGTGAAGATGACAGCGTGCAAGCCCGAGTCGGCATCGAATACATTCCAGAGGGCGACATGCTGGCAAACTTGATTCCTGGTGAGAACATTTTTGTGATTTACACCGACTGGTATCACGAAATGCCACTCGTTATCAGTGGCCCAGGCGCCGGTAAAGAGGTTACCGCCGGCGGCGTGCAATCTGATCTCAATCAGTTGCTCAGCCGCCTTAGTAAGGTCAACCACTAACCGCTGTTATTAAAAAATACTGTCGTCGTCATCGAAGGGATTCGGTGACGACTTGTCTTCCGTATATTGCGTAGGCGCAGTACCCGGCAAAAAGTATTCAAAGCGGCTGGTATGGTCACTATTGCGACTCAACAATCCCGTTTTCAAATCAATCCGCGCCGATACTATGCCTGGCGGCACCTGAAATGGCTCGGCGGCAACATCTTGGGTAGCCAATTCCATAAACTTGATCCACATCGGTAGCGCGGTTTTGGCACCACCCTCAGCACCTGATACTTCTTGCTCACCTTCACTCAAATTACTATTGATAGAGGTGCTCCCTAAAGCGCGTTCAAGGTTATCAAAACCAACCCAAGCCGTGCTGACTAACCCGCTCACGTAACCCGAAAACCAGGTATCTTTGATATCGTTCGTGGTACCCGTTTTACCGACAATATTACGGTTGGATTGGCGCACTAAATCTGCTGATCGCTGAATCCGCCACGCAGTGCCATTCCAGCCGGTTCTATGCGCCCAACTACCGCCACCCCATACCGCCGAATGCATCATTTGGGTGACCAAAAAGGCGTTTTGCTCAGTGATCACGCGCGGCGCTTGCGTCACTTCGCGCCCCGCTGTCTCGCACTCCATACAAGCCACTGCCGGCCGCGCTTGATAGATCGCTTGGTCAAAACTATCGGTAATACGCTCAATAAAGTAAGGCGTTACCAAATAGCCACCGTTGGCAAACACCGCGTAGCCTCGTGCCATTTCCAGCGGCGTCAGTGATCCCGACCCTAGAGATAGCGACTCATTGCGTGGTAAATCATTGATATTAAATCCAAATCGGGTTAAATAATTAACTGCTGTATCAATACCAAGAGCACGCAGCAAGCGCACTGACACCACGTTTTTAGACTTTGCTAACGCTTCACGAACAGTGATCGGGCCTTCATAAACATCCGGAGAGTTGCGTGGACGCCAAGCAATACCGCTACCAGGATTCCATTGATTTATCGGCGCATCATTCACTAACGTGGCCAAGGTAAAACCATTTTCCAGAGCTGCTGAATACATAAAAGGCTTAATGTTTGAGCCCGCTTGGCGCTTGGCCTGCGTGGCTCGATTGTATTGGCTTAAGGTAAAGCTATAGCCGCCCACCGCGGCGGCTATTCCACCATCGTGCGGGCGTAATGCAATAATGGCACCACTGGGCTCTGGCACTTGCGCCAAACGCCATTGTTCACCTTGGCGCCGCACCCGAACTTGTTCGCCCACGGCTAAAATGTCGCTGGCGCTCGCCGGCGCTGGGCCTTGGCGTTCAGCATGCATATAAGCCCGCGCCCAATTCAAGCCAGTCCATTCAAGCAGTTGCTCTCGACCATCGCCAAGTAACACCGTCGCTTGCTGTCCATCAACCGCTAACACCACGGCTGGCAGGGTTAAACCAATAGTCGGTAGGTCGCGTAACCGTTGCACTAAACTGGCACGCTCCAGCGCTAGCCCATCGGGTTTCCACCACACCGCCTCGGCGCCGCGATAGCCGTGCCGTTCATCATAAGCATGTAAATTTTCTTGAATGGCCATTTGCGCGGCCCGCTGTTGCTTGGTATTGGCGGTGGTATAAACCTTCATACCACTGGTATACGCAATTTCTTCGCCATATAAGCTCACTACTTCAGCACGCGCCATTTCAGCTAAATAGGGCGCATTCATGGTCACTTCAGGGCCATGAAAACGGGTTTCTACCGGCTCGGCTAAGGCGTCACGATACTGCTCAGTATTAATTTTTTTCTCCGCCAACATGCGGCCTAGAACGACCGCACGTCGTTCACGCGCGCGCTCCGGGTTTGAGATCGGGTTCAAGGTTGATGGTGCTTTGGGTAACCCAGCAATCATCGCCATTTGCGCTAGTGTTAGGTCCTTCACATCACGCCCATAATAGACTTGGGCAGCAGCACCTACGCCGTGGGCGCGGTGCCCAAAGGTAATTTTATTCAGATAAAGTTCGAGAATTTCATCTTTGCTCAGCTCGCTCTCCATGCGCA
>DIVC01000049.1:10890-24031 GCA_002423905.1 Idiomarina sp. UBA6142
GGGTCAATGCCATAATGGCTATAAAAACGTTGGTCTTCGGTGGCGAGAAATGCATCTATTAAAGGTTGCGGAATATCGTCTAATTTAAGCGGAATTCGACGCACTTCACCAAACTGGGCGATGAGTTCACCGTCAGCTGAATAAACTTGCATAGGTGTTTGTAAACGAACGTCTTTTAGTTCTTCAACCGAGGGTAATTCAGCTTTGAAATAAAGATATAACCCAGTAGTCGTCAGTAATCCCGCGACCATTAAGCCGAGAAAGCCGTACAATGACCACTTTAAGAATTTCACCACAAACACCTTTGGCGGTTGCTATCAGTCGCCGCTTATTATAGAAAGTTAACGATAAGAATCATAATACTTAATTAAGCATTGCAAAGGCCTTTGCACTAAGCTTACATTTATGCGTACTATGATCATCGGCATAGAACATAATTAATAATACATGCCATTATACTCCAGATGGGAGAGAGTTATGGGGTTGTTTGGTTTTGGCAAAACGCCTGGCCTCGGTATCGATATTGCCAGTGATGCCATCCGAGCTATTGAGTTGCTTCCGACCGCGGACAGTTACACGGTGTCCCGCGTCGGCTCTGTGGTGCTGCCGAAAAAACTAATCGTTGATGATGAAATCACCGATTTGGCAATACTCAGCAAAGCCATCACCCAACTGCGTAAGCAAACCGGCTCTTCGGTAAAGCAGGTGGTTGCCTCGGTATCAGGTAATCAAGCGATCTCCAAACAAATACTGATGGCTGCTGATTTAGATGATGAGGCCATTGCTGAAAAAATTGAAACTGAAGCGGAAGCGCTCATACCATTTCCCATTGCTGAAGTGCGCTATGATTTCGAGAGTTTAGGTGAGCATGCCACTATGGCAGGACAACAGCGTGTATTAGTCACCGCCACCCGCACCATCAGTGTCGATACCCGCGTGCAAGCGCTGGAAGATGCAGGCTTCAAAACCCAGGTCATGGATGTCGATAATCAAGCAATTTTGCGCGCTTGTGACCACTTACTTCCCCATTTAGCTCCTGAAATTGTCGCCAGCCAACACCCTATTTTGGTGCTTGATATCGGCTACTCGGCAATACAACTTATCGTTATTCAGCAAGGTGAAGTGCTGTTCACTCGTTTTCAAAGCGGCGGGTTGAACAACCTGCTCGGCACGATCGATGATAATGGCAGCTTGGATCACGGCCAGCTCATGGCCAAGTTACGCGCCAATGAAACTGAAACTATTCCTGAATTAGTGTTACACGATTTTCTTGCCAGTATGGCAGCGCAGGTCACTCGAGGCATTCAAATTTTTCAAAGTAACTCTTCAGAAAAGGAATTTGCTGGCATTGTGGTCATCAACGCTGGTGCCACCCTACCTTTAATGCTCGATTCCATTCGCAAGCAGGTTGCAGTGCCCGTATTGCCACTGAACCCGTTTGACCATTTCGCCCTGCCCGATAAACTCACCCATTTTCAGAATCAGGGGCCGGTTTTTGTTGAGGCCATTGGGTTGGCATTACGGAGCTTTGTCCCATGGCACATGTAAACCTGCTGCCGTGGCGCGAAACGGCGAAACAACGAGCGAAACAACAATTTGCTATCCATGCCGGCATCGCCATAGGGGTCGCAGCCTTAGTGGTGGTCATTACCTATATGGTTATTGGTGACCTTAAGCAGCAGCAGCGAAACCGTAACACCTTCATGCAAAGCCAGATTTCTATGCTGGATAGTCAGATTGCTGAAATTGCTGAAATTAATAAGCAAAAAGATCAAATCATCAACCGCATGAAATTGATTCAACAGTTGCACCAAGACCGCAACACCGCCATCACCATTTTTAACGAATTGGCTACTCGCACACCCGATGGCATTTTCCTCACCAGTGTCGATAAAAAAGGCCATGTATTAACCCTCCAAGGGCGCAGCGTATCGAACAATCAAGTGGCTGAGTTTTTGCGGATGCTAAAAGAGTCACCCATATTTGAACGACCCGACATTCGTCAAGTGATCAGCGATAGAGCCCCCGCTGCCGGCGGTGAGCAAATGAGTGCGTTCACGGTCATCGTAACCATCACGGCAACCAGAGCAGAGGTGCAGCCGCAATGAGCACAATGAATTTGAACGAACTCGATATCAATGAACTGCCGTTTTGGCCGGCGCCATTTCGTATCGTGGTGCTGGTGATTATTGCGGCCATCGTGCTTGGCTTAGGCCATTATTTTGTCATCGCTGATCAAGTCAAAGCTTATAACAGAGAGCAAGCCCGCGAAAAAACCTTGCGTAATGATTACCGGACCAAGTATCAAACCGCTGTGAATCTGCCCGAATACCGCAAACAATTAGCGCAGTTGACTGGTGATCTTGAAACGCTCTTAGCGATGCTCCCCAACGACGATGAAACACCAAAACTCATTGATGACATTACCGCTGTTGGTATGCAAAGTGGATTGAATTTTGATCGTATAGAGTGGATATCGCCGCAGTCACGTGAGTTTTACACTGCGCTGCCAATGCGTATTGAGTTACGCGGTAATTACCACCAAATTGGCAGTTTTGTCGGTAAAATTGCCGGTCTTCACCGCATTATCAGTGTCAAAGATTTCAATTTACTGGTGCGTGATGAAAGTGGCACACTCAATTTATCTATCAGTGCTGAAACCTATCGGCAACAAACCTTGAGGGCGAGCAAATGACGCGCCTCTCATGGGTGGTCCTAGCGCTCGGCAGCGCGGCGGTGCTCAGCGCATGTTCGCCGGCGAGCAATAGTGACCTAGAACAGTATATGGCCGAGGTACAACGCGCCAGCGTGGCCGGCATTCCGCCATTGCCGGAACTCCCTGAACTGGCGCGGGTGCACTATACCGGCGATCAAAAACGGAATCCATTTCAGCGCCAAGCTATGCGCGCTGTGGTACGCAACAATGATAGCCGCAACTGCCCACAACCTGATCTCAAACGGGCTCGGGTCGCGTTAGAAAGTTTCTCTCTCGAGCAACTCACCTTTACTGGCACCCTGCGCAGTGGTGATAGCGGTTATACCGCTTTGGTTATGAGTAATGACGGGCGCTTACACCGAGTGAATCGGGGCGATTACATGGGTCCCAATTACGGCCGCGTAAGTGCCGTGACACCGCAACAAATTGACATCCGTGAATGGGTGCCAACCGGCGACGGTTGTTGGCAACAGCGTGATGCCGAATTGCGCATCAGTATTTCGCAAAGGAGTTTTTAGTTATGACGCAGCTATTTCGCTCGCTCTTGTTGATGGTTCTATTGCCCATATCTGTGTTGGCAAATGAACTGGTCCGCGTCGAACAAGTTCCTTTAGCAAATGATCGCTTCAACCTTGAAGCGCATTTCAAAGGCCGTGTTGATGCCCCTATTGTGCGCCGAACCACTGACCCAAATGTGCATGAATTTCTGCTCTTAGGAACCTCCAGCGCCGCCGGTTCTGGCCTGTTAGCTCTGGGTGACCACCCACTCCTGGAAAAAGTTGAACTGGAACAACAACGTGATGACTTGTTATTGCGGGTAACCACACAACAGCCATTAGAGCATTTATTGAGCCGTTCAAAAGACGTCATGGTATTAGTATTTGTTGCTTCCGACAAAATCCCTGATGCGCGTCAAGCGCCGTTGCGGCAAACTCAACAGGCCGAGCAAAAGCAGCCAGAGCAACCGAAACAGCAAGCTAAAGTGACCACTCAAGGTCAAGCACGAAGTGCAGCAGCTAGCCTAACCAACGTTGATTTTACCCGTTTACCAAACGATGTTGGCTTGCTGCGAATTGCCCTCAACAACGCTGATGCTGAGCATGAAGCGCGTGCTTCGGGGCGGCGACTAGAATTGACTTTGTTCGATACTAAGTTGCCGGAAGAGCTTCTCTATGTCTTAGATGTAAGCCAATTCGCAACACCGGTAGCACATATCGAAACCTTCCGTGAAGGGCGCAATACCCGTATCGTGGTAACCGGTAAAACCGAATTTAGACACCAACTGGAACAGATTGATAATGAACTTAATTTGAAACTGTTTACTGTGAGCCGTAATAGCCAAACTGAGCATATTGCTGGGGCACAAAAACCTATTTCACTAAACTTCCAAGATGTTCCAGTACGCCAGTTATTACAAATCCTTGCTGAAGAGAATCAACTCAACCTAGTTGCCAGTGAGTCAGTGAGCGGTAACATTACGCTGCGCTTAGAAAATGTACCATGGGAACGCGCTCTGCAAACCATTTTGCGGGTGAAAGGTCTCGATAAGCGAATCGATGATAATATCCTGATGGTAGCGCCAGCTGCCGAACTTGCGCAGCGTGAACAGCAAGAGCTGGAAGCCAGCCAACGGATGACTGAATTAGCCCCGCTTGAATCATCATACGTACAAATCAATTATGCCAAAGCAGCTGAAATCGCATCGATTTTGCGTACCGAAAGTTCAGACCTATTATCAGCACGCGGTGCAGTGACTGTCGACGAACGTACCAACACGCTTTTAGTGCGTGATACAGCAGCGCAAATTGACAACGTGAAAGCGATGGTAGCGGTGTTGGATGTGCCGGTCAGACAGGTCATTATTGAAGCACGTATGGTCACCGTCCGCGATAACATCAGTGACGATCTCGGCATTAGTTGGGGTGTTTCTAATACCGGTGGTAGTTCACCAGCAGTGTTTGGCTCAGGCAGCACCGTCGATAGCGGTTTTAACGTGAACTTGCCGGTCGCAGCGCCAGCCGCAACTTTTGGCATGCAAGTTGCCAAACTCGCCGATGGTCGCTTACTTGATCTTGAATTATCCGCGCTGGAACGCGAAGGTAAAGGCGAGATTATTGCTAGCCCACGGATTACCACGGCCAACCAAAAAGAAGCCTACATTGAACAAGGTACCGAGATTCCTTATGTGGAAAGCTCCAGCTCTGGTGCCACCTCGGTACAGTTCAAAAAAGCCGTATTAGGGCTACGTGTTACCCCGCAGATCACGCCTGATAACCGTGTGATCATGGACTTAGTGATCACCCAAAATACCCGTGGTGAAACCGTGACTACCCCAACCGGTCCGGCGGTATCTATCGATACCCAAGAAATCGGTACCCAAGTGCTGGTAGAAAGCGGTGAAACCATTGTATTGGGCGGTATCTATCAACAGCAAATTTTGAACGATATTACTAAGGTGCCATTGCTTGGAGACATTCCATATGTTGGCGTGCTGTTCCGCAATGAAAGCCGTATTCATGAGAAGCGTGAACTGCTGATTTTCGTCACCCCGCGAATTGTTAGCAATACGCCGTAAGCCTTGCGTAAAGAGCTGTGACTTGCGATAATCGCCCATCTTTTTTTCGTTGGGTTAAGGAAGGTCAGCAGACACTCCAGATTCCGTGAGTCACAGCTATTTAATTGAGTGAAGTAAAGCAACACTATGGCTGAAAAACGTAATATCTTTCTAATCGGCCCCATGGGCGCCGGTAAAAGCACTATCGGTCGGCAATTAGCCCGCCAACTCCACCTTGAATTCTTTGATTCTGATGCTGAAATTGAACGCCGCACCGGTGCCGATATCGCCTGGGTGTTCGAACTTGAGGGTGAAGAAGGTTTTCGCCAACGCGAAGAAAAAGTCATTGAAGAACTCACTGAGAACACTGGCATTGTGCTAGCTACCGGCGGTGGTTCTATTCTCAGTAAAGAGAGTCGTAATCGATTATCGGCCCGTGGTATTGTGGTGTATCTGCAAACCACGATTGATAAGCAGCTTGCTCGTACCCAGCGTGACAAACGCAGGCCACTGATTGCCGAGGCGGAAAATCCGCGTGAAGTGCTCGAAGAATTGGCTGATTCGCGGAATGCACTGTATGAAGAAATTGCTGACATCGTAGTTCGTACCGATGAACAGAGCACAAAAATAGTGATTGACGAGATCATCGAAAAAGTCGGCTTATAAACTGCGGAGGCGCTCATGCACAATTCCACGCAACAGATTGATCAGGTTGTTACCGTGGGTTTGGATGAGCGCAGTTATCCGATAGTGATTGGTCATGGTCTACTCGCGCAGCTTGAACAGCATTTCCCCAAACTACCCAAACAAATTCTGATTATTTCCAACCCAACCGTTGCTGAGCTTTATTTACCGGCGGTAGAACAAGCACTTACCCATCACCAACTGGTAGTTCACCTGATCGGTGATGGCGAGCACTATAAAAGCCTCCAGCACTACACCGAAGTCATGGATACTCTCATTGCACGCGGCTTTAACCGCGATTGCGCCATTGTTGCGCTCGGTGGTGGGGTGGTCGGTGACCTGGCCGGATTTGTTGCAGCGACCTATCAACGCGGTGTAGCGTTTTATCAAATTCCAACCACCTTATTGGCCCAAGTTGATTCCTCAGTGGGCGGTAAAACGGCAGTCAATCATCCCGGCGGTAAAAACCTAATCGGTGCGTTTTATCAGCCACAAGCTGTACTCATTGATTCGAATTGTTTGCTCACGCTAACTGACCGCGATTACGCCTGCGGGCTGGCTGAGATCATTAAATACGGCATTATTTATGATACCGACTTCTTTGTTTGGCTTGAGCAACATGCTGACGACCTAGTTGCGCGTGACCGCACAATGGTGAGCTACGCCATCGCGCGTAGTTGCCAAATCAAAGCGGCTATTGTTGCCGCTGATGAAACCGAACAAGGTGTGCGGGCCTTGCTGAATCTCGGGCACACCTTTGGCCATGCTATAGAAGCGCACGATTATCAGCAGTGGCGTCATGGCGAAGCGGTCGCCGTCGGCATCATCATTGCGACTCAATTTATGCTGCAGCAGCAGCAATTAAGCACTAGCGATGCCACCCGTATTACTGGCCTAATTCGCCGCTGCGGGCTACCAACGAAGCCCCCAGCCATGCCACTAGAGAGCTGGCAGAGCTACATGCAACGCGATAAAAAAGTCAAAGCTGGGCAACTGCGGCTGGTACTGCCAACGGCTATTGGTGCCGCTGAACTACGGGTCGTTAGCGACTGGACCAGCGTTTACCAGGCCATTCAGGCAGCAAGCCATGACTAAACAACGCGCATTTCTAAAGTGGGCAGGTGGCAAATTTGGCTTGGTCGAGCCCATAAATCGCCTTTTACCCGCCGGAGATAGGCTGGTAGAGCCCTTTGTCGGAGCTGGGTCAATCTTTCTCAATAGCAATTATGACCGCTACTTGCTGAATGATGTGAACCCCGACTTAATTCACCTATTCACCATTGTCAAACGCCGGCCACAGCGCTTTATTACCGATGCTGCGGCATTATTTTCACCGCTCAATAACAACGCCAGCGCCTATTACGCTCTGCGCAGTGAATTCAACGCAAGTAGCGACCCTTATCAACGGGCGTTACTGTTTTTGTATCTGAATCGTCACGGCTACAATGGCCTATGCCGATACAATCGTAGCGGCCAATTCAATGTCCCCTTTGGGCAATATTTACGGCCCTATTTTCCGCAAGCTGAAATCGAATTTTTTGCTGAAAAGGCTCAGCGCGCCAGTTTTTCCTGCGTGAGTTTTGAAAAGGTCTTCCGTCGCGCCCGCCAGGGTGATGTGATTTATTGCGACCCACCCTACGCACCGCTGAGCACCACCGCCAACTTTACCAGCTACGCCAGCAGTGGTTTCAGCCTTGAACATCAACACGAATTAGCACGCCGCGCCGCTCATACCGCGCATAAACGCCATATTCCGGTGCTGATTAGTAATCACGATACCGAACTGACCCGTTTACTCTATGCCGATGCCGACTTACATAGCCTGCAAGTATCGCGGTTTATTAGTCAAAATGGCGCAAAGCGCGGAAAAGTTGCTGAGATATTGGCGTTGTATAGCAGCCGTGAGTGCGTCAGTAATGTAGTTTCTCTGCCACAGTTACAACGGAAAATAGCACCATGAACTGGTCGGCCAAACCCTTTCATGAGCTCACCACCCGCGAGCTCTATGATCTCTTACAACTGCGCCAAGAAGTGTTCGTGGTCGAGCAAACCTGTCCCTATTTAGATGCCGACGGCAAGGACTGCTTCGCTTGGCACTTATTTGCCTATAATGGCGCCAACCAAATGGTCGCCTGTGCGCGAGTGTTTTTGCCCGAATTGCTCAGTCATGAAGTGCGTATCGGTCGAGTGGTCAGTTCACCGCGTGTCCGCGGACAAGGTATTGGTCGCGAACTGATGCACCAAGCGTTAGCCTTTTGCGCGCATCATGCCCCAGCAACCACCATTGTACTTAGCGCCCAAACCTATTTACGTGCGTTCTACGCGAGCTTCGGCTTTGTTGAAGTGGGTGAGGAGTACCTCGAAGACGATATCCCTCATATTGATATGGAACGCCAGCCATGAGCTTTACCCTTGAGCATACGGCTGAAGGGCTCGCGCTACGTTGGCTCGAGCAACCGCAGATGTTGCCATTACGAATTGATTTTTGTAGCGGCAAGAGTGCCTATCGTGCCGCGCAAGCAACCCGCAAAGATGAAGCCATTGCTCGCGCCTGTGGTCTTGGCAAAATACCTCATATACATATTCTCGATGGCACCGCGGGGCTCGGTCGTGACGCTCTGGTGCTGGCACAACTGGGTGCCAAAGTCGGCCTGAATGAACGCCATCCCATGGTGGTAGCGCTGCTCCAAGATGCCCTGCAACGCTTACAGCAAGCTGATCCAAAACTGGCCGAGCGACTGTACTTTGCTGGAACCGATTGCTTCAATCGCAGTGATTTAGCCGCCAGCTATGATGTGGTTTACCTTGATCCCATGTATCCTAAGGGTGACCGCAAAGCAAAAGCTGCCGTGAAAAAAGACATGCAAATGTTTCAACAGTTAATTGGCGCGGACCACGATGCCGATGACTTACTAACACCGGCATGCACTATTGCACGCAAACGGGTGGTGGTAAAACGCCCCCAGCATGCCGAATTCTTAAACCAACGCAAAGCTGATTTACAGGTCGTTGGTAGCAAACATCGTTTTGATATTTATCTCACAGGAGTACAGCATGATTAAGGCAAACGATCGTATCGCCGCAGGTAACCTTACCGCACTGGGCGAACTAGGCTTACAACAATTGAACCCAGCCGAGCTATTCGCCAACGGTAAGCACATTTTATTCGCCGTACCAGGCGCTTTCACCCCAACTTGTTCAGAAAAACACCTACCTGGCTTCGTAGCGCATGCTGCTCAGTTCAAAGCTGCCGGTATCGACAGCATCAATTGTGTAGCCAGTAACGATGCCTTTGTCATGAGCGCGTGGGGTAAGGCCTTAAACGTTAGCGACAGTGTACGTTTGTTGTCAGACGGCGACTGCAGTTATCACCAAATTCTTGGCCTGACCAAACAAACCGGTAGCTTCGGCGGCTTGCGTGCCGAGCGTTATGCTATGGTCATCGATAACGGAGTAGTCACTCATCTGTTTGTCGAAGACGAGAAAAGCTTTGGGGTGTCCAGTGCAGAGCGCGTTCTGGCTGTGCTTAACGGCTAGTGCGTCAGTTTGATGTAGTGGTGATCGGTGCCGGTGCAGCAGGTCTGCACTGCGCCGCAATTGCGGCAGCCCGAGGCCGCTCGGTGTTAGTGCTTGACCATGCCAAACAAGCTGGCAAAAAGATCCTGATATCGGGTGGCGGGCGCTGTAATTTCACCAATATCTACGCTAGCCCAGAAAACTACCTCTCAGCCAACCCGCATTTCTGCAAGTCCGCCTTAAAACGGTACACCCAGTGGGACTTTATTGCGCTGGTGCAAAAACACGGTATTGCCTATCACGAAAAAACCCTCGGCCAATTATTTTGCGACGACAGCGCTAAACAAATCGTTACCATGCTATTAGACGAGTGCGCAGCCTCCGGTGCCGACGTGCAATTGCGCACTACCATCAACAGTGTGCAGCATGATCAGCAGGGCTATTTGCTCAGCACCAGTCACGATAATATTCGTGCACAATCAGTGGTAGTCGCCTGTGGCGGTTTATCTATGCCGGCACTTGGCGCAACCCCATTTGGCTACCAGTTAGCTGAGCAATTTGGTCATCGCATTCTGCCGGTACGCGCTGGACTGGTGCCCTTTACCTTACACGACACTGATAAACAGCGCTTTGCTGAACTTTCGGGGCTAGCCGTGGATGTGGTGGCCAGTAATGCGCTTGCCAGCTTCAAAGAAGCCATGCTGTTTACCCACCGTGGCTTGAGTGGACCGGCAATGTTACAGATTTCGTCGTACTGGTGGCCGGGCGAAGCACTGACCATTGATTTACACCCGCAAGCTGACTTAGTAAAGCAACTGCTAACGCTTCGCCTTGAGCGACCGAAAATGAGCCTGCGAAGTGCCTTGCAGCTTTGGTTCCCCAAACGCTTAGCCGTCGCTCTCGCGGAACAATTCCAGTGGCCTGATAAAAACCTCGCTGACTGCAACAACGCCCTGCTGCAAGCAGTCGCTGGCGCCCTGCATCAGTGGACCATAAAGCCCAATGGTACCGAGGGTTATCGCACCGCCGAAGTCACCTTAGGCGGCGTCGACACTGACCAAATCAGTTCAAAAACCATGGAAAGCAAGTTGCAACCTGGGCTATTTTTCATTGGTGAAGTGGTCGATGTGACTGGTTGGCTTGGCGGCTATAACTTCCAATGGGCATGGAGTAGTGCTTTCGCCTGCGGCGAAAGCATCTAGTTCACGGTAAAGATAGATTCCAAACTAGCCATCAATAGACCTCTAGAAATAGGCTTCTGCAGATAACCATCAATCATTCCCTTGACATGGTCCGGAAGCTCATCTGCATGACTTATCGAGGTAATTAGAATTGGGGTGCGATCTAAGTTGTTGCGCAGTTCAGCGCGACGAATCGCCTCAATAGTAGATACACCGTCTAATTCCGGCATATCCAGATCGAGGATGACAGCATCGTAATTTTTAACCGCAATGGCTCGCATGATCTGCTTACCATTACTCAATACTAATGAACGCATACCGGCATCTGCAGCTAGCTGCTTCATTAAAATCTGAAACACTGGATTATCATCGGCGACTAAAATATTCCGGCCCGGGAAACGGACACTACCGACATTACTTGGACTTGAAACAGTATCAAACATGGTTATCTCTCTAGGTAACGATTGATAACCCCCCATCTACAGCAATTTTTATTATTATTATTTTTTTTATTATCCGCTATTACGGGTGATATAGACAACTACTTTTTACTTGATCAGCTTCGCCAGATAATAGCGCACGAGAATACCCGGCGGCGCGGTGAAACCAGCGGTGAAGCTGACTATTTCACCGTTTTTGACAATAGCCACCGCCGGCGTCATATGCACGCCCCACTGCTGAGCCAACTGACCGGTACTATCGTGAATGGTGGTAAAGCCATAGCCTTTTTGCTGCAGGTAGCGCCCCAGCTGCTCGTCAGTACCGGAGCGCAATGCCACAGTCACCACCGGTATGGTGCCATCGAGCCAGTCAATTGAGGGCGACACACTCGGGCATACGGGGCACCACGTAGCCCAAAAATAAACCACCAATGGCCGCTCACTGCTCAAAGCATGCAAATCAAAGGCTTCACCAGTCAGGGCGTAAAGTGGCACCTGCGGTAATTGACCAGCAGGAATATCGCGGCTACGCCACCAATCGACCGCCACGATCACCACCAGCATCAGCAACAAATAGACCGCAGCGCTACGGAATAGGCCGCGCCAATTGGTCGGTTCTTTAGCGCTCATGGGGGATTAGCTCGCGCTGAATAATGCTGGTTGCCGCCAACGCCCACAGTGGTGTGGCTTTATGCGATGGATGAAAGCCGTCGCTGGCCATAAAATCGCGACTAAAGGGTAAATCCAAGGCCAGTAAACGTGCCTTTGGTTGCTGCGCAACAAAATGCTGAAGGACCTGGTCCAACCGCCGCGCTTTTGCGCCCAAAAACCAGCGTAACGGTTGTGGTAGCGCGGGAAATTTATGCATCGGCGGCAACGCCGTGTAAATCACCAAACGGCTCTTGAAGTGCTGCTCGAGTCGTTGCTGCAGTTGCTGCAAATGCGCAGCAAAATCAGTACTGGAGGTACTTCGGGTTACGTCATTAACGCCACAGGACACTAAAACCACATCAATGGTTTGCGCCGGTATCTGGTCCAGCAGGTTAGTGATAGCGGCGGTGGTTAAACTCGATTGCGCTAGCAACTGCCACTTAACCTGCCAGTGCGGCGCTAGAGCTTGCGCTAGGCAACCGCTGAGGGCCTGCTGTTGACTGGCGATACCAACGCCAGCGGCGGCAGAATCACCGAGGATAAGCAGCTGCAGCGGCTTGCCCGTGCCTACCTCGCCGTGGCGCTCGCCCGGCGCTTCTGGTAATCGTGGCGTCACCCGCCGTACTCTTTTTCCTTGATACATGAGCAGCGGCGCCAGCAGCAACGTCAGCAAGCCGTGTAGCCATTTAGCCATGACGAGTCCCCAGTAATAACTGATGCAATTGATGTAAGTTATCGACCTCGAAGGTGGGCTGCAAGTCGACCGGCGCCTGCTTGCCGTAATGATTCAACCAACAGGTATCAATGCCGGCATTACGCCCGCCTTGCACATCGGTACTTAGGTTGTCACCGACCATCAAAATACGTTCACGGGGCGGTCGCTGCATGCGCTCAAAAGCATGTTCAAAAATATCGATATGTGGCTTCGCTGCGCCTACTTGTTCAGAAATCACCAACAACTCAAAATGCCGATCAAAACCAACCCGACGCATACGCCGGTCTTGCAGCTCGGTGAAGCCATTGGTGATAATCCCGAGCTGCACTCGAGTATGCAGTGCATGCACCAACTCCACCGCCCCCGGCAGCGGCTCACTCAGTTCGGCCATGGCACGAATAAATTGCTCATTCAACTGTTCCGGCGGCACCCCAAAACGCTCCGCCAACGGCACAAAGCGGCGAATTTGTATTTCATCTGCGGTCACCAACCCTTGCGCGTACTGATCCCACAGCGGTTTATTTAGGGCTTGAAATTGGCTGAAGTCGTCAGCCGTAAATACAGCTTGAAAGCTGTTAAATAGCGCTGTTAAGCCGAGCGTGCCGTCGAAATGGAACAGCGTATCGTCAGCATCAAACAGCAACCAATCATAACGTTCAATCATGCCGTAAAATCGCCTGAGCG
>DIVC01000111.1 GCA_002423905.1 Idiomarina sp. UBA6142
GCTGATTGATACACACAAAATGACAAAGGGGAGCTTCGGCTCCCCTTTTTTATGGTTAATTCTGAAGCAGCGGCTTCAAGAAGCGTGCGGTATGTGAACGTTCGCAATCAACGATCGCTTCAGGGCTGCCGGCAACCAAAATCTCGCCGCCACCAGAACCACCTTCTGGACCTAAGTCGACAATCCAGTCAGCAGTTTTAATCACGTCGAGGTTGTGCTCAATGATGACAATGGTATTGCCATGGTCACGCAAGCGATGCAGCACCACCAGCAATTGCTGAATATCGTGGAAGTGCAAGCCGGTGGTGGGCTCATCCAAGATATACAGGGTTTTGCCGGTATCGCGCTTGGATAGCTCACGTGACAGTTTGACCCGCTGCGCTTCGCCACCTGATAGCGTGGTGGCCGATTGACCCAAGCGAATGTAGCTCAAGCCGACGTCCATCAGGGTTTGTAACTTGCGCGCAATGGCCGGTACTGGGGCGAAGAACGTATGGGCATCTTCGACCGTCATATCCAACACTTCGTGAATGCTCTTACCTTTGTATTTGATCTCGAGGGTTTCGCGGTTGTAGCGCTTGCCCTTACAGATATCGCAGGGCACGTACACATCGGGTAAAAAGTGCATCTCGACCTTGATCATGCCATCGCCTTGGCAGGCTTCGCAGCGACCACCGCGCACGTTGAAGCTGAAGCGACCTACTTTATAACCCCGTGAGCGGGCCTCTTCGGTGCCCGCGTACAGTTCACGAATAGGCGTGAAAATACCGGTGTAGGTAGCCGGGTTAGAGCGCGGAGTACGGCCAATCGGGCTTTGGTCAATATCCACCACTTTGTCCAGATATTGCATCCCATCAATGGCTCGATATGGCGCCGGTTCACCGGTGGTTGCCTTATTCAGCTCGCGGTGAGCGATACGGAATAGCGTATCATTGACCAAGGTGGACTTGCCCGAACCAGACACGCCGGTCACACAACTCATTAAGCCAAGAGGCAGTTCTAAATCAACGTTCTTCAGGTTATTGCCGGTGGCACCGCTCAGCTTCAGCCATTTTTTGCCCGGCTTGTGGCGTTTGGCAGGCACTTCAATGGCTTTTCGACCCGATAAGTAGTCAGCAGTAAGTGAGTGCTCACTGGCAAGAATTTGCTCGTAGGTACCCTCGGCAACAATTTGACCGCCATGCACGCCAGCACCAGGGCCAATATCGATAATGTGATCAGCAGCACGAATGGCGTCTTCGTCGTGCTCCACTACAATCACGGTGTTGCCTAAGTCACGCAAGTGCGTCAAGGTTTTCAGCAGACGCTCGTTGTCGCGTTGATGCAAACCAATCGATGGTTCATCCAGTACATACATCACCCCCACTAAGCCGGCGCCAATTTGGCTGGCGAGACGGATACGCTGCGCTTCACCGCCCGAGAGGGTTTCGGCACTGCGTGACAGGCTCAGATAATTCAGACCCACGTTGACCAAAAAGCCCAGGCGGTCATTAATTTCTTTAAGGATTTTTTCCGCGATTTTGGCCCGCTGTCCTTCCAGCTCCAGTTGCTGAAAAAATATCAGGGCATCACCAATAGATTTCTCTACTACGTGTGGGAGCGAGGTTTGACCGATAAACACATGCCGTGCTTCGGTGCGCAGGCGCGTACCTTCGCAGCTTTTGCAGGGTTGCGCAGCTAGGTACTTCGCCAATTCTTCGCGCACTGCTTGTGAATCGGTCTCGCGATAACGTCGTTGCATGTTGGCGATAATGCCTTCGAACGGGTGTTTGCGTACCACTTTGTCGCCGCGGTCATTCAAGTAGACAAACTGAATATCCGCACCATCGCTGCCAAACAAAATTACCTGCTTGTGCGCATCGCTGAGGCTGGCGAATGGCTTGTTGAGGTCAAAGCCGTAATGCTTGCCCAGCGCCTGTAGCATTTGATAGTAGTAGAAATTACGTTTATCCCAGCCGCGAATCGCGCCACCGGTTAAGCTGAGCTCATCGTTGGTGATGACTTTAGCCGGGTCAAAAAACTGCTCAATACCGAGGCCATCACAGCTGGGGCAGGCACCGGCTGGGTTATTGAATGAAAACAACCGTGGCTCAAGTTCTTGCATGCTGTAGCCGCAATGCGGGCAGGCAAAGTTAGCGGAGAAAATAATTTCAGCGCGGCTGGCAGGCTCTTCCATAGACGCCACCACCACCGTGCCGCCGCTCAGTTCAAGCGCGGTCTCAAATGATTCGGCCAAGCGTAACTCAAGCCCTTCACGCACTTTAATACGGTCGATGACCACTTCTATAGTGTGCTTTTTCTGCAATTCTAGTTTTGGTGGATCGCTAAGATCGCATATTTCACCGTCAATACGGGCGCGGATAAAGCCTTGCGCAGCAAGGTTTTCAAGCAGCTTATTGTGCTCGCCTTTGCGCTCTTGAATGACCGGCGCCAAGATCATCAGCTTTTCGCCTTCGGGCAAGGCCATGACTTGGTCGACCATTTGTGACACGGTTTGCGCCGCCAGCGTGACATCGTGAGTGGGGCAACGCGGTTCGCCAACGCGGGCAAACATCAAGCGCAAATAGTCGTAAATTTCGGTAATAGTACCCACGGTCGACCGAGGGTTATGCGAGGTGGATTTTTGTTCAATCGAAATGGCCGGCGATAGCCCTTCAATGCTGTCGACATCGGGCTTTTCCATCAGCGATAAAAATTGCCGTGCGTAGGCCGACAGCGACTCAACATAACGGCGTTGACCTTCAGCATAGAGCGTATCGAACGCCAGTGAGGACTTGCCCGAGCCCGACAAACCGGTGATGACAATCAATTTGTCACGTGGAATGGTTAGATTGATGTTTTTCAAATTGTGGGTGCGGGCGCCGCGAATTTCGATTTTATCCATGGTATTGCTGGTACTCCGAAGGCGAAAGCCTATCGCATAAAAGGAAACGAGCATTATCGCACATGCGACAGCTTCTGGTACAATCGCCAAGCTAATTAATAAGATGAAATGAGAGATTCATGTCTGTAAACCGCTCTGATCACCGTCTTACCCCACTCGAACGCCGCGCGTCTGGCGCCCTAGCAGCGGTGTTTGGGATACGTATGCTGGGGCTGTTTTTGATCATGCCGGTGATCGCCATTTACGGCCAAGCCTATCCTGATTACACGCCGTTCTTAGTTGGTCTTGCCATTGGCGCATATGGCTTAACCCAGGCCTTGCTGCAAATACCTATGGGCATGCTGTCAGACCGTATCGGGCGGCGCCCGGTGATCATCGGTGGCTTGTTGGTTTTTGCTGCGGGTAGTGTGGTGGCTGCCTATGCCGATACCCTCATGGGCGTGGTATTTGGCCGCGCATTACAAGGCATGGGAGCTATTGCTGCCGCGATATTAGCGCTAGCCGCAGACATTACCCGCGATCAGCAACGGCCCAAGGTGATGGCGCTGATTGGTATGTGTATTGGCTTGTCATTCGCGCTGGCATTGGTGTTGGGGCCACTTCTGGGCAGCGTCATTGGGCTATCCGGACTATTTTTGTTTACTGCTGTGAGCTCGTTACTGGGTATTGTGGTGTTTATGCTGGCCGTGCCCAAGGTCGAAGCCCGCAGCGGTAAAGGCGACGTGGTACCGTTGCGCGGTGAGATGAAAAACTTACTCAGTCACCCACAGCTAGCACGCTTGAATGTTGGGGTATTTGTGCTGCATTGCATTCTGACCGCATTCTTTGTGGTGGTGCCAATGCAGCTAGTCGCCGGCGGTTTAGCCAGCTCGGAGCATGCCTGGTTGTATTTACCCGCGTTGCTAGGGTCATTTGTACTGATGGTCCCGCTGTTAATTCGAGCCGAGCGCAAACAACAGCAACCGTTTTATTTTCGACTGGCGATTATTTTGCTGGCGGTTGGTATCGTCATTATCGGCTTTATTCCGGCGCATTGGCCGTATTTAGTCGCCGCGATTGTGCTATTTTTTGCTGGTTTTAACTTCCTCGAGGCGACCTTGCCATCGTCGTTGACGCGCTTCGCTCCCGCTGGACGTAAGGGTGGCGCTAGCGGAATTTATGCCACGGCACAGTTTTTTGGCGCCTTTGTGGGTGGTGTGAGTGGTGGTCTGGTCCAGCAATATTTCGGTCTGGTCGGCGTTGGGATTTTTTGCTTGGTGCTGCTACTATGCTGGTTCATCATTAGCTTTGGCATGACCGCACCACCGCAGTGGCAAGATTTAAGTTATCGTGTGGCGTTGCGCAATGATCAGCAAGCACGAGCGTTGGCGCAAGCGTTGGCTACCATTGACGGTGTTGAAGAAGTGCGGGTGGTGCAAAGTGAGCAAACCGCCTATTTAAAAGTGCACAAAAGCCATTACAATGAAGAACACATTGCGGCTCAGCTAGAGCCGTTTCAAACGCAAGCATAAAGGAGACCGGCATGGCCAGTCGTGGCATCAATAAAGTCATTTTAATCGGTAACTTGGGGCAAGACCCGGAAGTACGCTACACGCAAAGCAACAC
>DIVC01000060.1:0-17604 GCA_002423905.1 Idiomarina sp. UBA6142
GGTAGCGAACGCCAGCAACTGGCAATTTTTGCGTTATTCTTTGCCGGTGCTACGCTAGTAAGCAGCTTCGCTATGCTGGCCTTCGCTGACTTCAGTAAAACCCCAACTACTGTATTGCAGTGGGTGATTTTAGCTTGGTTAGGCATTGCCGCATCCGGCTTTGGCTACCTGCTCTGGAACCTCGCCAGTAAACGCGTCAATACCGCGCAATTAGCGATCATGAACAACATGCTGATACCTGCTGGCTTGCTGGTAAACTTCAGCTTTTGGGGCCAACAGGTAGACTGGTGGCGGTTGGCGATTGGCAGCACTATTTTGCTGCTCTCCATCGCCATCGCCAGCCGCCGTTAAAGCATTTCTACCGCTAACGCCACCGCTTCACCACCACCGATACACAGTGAGGTGATGCCGCGCTGTTTGCCCTGTTGTTGTAATGCATACAATAAGGTCACCAACAACCGTGCACCACTGGCGCCGATAGGGTGACCCAATGCACAAGCGCCGCCATGAACATTCACTTTGTTGTGGTCCAGTTGCAGCTGTTGGATGGCTAACATGGTGACCATGGCAAAGGCTTCGTTGATTTCCCACAAATCCACCTGCTGCGAACTCCAACCAAGCTGCGTTAACAGTTTGTTCATGGCACCAATTGGCGCCACGGTGAATTCAGCGGGTGCTTGTGAATGCGTGGCATGACCGACAATACGAGCCAAGGGGGTTAAGCCTTGTGCCCGAGCATCGCTTTCCCGCATCAATACCAACGCCGCAGCACCATCCGAAATAGAGCTGGAGTTGGCCGCGGTAATGGTGCCGTCTTTGGCAAACGCTGGGCGCAAGCCCGGAATCTTTTCCGGCATCGCTTTGCCTGGCTGTTCATCATCACTCACCACCATGTCACCTTTGCGGCTACTGATGGTAAGCGGTTCAATCTCGGCTTGAAATTTACCCTCGGCAATAGCCGCCTTGGCGCGGCTTAACGAGGTTAGCGCAAATTGGTCCATCGCTTCACGACCTATACCATACTGATCCGCCGTAGCTTGGGCATAACAACCCATGGCTTTACCTTCGTAGGCGTCTTCTAAGCCGTCCAGCATCATATGGTCGAGCACCTGGCCGTGCCCCATGCGCATACCAGTGCGTGCTTGTGGCAGCAAATACGGCGCGTTCGACATACTTTCCATACCACCGGCAACCACTACGCGAGCGCTGCCTGAACGCAGCAAATCATAGCCCAACATGACCGCTTTTAAGCCCGAACCACAGACTTTGTTAATCGTAGTGGCTCCAGCGCTGCGCGGCAGTCCGGCGTGCAACGTCGCTTGTCGCGCTGGGGCTTGGCCCAAACCCGCAGGCAGCACATTACCCATGATCACTTCCGACACCGCACTGCCGTCAACACCGCTTTGCGCCAACGCGGCTTTAATCGCTGCCGCTCCTAACTGGGGAGCTGATAATGGTGCCAAACTGCCTTGAAAACCGCCCATTGGGGTGCGTTTTGCGGCAACAATCACGACTGCATCAAATGAACTCACTCAACCTCCTAAAAACTTTGCCAGCTTGGTCACTCGTTCTGACCTTTACGTTAACGTCAACTTGCATTAAGCTTAACGCTCTCACAAGTCACATTGCAAGCACAAATGAACAAACAAACAACCTACAGTATCGGCGATTTAGCGCGGGAATTCGATATCACCACCCGCAGCATTCGCTTCTATGAAGACCAAGGCCTGCTGGCGCCAGCTCGGCATGGACAAACACGGCTTTACACCAACAAAGATCGGGTGCGCCTCAAGTTGATCCTGCGCGGTAAACGGCTCGGCTTCTCGTTAGCTGAAACCAAGCGGCTCTTTGATCTTTATGACCTCGAAAACAGCAGTGCGCGGCAGCTCTATACCATTTTAGATCTAATCGCCGACAAACGCTTGTCACTGCAACAACAACTTGAAGATATTAAAGTGTTATTGGTTGAGCTCAGCAACTTGGAAGATCGCTGTCGCGATGAGTTGGCCGACATTGAAGCTAGCAAAGCCACTGCCACCAAGCCGAGCGACAACAATCAACCACCTATTGTTCAGGAGTAACTATGATTCAGCAGTTTAGTTCACTTAATTTTGGTCTGGGTGAAACCGCCGAGATGATCCGCGATAGCGTTAACGCCTTTGCCCGTGAAGAAATCGCTCCACGTGCCGCCGACATTGATCATAGTAACGAGTTTCCTGCTGACTTGTGGGTCAAGATGGGTGAATTAGGTCTACTGGGCATGACCGTACCGGAACAATACGGCGGCTCTGGTCTAGGTTACTTGGAGCACGTGGTGGCCATGGAAGAAATTAGTCGTGCCTCGGCCTCAGTCGGTTTAAGTTATGGCGCGCATTCCAACCTCTGCGTCAATCAGATTGCTCGCAATGGTAATGAACAACAAAAACAAAAATACCTACCCAAACTATGCTCTGGTGAGCACGTTGGCGCTTTGGCCATGAGTGAGCCCAATGCCGGTTCTGACGTAGTTAGCATGAAATTACGCGCCGATAAACAAGGCGATGTGTACGTGCTAAACGGTAACAAAATGTGGATCACCAATGGCCCTGATGCCGATGTATTAGTGGTGTATGCCAAAACTAGTCCGGCGAAACACTCACGCGGTATTACCGCCTTTATCATTGAGAAAGATTTTGCTGGCTTTAGCACCGCTCAAAAGCTCGATAAATTGGGTATGCGCGGCTCTAACACCTGTGAATTGGTGTTCCGTGATTGCCAAGTACCCGCCGCAAATATCTTAGGTGAGCTCGACAATGGCGTCGAAGTGTTAATGAGTGGGCTGGATTACGAACGTGCTGTGTTGGCAGCCGGTTCGCTGGGGATCATGCAAGCCTGTTTGGACGTGTGTGTGCCTTATGTCCATGATCGCAAACAATTCGGTAAAGCCATTGGTGAGTTCCAATTAGTACAAGGCAAATTAGCCGATATGTACACTCGCACCAATGCCGCTCGAGCCTATGTTTACGCTGTCGCACAATCCTGTGACCGCGGTGAAACTACTCGCAAAGATGCCGCTGGGGCTATTTTATATGCCGCCGAATTAGCCACGCAATTAGCGCTCGACGCCATTCAGTTACTGGGCGGCAACGGTTATATTAACGAGTATCCAACTGGACGCTTGTTACGCGATGCCAAACTTTACGAAATTGGTGCCGGCACCTCAGAAATTCGCCGCATGCTGATTGGTCGTGAACTGTTCAACGAATCAGCCTAACCAGGAGCCTGACCGTGACGCGAATTATTAGCACGATTAATGCTAAAGACCCAACCTTTCAGGCCAATCACCAGGCGCTGCAAAAGGTGGTCGACGATCTCTACGCCAAGGTTGCGCAAATCAAACAAGGTGGCGGTGCCAAGTATCAAGAGCGCCACTTAGCGCGGGGCAAGTTATTGCCGCGTCAGCGTATTGAAAAGCTACTCGACCCGGGTTCAGCATTCTTAGAAGTCGGTCAGTTTGCCGCTTGGGAATGTTACGATGATTACGTTCCGGCTGCTGGCGTGGTGGCTGGAATTGGCACCGTAGAAGGGGTGCAATGCATGATCGTAGCCAACGATGCCACGGTGAAAGGTGGCACCTACTACCCACTGACGGTCAAGAAGCACCTGCGCGCACAAGAAATTGCCGAGCGTTGCCACCTCCCCTGCATCTATTTGGTGGATTCTGGTGGTGCCAACTTACCGCAACAAGATGAAGTATTCCCCGATCGTGATCATTTTGGCCGGATCTTTTTCAATCAAGCCAACATGTCCGCTAAAGGCATTCCGCAAATTGCCGTGGTGATGGGCTTGTGTACTGCTGGTGGTGCCTATGTACCGGCCATGGCTGATGAGAGTATCATTGTGAAAGAGCAAGGCACTATCTTCTTAGCCGGCCCGCCGCTGGTAAAAGCTGCTACCGGTGAAGAAGTTTCTGCTGAGGAGCTCGGTGGCGCCGATGTGCACACCAAGATTTCTGGGGTTGCTGACCATTACGCGCTTAACGATGATCATGCCTTAGCTCTGGCTCGCCGAGCGGTATCAAGGCTGAACTATCAGCCGGCTCTGCCGCTGACACCGACCACCGTGAAACCACCCCATTACCCGGCCAGTGAACTCTATGGCATTGTCGGAACCGACTTACGCAAGCCCTACGATGTGCGTGAAGTGATTGCCCGTATTGTGGATGACTCAGACCTCGATGAATTCAAGCAAAACTACGGTGCTACTTTGGTGACTGGCTTTGCCCGCATTCATGGCTATCCGGTCGGTATTGTTGCCAACAACGGTATTTTATTCTCTGAATCGGCGCAAAAAGGCGCCCACTTCATTGAGTTGTGTGCGCAACGCAAGATCCCCCTAGTGTTCTTGCAAAATATCACCGGCTTTATGGTCGGCAAAAAATACGAGGCCGAAGGTATTGCCAAACATGGCGCCAAAATGGTGACCGCGGTGAGCTGCGCGCAAGTGCCTAAATTTACCGTGTTGATTGGTGGTAGCTATGGTGCAGGTAACTACGGCATGTGTGGCCGTGCCTACGATCCAACCCTGATGTTTATGTGGCCGAATGCGCGCATCTCGGTGATGGGTGGCGAGCAAGCTGCTGGCGTCATGGCGCAAGTCAGCAAAGACAACCTCGCCCGCCAAGGGCAAAGCATGAGCGCTGAGCAAGAACGGGCGCTGAAACAGCCGATTGTTGATCAGTATGAACGCCAAGGGCACCCCTACTATGCCTCGGCACGGCTATGGGATGATGGCATCATTGACCCAGCACAGACGCGCGCGGTGCTGGCGTTAAGCCTTGCTGCGGCCAACAACGCACCCATCGCGGATACACGCTTTGGCGTGTTCCGCATGTAAGGAGTTCGCCATGTCGTATGCCTATATCGCATTACATATCGAGGCTAACCTCGCCCGACTGACCTTGAATCGGCCTGACGTACATAATGCCTTTGACGATCGCATGATTACCGAGCTGCTTGATGCGCTCGATGTTGTCGCTAACCATGCCGAGATACGGCTGCTAGTGCTCGCCAGCAACGGCAAAAATTTCTCCGCCGGCGCTGACTTAGCGTGGATGCGTGCTATGGCCAGCAAAAACTATGCTGACAACTGTGCCGATGCCGCGCAGTTGTCACTGTTGATGCAACGCCTTGATGAATTGCCCCAACCGACCATCGCCCTAGTTCGTGGTGCAGCCTTCGGGGGTGCCGTAGGTCTGTTGGCCTGTTGTGACATTGTGCTGGCTGAAGCCAGTGCTAGTTTTTGTTTGAGCGAAGTGAAAATCGGCTTAATTCCTGCCGTGATCAGCCCCTATGTGATGCGAGCCATGGGTCATCGCCAAGCCCGCCGGTACATGCTCAGTGCCGAACGGTTTAGTGCGGAAACTGCACTGGCCATAGGCTTGGTGCACGAATTAACCGCTGATCTTGATGGTCGCCTCGAGCAACTGCAACAACTGCTAGTCGCCAACAGCCCAGCAGCCGTTAAAGCCGCCAAGCGCTTAGCCTTGGCCATTGACCAACAACCACTGAACGATGCTACGCGCCAACATACTGTGACCGAAATAGCTCAGATCCGGGTGTCGGCCGAGGGCCAAGAAGGTTTAACGGCGTTCCTTGAAAAACGCACGCCTGCTTGGATAAAAGGATAACTCATGTTGCAAAAATTGCTGATTGCCAACCGTGGTGAAATTGCCTGTCGAATCATCCGTACGGCGCGACAAATGGGAATTCGCACCGTGGCAGTCTATTCTGCCGCCGATGCTAACGCGCAGCACGTAAAGCTCGCCGACGAAAGCGTTTATATTGGTCCAGCACCCAGTAGCGACAGCTATTTGGTCATCGAAAAAATAATCGCGGCAGCCAAAAGTACCGGTGCCGACGCCATTCATCCCGGCTATGGGTTCTTATCAGAGAACGAACACTTCGCCGAAGCCTGTGCCAAAAACAACGTGATTTTCGTTGGCCCACCGCTTAGTGCAATTGCCGCCATGGGCTCAAAAAGTGCCGCCAAAGCCATCATGAGTGAAGCCGAAGTACCGTTAGTACCCGGCTATCATGGTGACGACCAAGACCCAGCCACCCTGCGTGCCGAAGCCGAGAAGATTGGTTTTCCGGTGTTATTAAAAGCGGCCTACGGCGGCGGTGGTAAAGGCATGCGCGTGGTCAACCACAGCGCTGAGTTTGAGCCAGCGCTGCAATCGGCTAAACGCGAAGCACAAGCGGGCTTTGGCAACGATAAAATGCTGTTAGAAAAGTACTTGGGCAACCCACGCCATGTCGAAATTCAGGTGTTTTGCGATCAACATGGCAATGCCGTGTACCTATCAGAACGCGATTGCTCGGTACAACGCCGCCACCAAAAAGTGATTGAAGAGGCACCCGCGCCGGCGTTAAGTGCGTTTACCCGTAAAGCTATGGGTGAAGCTGCTGTGCGCGCCGCCCAAGCAATCAATTATGAAGGCGCTGGGACGGTAGAATTTCTGCTTGATACTGACAGCAAGTTCTATTTCATGGAGATGAACACCCGCTTACAGGTCGAGCATCCGGTCACCGAGCTCATCACTGGTCAAGATTTGGTGCAATGGCAATTGCTAGTCGCCAGCGGCGAGCCGTTGCCCTTGACCCAAGGACAAATTCAGCTGCAGGGTCATGCCTTTGAAGCACGAATTTATGCCGAAGATCCAGCCAACGAATTTTTGCCAAGTACTGGGCCATTAACGGTATTACGCACCCCCGCAACATCCGCGCACGTGCGTATCGATAGCGGCGTGATTGAGGGCGATGAAGTCAGCGCCTATTACGACCCAATGATCGCCAAACTTATCGTCTGGGGCAGCACCCGCACCGAAGCATTGCGCCGCTTAGTCACCGCCCTCAATGATTTTCGTGTCGCTGGGGTGCGCACCAACGTGGATTTTTTACGCAGTATCGCCAAGCATCCACAATTTCAGCGCGCCGAATTGAGTACCCGTTTTATTGAGCGCCATGAACAGGATCTCTTTGCCGATACCAGTGCACTGGAGGATGATTACGCCACCATCGCCGCCGTGGTTGAATTAGTGCAAAGCCAGCAGCACCAGCACGCATGGTTTGCCAATCCTGGCTTGCAACTCAATCAACCGGCCCAGTTTAGCCTCACCCTGCAGCGTGATGGCGAACCTTATGCGGTGACCCTAACCGCCCATAGTAATGGCTGGCAACGGCTACCCGATCAACGGGTGTGGCAGGCCAGCTGGCAACAGGACCGCTGGCGCATTCAATGCGATGCGCAGAGCTTCGTTGCTCATGTCATGCACGCTGATGGCTACCTGACGGTGATGACCGAAGCTGCCAGTATTCGCTTCCAACGCTATGATGTGCTGGTGGAACTGCAACATGAACAAGCCAGCGGCGGTATGGTCGCGCCGATGAATGGCACCGTGGTCGCGGTGCTCGTTGCGAGTGGCGAGACCGTCACCGCAGGGCAATCGCTGCTGGTGATGGAGGCCATGAAAATGGAATACACTATCCGCGCCAGTCATGCCGGCACGGTGGAGCACATTTTTTATCAAAGCGGCGAGTTGGTCAGCGATGGTGCCGAACTGGTGCGTATTAGCGCTGCCGACTAGTCTGCTAACAAAGGAACAATGACAATGGCATTGCCAGAGCAGGTTAAAATTGTTGAAGTTGGCCCCCGCGATGGCCTACAAAATGAAACCAAGGTGCCCACTGCGGCTAAAATAGCCTTGGTGGAAGCGCTCGCCGCTGCTGGCTTGAGTTACCTTGAAACCGGTGCCTTTGTGAGCCCTAAATGGGTGCCGCAGATGGCCGACAGTGCTGATGTATTTGCCGGCATTCAGCGCCAACCCGGGGTGATTTACGCGGCTCTGGCACCGAACTTACAGGGTTTTGAAGCCGCCATGGCGGCCGGTGCTGACGAGGTGGCGATCTTTGCTGCCGCCTCGGAAGCCTTTAGTCAAAAAAACATCAACTGCAGTATTGCCGAAAGCTTTGACCGCTTCGCGCCAGTCATCGCGGCGGCGCGAGCCCGTAATATACGCATTCGCGGTTACGTCAGCTGTGTCTTAGGCTGCCCTTATCAAGGTGAAGTGCAGCCACAGCAGGTGACTGAAGTGGCGGCGCAGTTAGCCGCCATGGGCTGCTACGAAATATCGCTGGGCGACACCATTGGTGTCGGCACCCCTCTGCAAGCCCAGCGCATGCTAGGCGCAGTCGCTGAGCAGGTGCCGATCAACCAATTAGCACTACATTTTCATAATACCTATGGCCAAGCGCTGGCCAATATTGCCGCCTGCCTGCCGATGGGAGTAAGCACCATCGATAGCGCTGTGGCCGGCCTTGGTGGCTGCCCCTATGCCAAAGGTGCCAGTGGCAACGTGGCCACCGAAGATGTCCTGTACCTGTTACAAGGTATGGGTATTCATACCGGGGTAAATTTAACCGCCGTAGTCAGTGCCGGTGCAGCAATTTGTGACTATCTTGAGCATGGTCCCCGCTCGAACGTGGCCTTAGCTGAATTAGCCAAACGGAAGCAATGATAATGACCATGAGCCCACTCTGGCAACCGTCTCCTGCAGCCATACAGCGTACCCGCATGTACCACTTCATGCGCTACATCAATAACCATGAGCAGCAACAGCTAACCGACTATCAGCACTTACATAGCTGGTCAGTCGCGCACAGTGACCGCTTCTGGCACCATATTTGGAATTACTTCGAGGTTATCGGCCAGCGCGGCGACTGCATCGTCAAGAGCCCTGAGTTAATCCCAGGCGCACAATGGTTTGCCGATAGCCGACTCAATTTTGCCGAAAACTTATTACGCTACCGCGATGACCGTTTGGCACTGATCTTCCGCGGTGAAGATGGCAGTCGCCAGCAGCTCACTTATGCTGAACTGTATAGCGAAGTTGCCGCCTGCGCCCAAGCCATGCGCACGCTCGGGGTCGTCAGTGGTGACCGAGTCGCGGCGATGCTGCCTAACTGTATTGAAACCATTATCGCGATGTTAGCCGCTACCAGTATTGGGGCTATTTGGTCATCCTGTTCACCGGATTTTGGCGTACAAGGGGTACTCGACCGCTTCGGTCAGATTGAGCCTAAGCTGTTTATCACCGTAGAAGGCTACTTTTACAACGGTAAAGTGCTCGACATCAGTGATAAAGTAAACGCTATTCAAGCGCAATTACCCAGCCTCTCTGCCACTGTGCTGGTGCGCTTTAGTCGCCGTGAGCACCGGGTGCACAATGCCGTCGAGTGGGAACAATTTCTCGACCGCAGCACCAGTCAGCTAGAATTTGCCCAACTGCCGTTTAATAGCCCGCTGTACATCATGTTTAGCTCGGGGACCACCGGCGTACCGAAATGCATTGTCCATGGTGCCGGTGGCACGCTGTTACAGCACCTCAAAGAACACGCCCTGCATACTGATCTCGACCGTGACGATGTGCTGTTTTATTTCACCACCTGTGGCTGGATGATGTGGAACTGGCTGGTATCTGGTCTGGCCCAAGGTGCGACCTTGGTGCTATTCGATGGCTCGCCGTTTGCGCCCAAGCCGGAAGTCCTGTGGGATATTGCTGAACACGAACGCATTAGTGTATTTGGTACCAGTGCCAAATACTTATCTGCGCTGGAGAAGGCAGGTGTGAAGCCGCGAGAAAGCCACAACTTGAGCAATCTGCGTAGTATTCTAACCACCGGTTCGGTGTTGGCCCCCGAGAGTTTTGACTACGTCTATCGCGATATCAAAACTAATCTGTGTCTCTCCTCGATTTCTGGCGGCACCGACATCATTTCCTGCTTTGCCCTAGGCAACCCCATGCTGCCAGTCTATCGCGGCCAACTGCAATGCCGTGGCCTCGGCCTTGATGTGCAAGTTTACAACGATAAGGGGCAGGCAATTTTTGCTGAAAAGGGCGAACTAGTCTGTGCCAATAGCTTCCCCTGCATGCCGCTCGGATTTTGGCATGACAACGACGGCAGCCGCTATTTTAGCGCTTATTTCGCCCGCTTCGACAACACCTGGGCGCATGGTGATTACGCTGAGATCACGGCGCAACAAGGCGTGATTATTTACGGACGCTCCGATGCGGTGCTGAACCCCGGTGGTGTGCGTATTGGCACCGCAGAAATTTACCGCCAGGTGGAAAAGATTGATGCGGTACTGGAAAGCATTGCCGTTGGCCAACAATGGCAAGATGATGAGCGCGTGGTGCTGTTTGTCCGCCTTCGTGATGGTGTTATTCTTGATGCCGACCTACAACAGCAAATTCGCCAGGTCATTCGAAGTAATACCACCCCGCGCCATGTGCCGGCGGTTATTGCCCAAGTGCACGATATTCCGCGCACCATCAGCGGAAAGATTGTCGAACTTGCGGTGCGCCAAGTCATTCACGGTGAAGTGGTTAAAAATACCGATGCTTTGGCCAACCCGATGGCCCTTGAACTGTTCCGCAACCGGCCTGAGTTAGCCCAATGAGCGTAAGGAGTTCGGCATGCAACAAGCCCTCAAGCGCTATCGTCTGATTAGTGTTATTGCCCTGGCCGGTGCGTTGCTCACCTGGTTTGCCAGCAGCCTATTGGGACACCTGGAACAACGTCAGATCAAACAGCAGACGCAGCATGATTTGAAAATGATGGAAAACCAATTTCGGCAGCAGCTGATGCACTATGTTTTTGCCACTGAATGGCTTGCTCGCGAATTAGAACAACCGTCTATCAACACCATTGAGCGTTTAACCAAGAGTCTCGACGTGGTGCAGCTCTATTATCCGGCAATACGCCATGTCGCCCTACTTGATAGCGAATTTCACCTCAGCTTTACCAGTAACATCAGTGCCGATACTGGCTTTGTAGCGCATCAACATCAGCCACAACTGCAACAGCAGTTGCAGGGTAAAGCACTGCAGCATCCGCTTATTTTGGCGGCTGGTAACCTCTCGGCAGTAACCACCGATAGTCTTATTATTACCACAGTGGATCAGCCGCAACAGCCAAGCTACTTAGTCATGATACTAGCCGTCGATCAATTCTTCGAAAGCATTATTCGCGACCAGATCAACGAGGGCTATCAACTTGAAGTTATTAGCAACACCGACTTGATATACCGCTTTGCTGGGAGCAATCTGCTACGCGAGCGGTGGCAAGTTGAGCAACAACTCCAGGTATTTGGTAAGCAGTGGCAATTGCAACTCTGGCCTACCAGTGAGCGGCTGGATGCGATGCAAAGTGTCAGTAAACCAGTGTTACCTTGGAGTGGCTTAGCAATCACATTCATCGCGATGATGATGGTCGCTCTGGTACAGCGCCATCGACACCAGCGCATGGCGCTACAACAGCAGTTAGCTAGCAATGATCTCTATCTGCAGCAAGCACAAGAGACCGAGCAACGGCTGAGTTTTTTATCCAATCACGATAGCTTAACTGAACTACATAACCGCAATGGCTTGCAACACATTTTGCAGGAGATATTGGCGCAGCGGGCGCCGCATCAACAAGATGTTGGCGTCTTACAAATTAATGTCGACCAGTTCCGTGATGTTAATTATGCTCTCGGTCACCCTATTGGCGATGACGTGCTCAAGCGTATTGCTATTCGTTTGCGTAAATACATCAGCAGTGAGCAATGGGTAGCACGCATCGGTGGCGATGAATTTGTGCTGATGAGTACGATTGCGACCGATGAAACTCAGGCACGGCAATTGGCTGATCAAGTCCTCGCTGACATGCAAAAACAGATCTTTGTGCAAGGTCATGAAATCTATTGTTCCGCATCTATTGGTATTGCCTTTGCCACTGATGCAAATTTCGATGCTGAAACACTCTTGCAGCATGCTGATAGCGCGCTCAACCTTGCCCGTCAGCAAGGATTTTTTGGTATTGCGCAATACAGCCCAAACCAGCATTTAGCCCATCAACAACGCCTCAATATGGTACTCGAAATACGCCGAGCGCTTGAAGCAGAGCGGTTAGAAATCCATTTTCAACCTATTGTAGAATTGCGCAATCGCGTCATTCACGGTGTTGAAAGTCTATTACGCATTCGACAGTTTGATGAATCACTCCTACAGCCTGAACAATTCTTACCGTTGATGGAGCAAACTGGACTTATTTTACCGCTGACCGAAAAGCTACTAAAAACCACGATTCAGCAAATTAGCCAATGGCAAGACCTCGTCGATGATACGTTTTTTGTCGCCATTAATTTATCCTCACGACAATTAGCCATTCCAGCTTTAGCTGAGTTAATGCGTGATTACTTAAAACGCTATCAAGTGGCCCCTGCCCGATTACAAATTGAATTAAACGAACCTATTTACATGCCACTTTGTGAACCACAACGACAAACCTTGAAACGCCTTAAAGATATCGGTATTCGTTTGGGCATTGACAGTTGTGGTATAAACCAAAATACTTTAACCGCAATGCAGTACTGTACTCCTCATGTGGTAAAAATTAACCGTGCCTTGTTGCAAGATGTTCCTACCGATCGGGTGAAAAACCACGTAGTTGACAGTATGATAACTTTATTACGCCACACGAATGTAACCACAATTGCTGTCGGTGTAGAAAATCAGCAGCAAGTAGACTTTTTATTGCAACGAGATTGCCCATTAGCCCAAGGCTATTGGCTTTATCGGCCGTTAACCGCCGCGCAACTCACAGCAATCTTGACCGATCATGCAACATCTGGAGAAGCCAATGCAACGTGAAAGTATGGAATTTGATGTCGTCATCGTTGGGGCTGGCCCCGCTGGCCTCGCCAGTGCCTGTAGATTGGCGCAATTGGCACAACAGCAGCAACTCGAATTGACCATTTGTGTGGTTGAAAAAGGCTCCGAAGTTGGTGCCCATATTCTTTCTGGAGCGGTGTTTGAAACGCGCGCTCTCACTGAGTTATTTGCTGATTGGCAAGAGCGCGGCGCACCGTTAACCACGCCCGTTAGCAAGGATCAGATTTATTATTTCAACAGCGCTGAAAAAGCCACCAAATTGCCAAATTTTATGGTGCCCAAGACCTTCCACAATCAAGGCAACTATATTACTAGTATGGGCAACCTGTGCCGCTGGTTGGCCGAGCAAGCCGAAGCCCTAGGGGTGGAAATATTTCCCGGTTTTGCGGCGGCGGAAGTCATTATTGAAGATGGTCGCGTACAAGGGATCATTACCGGCGATATGGGTCTCGACCGCGATGGTCAAGCAAAAGATAGCTTTGAACCCGGTATGGAGCTACGCGGTAAATACACTATTTTCGCCGAAGGTTGTCGCGGCCATTTAGGCAAACGCTTAACGACTGAATTTAAACTCGACCAAGGCCGTTCGCCACAACACTATGCCATTGGCTTCAAAGAGATTTGGGATGTGCCAGCCGAACAGCACCAACCGGGTCTAGTCGTGCATAGCACCGGCTGGCCATTGAACGATGCAACCGGTGGCGGTTACTTGTACCATGCCGAGAACGGTCAGGTATACGTTGGTTTAATCGTCGACTTGAACTATCACAATCCGCATTTAAACCCATTTGCTGAGTTTCAGCGCTATAAGACGCATCCGACTATTGCGGCGGTGTTGAATGGTGGCAAACGGGTCAGCTACGGCGCCCGTGCAATAGCTAAAGGCGGTTTTCATTCGTTACCGAAAATGAGTATGCCCGGTGCTATTTTGGTCGGCTGTAACGCCGGCACCCTGAACTTCGCTAAAATTAAAGGCAATCATACCGCAATGAAATCAGGTATGCTCGCAGCCGAAGCCATTGTGGCTGCATTAACGCAAGAAAATGCTCCAGTCGAGACCGACTTTGAACAACGCTTCCGTGACTCATGGCTATTCGATGAATTATATCGTTCACGCAACTTTGGTCCGGTTATTCATAAATTAGGAACATGGTTGGGCGGTGCTTATAATACCCTTGACCAAAACTTTTTTGCTGGAAAATTACCCTTTAATTTTAAAGATGAAACCCCTGATTTTAAATCTATGGGGCTTGCTAAAGACTACGCAGAAATTAATTATCCAAAACCAGATAATAAATTGACTTTTGACCGTCTCTCATCGGTTTATTTATCGAATACCAATCATGAAGAAGAACAACCCTGCCATTTACAATTAACTGATTCCGCGCTTCCGTTAACGGTAAACTTACCTAAATATGCGGAACCAGCCCAGCGTTATTGCCCTGCCGGCGTTTATGAAATTATTGATGTAGACGGTCAACAAAAATTTAAAATAAATGCTCAGAATTGTATTCATTGTAAAACCTGCGATATTAAAGATCCGTCACAAAATATAACCTGGGTGACACCAGAAGGTAGCGGTGGTCCGAATTATCCAAATATGTAAACTATTTTTAATTAGCGCTATTTAAATGTAAGATATAGCCGACGAAAAAATAAGATTGTCGTCGGCGAAGCTTTTCTATTTAATACATTCACTAATTAACTGAATTGGAAATAATCACATGAGCGAATTCTTAGATATTCTCACTCACGGACGACGTTTGAAAGCTGCGACAAAGGATCTTACCGTTTCTCAATTGCATGATGTTGCGGAGAAATTAGCCAAAGTAATTACTGACCGTGAGCATGAAGAAGCGGCAGAGTTACAAGCACAAGCTGCGAAATTAGCCAAAATTGAAGAATTACGCCGCGCTATGGCCGCTGCTGATATCACCGAAGCAGACTTATTCGGTAGCAACGTTCCTGCTGCTGCGAAAGTAAAAACCAAACGCGCGCCAAAGCCAGCTAAATTTGCCATCGTTGATAGCAATGGCCAACGCGTTACCTGGACTGGTCAAGGCCGCATGCCGAAAGTATTAGCGCAAGCAATTGCCACAGGCAAAGAGTTGAACGACTTCGAAATTTAATTCTTTATCTACTTTAAAAGCCCCGCTAAAGTTGCGGGGCTTTTTTTGTGCCTAGTCGCTGAACGACAGCGCACCACTAGTCTTCAATAATAATATGCACATCACCAATACCGGCATCTACATTGATCCGTGCTTGACCATTGCCTTGGGCTGAGCTCGACGAGGTAACAATTGCCCGTTCGCTGGAACTATGGCGAGCTCCAGTAATTTTGGTATCACCGACACCAACGTCCATATTAATTGACTTTACATCACCCATCAGAGTTAATTTGACATCGCCAATACCGAGATCAATGGCTAAATCAGTACTAGCTATCTTGCCTTTGATTTCACCGATACCGAGTTCAACGTCAAGGCTACTAACCCGCGGTAATTTGACCTGCCATTCCAATTGAACATTGTCTTGCTCAGGCACTACAAGCTCTAACCAATGACCTTTTTGTGTGGCCTTCAGTTCTACCCGGCTGACATCACCTTTACTGCGCCAAAACCCACCATCACTGGCGGTTGCCTTAATTTCTACCTCAACTTTATCACCATCGTGATGGCTGAGCTGAAGTGAGCCAACACCAAAACTAATTTTTACCTCAGTTTGTGCCGTCACCTCATAGCTCCCTTGTACATATTTATCGGCATCTGCAGCGGTGACTTGCTGCGACATGCTGAACAGAGTAACCGCGGCAATTAATGCTATGGCAGCGGTCCAAACAGTTGTTGAGCGGTTCATAATCAGTCCTTCTCATTCAGGTTAAGCTAAAAGTTTAGAAATCGTTTCTTACTAGCGCTTAAGCAATTGCTATGCCAACTTAATTAACTGTTTGTTTTTAATAATAATAGTTCTTATGGCTTCGGGATTGTTGGCGGCATTGCACAGAATGACTATCGCTAACTTCGCCAAAATATGCTGAAATTCACCAATTCCTCAGTGGTGGTAATCCGATGACTTTTAGCATTGAACCGATTGGTGTGATCCACTCACCCTATCAGCAAAAATTTGCCGTGCCACGCCAGCCCGGGTTGGTCACCGCGGCTCGGGCCGAGATTCATTTACACCCTGATTATGCGCACCCCGATAGTGTGCGTGGCTTAACTGAGTTTAGTCATATTTGGGTGCTATTTATCTTTCATGAAACCGTCGCCGCTGGCTGGCAGCCACTGGTTCGCCCGCCGCGGCTAGGTGGCAATACCCGCAAAGGAGTGTTTGCCACCCGTGCGACCTATCGACCCAATGGCATTGGTATGAGCGTGGTGGCGTTGGAATCGGTGCAAGCCAATGAGCATGGAGTGATTATTCGGGTGCGGGGTGCTGATTGGGTCAATGGTACACCAGTTATTGATATTAAACCGTACCTGCCCTATGCCGAGAACATTGCTGGAGCCCGCGGTGGTTTTGCCGATGCCCGCCCACACAGCGCACTTACCACCATCTTTCAGACGGCGGCCGAACAGCAATTACAGCAGCTACAAGGCGATTACCCTGACTTACGTCTGCTGATTAGCCAAGTGTTGGATCAAGATCCACGGCCGGCCTACAAAAAGGCCGCCCACCAAGACAAAGTCTACGGTATGAGCCTGTACGATCTGAATATCAAATGGCAGGTCATAGGTGCTGAAAATCATGTGATTCAGATCAGTAAAGACTTTTGACCAGCGCCCGCTGCTGATAGAATCAGCGTTCATCATAGTTTGGAGAATGGAACCCCATGCGTACCAGCCACTATTTATTAGGCACCCTGAAAGAAACCCCTGCTGATGCTGAAGTCATCAGTCATCAATTGATGCTACGCGCTGGCATGATCCGTAAAGTTGCCGCAGGCTTATATACCTGGACCCCAACCGGCTTGCGGGTGCTGCGTAAAGTAGAACAGGTGGTACGCGAAGAAATGGACGCTATTGGCGCCTTAGAAGTGCTTATGCCAATGGTACAGCCCGCTGATTTATGGATGGAATCAGGCCGTTGGGACGACTACGGTCCAGAGCTGCTGCGCTTGCACGACCGCAATATGCGCGACTTCGTGCTAGGCCCCACCCACGAAGAAGTGATTTCTGAATTAGCGCGTAAGGAAATCAGCAGCTATAAGCAGCTACCCTTGAGCCTGTATCAAATTCAAACCAAATTCCGTGATGAGATTCGGCCGCGCTTCGGGGTGATGCGCTCGCGTGAGTTCATCATGAAAGACGCCTACTCGTTTCACCTTGACCAAGCCAGTCTGCAAGCGACCTATGATGCTATGCATGGTGCCTATTGCCGTATCTTCGAGCGCTTAGGCTTAGATTTCCGGCCAGTGTTAGCCGATACCGGCTCGATTGGTGGTAGCTTTTCCCATGAATTCCATGTGTTAGCCGCTTCCGGTGAAGACGACATCGCCTTCTCCGACAGCTCAGACTACGCCGCCAATATTGAAATGGCTGAAGCAGTGGCACCACAACATAGTCGTGCTGCCGCCAGCAAGGCGCTGGAAAAAGTAGCAACCCCTGAGGCCAAAACCATCGCCGCGTTGGTTCAGCAGTTCCAACTGCCTATTGAACAAACACTAAAAACCTTGATCGTGCATGGGGCTGAAGCCGGCCAGCTGGTCGCCTTGTTAGTGCGCGGCGATCATGAGCTGAACGAAATTAAAGCTGCCAAACACCCATTAGTGGCGAGCCCGCTACAATTTGCCAGCGATGAAGCCATTCGCGCTGCTATTGGCGCAGGCCCGGGTTCACTTGGTCCGATTG
>DIVC01000060.1:17661-28098 GCA_002423905.1 Idiomarina sp. UBA6142
ATCAAACGCGGCATTGAAGTCGGTCATATTTTCCAGTTGGGCAAAAAATATTCCGACGCGATGAAAGTGGGCGTGCTGACCGAAGCGGGTAAACACGAAACCCTGATGATGGGCTGCTATGGTATTGGTATTACCCGTATTGTTGCTGCCGCTATTGAGCAAAACCATGACCAATACGGTATTGTTTGGAGCAATGCGTTAGCGCCGTTTCAGGTCGCTATCGTGCCAATGAACATGCACAAGTCGGTGCGTGTGCAAGAGCTGGCTGAACAATTGTACGCACAACTAAAGGCTGCCGGCATTGAGGTACTTTTTGATGACCGTAAAGAGCGTCCAGGCGTGATGTTTGCTGATATGGAATTGATCGGTATTCCGCATCATATCGTTATTGGTGAGCGCAATATTGACAATGCTCAGGTGGAATACAAAAATCGCCGCAGTGGTGACAAACAATTACTGGCCGTCGATGCAGTCTTAGCGTTTTTGCAACAGCACGCCTAGGCGTGCTGTGACTGCCTTGGTTATTCGTCACCAACCAACGGTGCGACATAATGCAAGCGCATATCCCACGGAAAATGAATCCAGGTCTGTTGGTCTAGGTCGGCGGCAAAATCGTCGACCAGCGGCATTCCGGCAGGTTTGGCATACACCGTAATAAATTTGGCTTTCGGCAGTCGTTGGCGCAAAAATTTCAACGTGTTGCCGGTGTCGACCAAGTCATCAACGACCAAAAAACCCTCTCCATCAGCACTGCAGCTGACATCTTTGAGTAAACTCACGTGTTCACGTTGACTGGTATGGTCGTACGAACTCACACACACGCTTTCCACCAAGCGCAAATTCAACTCGCGTGCCACAATGGCTGCGGGCACCAAGCCACCGCGGCTTACTGCAATAATGCCGCGCCATTGCGTCGCTGGTAATTGGCGTGCTGCCAGCTCCCGCGTGGCGCGATGAAGTTCTTCCCAAGAGACAAAAAATTCACGATTCGTTGCAAGTGTCATCGGCCCTGTTCCAACTCGATTGATCAATTCATAGATTGCCGCAGTATACCGTGATATCCGAATTTTTGCCGCGCAAATCTGTGCTAGAATGCTAGCTTATAGAGCATAACCAACCACTTGACGGAGTCTGCTATGCCAACAGCTATTTATATCGATGCCAACGGCAATCAATTTGAAGCGGAACTAGAAATCGGCCAAAATCTGATGGACGGTGCGGTAAATAATATGATTGACGGCATTTTAGGCGAGTGCGGCGGCGTCATGTCCTGTGCGACCTGCCACTGTTATGTTGATCCAGCGTGGCAAGATAAAGTGTCTCCAGCTAGTGAACACGAAATGGATATGCTTGATATAGTGATAGACCCACAACAAAACAGCCGCTTGAGCTGTCAGCTTGAAATGACCGCCGAACTTGATGGTATCGTCGTCCATTTACCGCGCGCCCAATACTAGTCCGTTGGCTAGTTAGTCGCTGCCCACCCGCACCAGCACCTCATCGCGATATCCGGTGGTAACTCGAATCACACCGGCTAAAGCATCATCCAATGCTGGGTCACCGGTATCCACTAACAGCGGCCTATGATTGAGCTGTTGCAGCTTGCTTTTGCTGGCTACCACACGAATATTGTCGGCCCCAATAGTACGAATAACCGCTGGGCTTAATTGTTGATTACCACGACCAAAAATATGCCCTTGACCACCAATCACGGTCACAATTAAGTGCGTGGGTAACTGCCGTTGCTCAATTAATTGGAGTAGTTCAGCCGCGGTGACATCAGCGGCAATAACCGCGCCATTAAGCACCACATCAACGCCCAACAAGGTATTGGGTAGGCCTAACTCCGCCATAATAAAGGCAACCGTAGAGCCTGAGCCCATGACATACAAATGATCCGCTTGCATCGATTCAATGACCTCGGCAGCAATATCATGTAACACCAATTCATCGCTTTCTTTGCCACCCATTTTCACCGCTTGCACGTAGCGCAGTTCAGCCGGTACCAGCATTTCACCATAGCGACGTGCACGAACTGTGCCGGCACGAAAGGCTTGTTCATCAATATCCATTACATCGGCGCGCAACACCGAGGTCAACCGCCCGCTAATCAGCTCGGCAATTACCTTGCCCGCTGCAGTCGGGCTAATCGCGTAGACTCCAGAATGAATTTTTACCCCTGCTGGAATACCGAGCACTAATTGTTGCTCAGGGACAACCGCCGCAACATCGCGAGCAGTCCCATCACCACCGGCAAAGACCAACAGGTCAACGTTAGCCGCAACTAATTGCTGCGCTAAAGCACGACTATCTTCAGCACTGGTGGGGTGCTGTGTGGCTTGATAGACCACCTCAACGGTGAAACCTGCAGCACGCGCAGCACTCTCACCAAGTTCACCAGCACCAGTGATCAGCACGAGTTGGTCACGAAATGTCACTAGTTGCTGCAACGCTTGGTGGACCCGAATTGCCGCCATCGGCTGTGCACCAAGCGCCAACGCACGGGCGGCGGTGTCGCTGCCATCACTGCCTTTCAACGCCACACTGCCGCCTAAACCAGCATAGGGGTTGATAATCAAACCAAGTCGAAAGGCGCGCATAGGGCATTGTCCTGGTGAGTAGCTAACAGACTTCCGGGTACTGTGGCCGGCCACGGTTGCTGATAAAAATACGCCAATGCCATAGCAAACTGTCGCGCGCGCGGCGGCAGTCCATGCTGTACATAGGCCTGTAATTGCTGCCGCACAGCCTCAGTAAATGCAGCACGATCGACCTCGATACCGCTCAAATTATCGACGCTCACCTGAAACGGCACCCCACAACACAACGAAAATAGCCACTCTAAAGCTTGCGGCTTGCGCTCCACCTGCTCAAACACCGCTTGTTGTTCGGCGTTACGGCCATCAGGTTCATACCAATAACCATAATCGAATAGTTCTCTGCGCCTGCTCCCAGCAATACACCAATGCGCTATCTCATGTAGCGCCGAAGCGAAAAAACCGTGGGCAAACACCACTTGATGATAAGGCAGCTCACCGGCGGGCTGGTAATAGGGCTCATGCTCACCGGCGACTAAACGGGTGTTCTCGGACGCACTGAAACAGTGATCAAACAAGCTAATTAAGTCAGAGTAATGCCGGCTCATAGTTTACAAATATCAGGAAAATCATGATGTACCCCGCCATTTTGTGCACGTTGTCGCAGGACATGGTCCATCACCACCAAGGCTGCCATCGCTTCCGCAATGGGCACACCACGAATACCCACACAGGGGTCGTGACGACCACGGGTGACAATCTCAGCCGACTGACCCGCCGTATCAATGGTCATACCCGGGCTAGTAATACTCGAAGTGGGCTTAAACGCCAGTTCCGCAATCAGCGTTTGGCCCGTACTGATACCGCCTAATACACCGCCGGCATGATTACTGCGAAAACCTTGCGGAGTCAGTTCATCGCGATGCTGGATGCCAGTTTGTGCCGCCACCGCAAAACCATCGCCAATGCCGACTGCTTTAACCGCATTGATGCTCATCAACGCTTTGGCTAGGTCGGCTTCAAGCCGATCAAATACCGGCTCTCCGAGACCAACTGGCACATGACTGACTTCCAAACGTACCCGCGCACCCACCGAATTGCCCTGCTTGATCAGCTCTTTCAAATAGTCAGCCACGGCTTCCGCCATGTATTTATCGGGGCAAAAAAACGGATTCTCATGCACGTGGTTCCAGTCAAAGCCTTTTTGCTGCTCATCGGTACCATGTGGACCAATTTGCACCACCCCGGCTCGAAATTGCACGCCAAAATGCAAGCGCAAATACTTCTGCGCGATAGCGCCCGCCGCAACACGCATGGCAGTCTCGCGTGCCGACGAACGACCACCACCACGATAATCGCGGCGCCCGTATTTGTGGGCGTAGGTATAATCTGCATGCCCTGGTCGAAACAAATCTTTGATGTCGCTATAGTCTTGGCTGCGTTGGTCGGTGTTGCGAATTAACAGGCCAATAGGTGTGCCAGTGGTGACCCCCTCAAATACCCCTGACAAAATCTCAACTTCATCGGCTTCACGGCGTGCTGTGGTGTAGCGATTTTGACCCGGTTTACGGCGGTCTAACTGTGTTTGAATATCCGCTACCGACAATTCCAATCCCGGTGGACAGCCATCAATGACAGCGCCCAAGGCAGGTCCGTGGCTCTCACCAAAGGTGGTGACGCGAAACAATTCTCCAAAGCTATTTCCTGCCATCACGCTTTCCTTTCGGTTAGTGCGCCTTAAAAGCGCTGCTGATACGTCAGCAAATCAGCTCGGCTGAGCATAAACACACCATCACCACCATGGCTAAACTGCAACCAGGTAAAGGGTACATCGGCAAATTCCTGCTGCATAGCAACCATCGAATTACCCACTTCACAAATTAAAATGCCGTGCTCGGTAAGATGTTCTGGTGCTTCACGCAAGATGGTACGAACCAAATCTAAACCATCGTCACCCGCGGCTAAGCCCAGCTCTGGTTCATGCTGAAATTCATCTGGTAAATCAGCCATGTCTTGAGCATCCACGTAGGGTGGATTGGTCACGATCAAATCATAACGCACACCCGGTATGGCACGGTACAAGTCAGACTGCATAGGAACCACACGCTCGCCCAAACCATGCGCCAAAATATTGGCTTCGGCAACCTCTAACGCATCGCTAGAGATATCCAGTGCGTCTACTTCAGCATCAGGAAAAGCCAACGCACAGGCAATGGCAATACAACCGCTACCGGTGCATAAATCAAGGATCCGCTCGGGTGGCTGACTGACATAAGGGGCAAATTTGGCCGCGATCAACTCGGCAATCGGTGAGCGCGGCACTAGCACCCGCTCATCGACCATAATAGGAATGCCATTAAACCATGCAGTCCCGGTCAAATAAGCGGCCGGCACACGCTGTTCAATACGTTGTTGCAGCAATACTTGCAAATGCTCACGTTCGCTAGCAAGCACGCGCGCCTGCGCAAACTGCTGCAATTGAGCGAAATCTAAGTGACAGACATGGGCCAACAGCGCTTGCGCTTCACTGACCGCATTATCGGTTCCATGGCCAAAATATACATCGGCTTGCTGCAGCGCACTGACGGTAAAGCGCCAGAGATCAGCAATACAGTGAAGGTTACTGATATCCTGTTGATACAGGGCTAAGTCAGTGGTTTGGCTCACGTAACGACTCCGGTTCAAGTGGGCTTACAAGTTGAATAAAATGACCAGCCCAGTGTTCTACATCAAGGCTGAGCTCAGCAATTCCGGCGGTCGGAAATAATAGTGGTTGGGTAGCCGGATCAAAGGCGGCAACCAAATAGCTCACCAGCGGCATATGCGATACCACCGCCACATGCTCAACATCTTGTTGTTGAGTGCTTAACTGCGCAAGCAGCCAGTCCATCACCTGTGCGGCATTACCATCGGGAGTGATGTCATCATATTGCTGCTGTTTAGCCACCTTGACATAACTGCTTAATACCGCCGCTGTCTGCCGCGCACGCACATAGGGGCTAACCAGCAGCCAGTCGATCTGCTGTGCACCTTGTTCGATCAGGCGCTGCTGTAACCATTTGGCACTGGCGGCAACTTCTATCTCACCGCACTCACTCAATGGGCGAATGCTATCAGCACGCATCGCTTGCGCCGGCAACGCATCGCCATGGCGAATAATATACAGCTTTTTAATCACGTTTTCGGCCTCCAGTGACCGGATCAGCGCGACCATCATCAATAGCTTGCTCGGCACGTTTGCGCCGCACCGCTTTCGGATCGGCAATCAACGGTCGATAAATTTCAATCCGATCACCCTCACGTGGTTGCTGATCCAGTTTCACCGCCTTACTCCAAATACCGACTTTTTGCTGTTTTAGGTCAATTTCAGGAAAATAACGGCTGATCTGCGAACGCGCAATACATTCTTCGACGGTGCTCCCAAGCGGAACCCGCAATGGAATGATCTGTTGCCGTTCAGGGCTAGCATAAGCCACCTCAATGTGAATGGAGTCAATACTCATGAGTGTCCGTACACCTGCCGCGCGCGCTGCACAAAGGCATCAACCATGCGCCCTTGCAACTCATTAAAAATACCACCGAACGCCATGCTCAATAGTGTATTGGCAAACTCGAATTCGAGCTGCAAAACAATCTTACAGGCATGGTTATCTAACGCATGAAACTGCCAGCCGCCATGCAGATACTTAAACGGACCATCGACCAATTGCATGGCAATACTGCTGGGTGGCAGCAATTGGTTGCGGGTGGTGAACGATTTACCGACCCCAGCTTTGCTGATATCCAATCGCGCCACTTTGTAATCAGTACCTTGTTCAATCACTGTCGCTGAGCGACAACCCGGCACAAATTCCGGATAGCGCGCGATGTCATCAACCAGCGCATACATTTGGGCAGCACTATAGGGCACCAGCGCACTACGTTCAATTGTCGGCATGACTCTCCTCAATGACCCAACAGCTTCGCTAAATGGCCGAAATGATAACGTATTTTAGCACTCGAATCATCACTAACAATTTTAATTTAGCGCTCGCTTCAACGCTGCGCATCAGTATAATGAGCGCCATGAAAAAGAACTCGAATCATCGCCAAAATGGAACCATCGCGCTCAACAAAAAAGCGCGCCACGAATATTTCCTCGAAGATAAATTTGAGGCGGGTATTGCCCTGCAAGGCTGGGAAATAAAAAGTATTCGTGAAGGCAAAGCCAATATCTCTGATACCTATGTGATCATCAAAAACGGTGAGGCGTTCCTGTTAGGCGCACAAATTCAACCGTTACTGTCGGCCTCAACGCACGTGGTATGCGACCCTGACCGTTCACGTAAGTTGCTGTTAAAGCGTCGCGAACTGCATAAATTGATCGGTGCGAGCGAGCGCGATGGTTATTCTATTGTGGCCACAGCGATGTATTGGAAAAAACATCTGGTTAAATTAGAGATTTACCTCGCCAAAGGTAAAAAAGACCACGATAAACGCGATACCATCAAGGAACGCGACTGGGATCGTGAAAAAGCCCGCATTTTAAAGCATAATCCCCGTTGACAGCAGCCACAAGAGTGGTTAAGTTACTGCCATTAGCTTATACAACTAACGAGATTTCCAACACATGATCAATCACAACACACAAACCAAAGCTGTATGGTGGTGGCATCTCCCGACTTAGCGGGCGATACCTGTGTGCGCGTTGACACGTAAAGGATCCAGAAGCCCGCTCATTGAGCGGGCTTTTTTTATTAGACAAGTGAGTATTATGAGCCCTGATACTGTTGCCATTATTAATCAGCCTGGTGCCATCACCAGCATGCAAATTGAGCTACCCTATCAAGCCGATACCTTGGCCTTGTATCAGCGCTTGTGCCAGCATCACCCGCACAATTTGCTGCTCGACTCGGCGGAGATTCAGTCGCGCCAACATTTGAAAAGTCTGTTGTTGGTCGACGCCGCATTGCAATTGCGCTGCCAGGGTCAACAGGTCAGCATCACGGCGTTAACCGGCAATGGTGCTCAAGTGCTGCCGTGGCTGGCCGAGCAGCTGCAATCTAGTGCTACTCACGTGGCTCTCAGTAGCCATACCTTGCAGTGCACCTATGCGAGCATCGACGACCAACTCGATGAAGATAGCCGTTTACGTCAGCCCAGTAATGTCGAACCCTTGCGGCTATTGCAGCAACGCCTGCAGCAAACCCAGCCGCACCCCTTGGGAGTATTTCTTGGCGGTATCTTTGCCTACGACTACGTGGCCAGTTTTGAAGCCTTGCCAGAGGTCCCGGAAGGCGATAATAGCTGCCCCGATTACCTGTTTTATTTAGCCGAAACCCTAGTGGTGATTGATCACCAAAAACGCTCCACCACGTTGTTGGCTAACTTATTTAGCGGCCCCGACAGTGCCGATTATTATCCGCAGATTGCCGATAAAGTCGGTCGTATCGCCGCCCAATGCCAACTCCCTCGAGCGTTACCTCAACGACCCGGCAAACTCAATTCAGCGGCGGCAACCATACAGGCGCAACCTGATGCTGACAGTTTTGCCGCCACAGTAACGCAATTGCAGCAACACATTTTGGCCGGTGATATCTTTCAAGTGGTGCCCTCCCGGCGTTTTACCCTGCCTTGCACCGATGCGCTTGCCGCCTACGCGCAACTTAAGGCCGCCAACCCGTCACCCTATATGTTCTTTCTGCGCACCAACGAGTTTGAAGTATTTGGTGCCTCGCCGGAATCAGCCCTGAAATACACCGCCAGCACTAATCAAGTGGAGTTATACCCAATTGCTGGCACGCGCCCGCGGGGCAGATATCCCGATGGTCGAATTAATCCCGATCGTGATAGTCGCCTAGAACTCGAGCTGCGCCTCGATCAAAAAGAGCTGGCCGAACATATGATGCTGGTTGATTTAGCCCGCAATGACCTGGCTCGTATTGCCAAGCCTGGCAGCCGTTATGTGGCTAATTTATTGCAGGTTGACCGTTATTCTCACGTGATGCACTTGGTGTCTCGGGTGGTGGCGCAATTAGCCGATGATCTGGATGCCCTCAGTGCCTATCGCGCCTGTATGAATATGGGCACACTGGTGGGTGCACCCAAAGTCCGCGCAGCCGAACTGATTCGTCAGGTTGAACAGCAACGGCGCGGCAGTTACGGCGGTGCCGTCGGCTATTTATCTGGGAATGGTGATATGGACACCTGCATTGTCATTCGCTCTGCCTTCGTGCGTGGTGGCCAAGCTATCGTGCAAGCGGGTGCCGGTGTCGTGTTTGACTCGGTGCCTGCCGCCGAGGTTGCAGAAACCGAAAGCAAGGCTCGGGCGGTTATTCAAGCCATTCAGGAGGCTGCACTATGAACAACGTAGAACACCCTGCGGTCGATCGTATTGTACTGCTCGATAACCTTGATTCGTTCACCTACAACTTGGTCGACGAATTGCGTCAGTTAGGCTACCCGCTGGTGGTATATCGCAATCATATTGCCGCTGAACAACTGCTGGCTACTCTGGCTAGCTATCCGGGGCGGCAACTGCTGTGCTTATCACCAGGGCCCGGTCATCCCGCCGAATCAGGAAATTTGTTGGCAGTGATCGAAGGAGCACGCGGACACTACCCGATGCTGGGTATTTGCTTGGGCTTTCAAGCACTGGTGCATGCCAGTGGTGGTCGGGTTGATCGGTGCGGAGAGACCGTGCATGGCAAACGCTCTCTGATCGAGCACAACCACAGCGGTCTGTTTGGTGACTTACCGCAGCCACTTGCGGTTGCACGTTACCATTCCTTAGCCGGCTTTGATCTGCCGCCCTCTATTGACGTATTAGCTTATTGTGGAACCATTCCGATGGCTGCTTGGTTCAGCGATTATCATGCCTTGGGCTTTCAATTTCATCCCGAATCCATTTTAACTGGCCACGGTTCTGAGCTGCTCAAACGCAGCGTGGCTATGCTGTTTGCCGACAGCGCGTTTGCACAGGAGTTGAACACATGCAAGCCCTAACCGACTTAGTCAACGGTAAGGCGCTTTCGAGCGCCCAAAGTCAACGGCTGTTTGAGCATCTGGTCAAAGGTGAGCTGAATGAAATTCAGATCACGGCAGCTTTAGTGGCAATGAAGCTCCGTGGTGAGCAGCCAGAAGAAATGGCCGGTGCCGCCACCGCCTTGCGCCGCGCGGCTAAACCCTTTAATCGCCCGAACCGGCTGGTACTCGACAGCTGCGGTACCGGCGGCGATGGCAGCGATACCATTAATATTTCAACCACTGCCGCGTTGGTCGCCGCCAGTATGGGCCTGACCATTGCCAAGCACGGCAATCGCAGCGTGTCATCACGCTCAGGCTCAGCCGATGTGCTGGAGAGTTTAGGTTTATCCGTGACTCAAGATCCGGATGTCGCTGCCAGCCAATTAGACCAATTTAATTTTTGCTTCTTGTTTGCGCCGCATTATCACCCCGGCATTCGCTACGCCATGCCGGTGCGGCAAACCTTGAAAACCCGCACCCTGTTTAACTTGCTCGGGCCGTTAGTGAACCCCTCGCGCCCCGACGCGCAGCAACTTGGGGTGTACGATCCGAACTGGTGTCGCCCCATGGCAGAAACGCTGCGGCTATTAGGCTGCCAACGCGCCATGGTCATTCACGGCTCAGGTTTGGATGAGTTTGCCCTGCACGGTGACACCCTAGTGGTTGAACTCAAAGATAACGAGCTGCATGAATATCAGCTCAGCCCTGCTGATTTTGGTGTGCCGATTAGCACCATTGCCGCACTACGCGGCGGCGATGCCGACCTGAACGCCAAATACCTACAAGCCATTTTAGCCGGCCAAGCCAGTGATCCGCATCAACATGCGGTGGCTATAAGTGTGGCGGGCTTATTATATTTAGCTGGTCATTATCCGCGTCTTGATCAAGCCACCCA
>DIVC01000067.1 GCA_002423905.1 Idiomarina sp. UBA6142
TCACTGCCGCATGGCTGTCGTCCATATTAACGATGCCAATCTTCAAGCTTGCACTTTCAAACAGCCGACGTTTTGACTCAGCATAAGCTGCCATGGTGCCGTGATAATCAAGATGATCGCGTGTCAGGTTGGTAAAAATAGCCGTATGAAAATCTACGCCATTTAATCGATGTTGGTGCAAGCCCTGAGAGGACGCTTCCATGGCAACAAATTTAGCTTGTTGACCTTGTAAATCAGCCAACGCGCCTTGCAACGCAAAGGCGTCAGGTGTTGTGAATCCGGTATCCTTGAGCTCGGGGTAGACACCGTAACCCAATGTACCAACTACCCCGCAGGTCTGGTTAAGCTTTACAAGCATCTGAGCAATGAACTGAGTACAGCTGGTTTTTCCATTGGTCCCGGTAACGCCAATGACTGACATCTGTTGGCTTGGGTGTTGATAGAACCTGGCAGCGATATCGCCAAGTTTTGCGCGCAGGCCAGATACAGCAATTATCGGCACACCCGCGGACCAGCTAATTCCCTGCCAACTATCGCCTTCATCAGCCAAGACTACCGCGGCGCCATTTCGTACTGCCAGCTCAATATAGTCACGCGCGTCATGGTTTTTGCCGAACAAGGCGCAGAACAAGTCGCCCGCTTTTACCTTGCGACTGTCTAACTGCAAACCAGTCACACATACTGAGAGATAGCTGGACTCTAGCCCGCCATCAGCAACCCAGGGAATCAATGTTCCCAAAGTGATCGAGCATGGTGTCTGTGCAGCAGTATTCATGGGCTTATCTCGCGGTCAGACTTAAGATGTTCGTAGAATCAACACGATCAGGCGTGACATCTAGAATGCGCATAGCGCCACTTGCAATTCTTGCAAAGACCGGCGCAGCCACTTGGCTACCATAATGTTGAGCGCCCTGCGGCTCGTTAATGACAATAATCACAACGATGCGTGGGTCGTGTGCGGGGATGTAGCCGGCAAACATGGAGTTGTGAAGATTTGCTTGATACCCATTTTCACCAACAACACGTGCTGTACCTGTTTTTCCGGCCACACTGTAAAAAGGTACACTGGCGCCATCAAAACCACCGAGAGCAGGGTCGACAACCGCCTCAAGCATCTGCTGCACTTCAGAAACCACATTCTGCTCGATGACACGTTCCGGGGTGATTGCCCCCGGCATATCATTGCCATTCTTGAGCATAGTAATAGGCATGCGAACACCGTCGTTAGCTATCACGCTGTAGGCTTGTGCCAATTGCAGTGTTGACGTAGACATGCCATAGCCAAATGACAAGGTGGCGGTTTCAATGTCGTGCCATACGCGATGATTGGGCATCACACCGCCACGCTCGCCGGGAAAACCACTGGCAGAGCTTTCACCAAAACCAACTCGTAACAACACATCGCGCAGGCGCTCATGACCAATTGCCAATGCTATTTTGGCAGATGCAACATTGCTGGATTTCACCAGCATCTCTTCCAGGGAAATTTCACCGTAGTTATAACCACGATCAACTACATAGTCGCGACCTACACGCATACGCCCTGGCCGGGTGTCGATCAGAGTAGAGCGGTTGTATAACCCAGACTCAACGCCTGCAATCGCCGTAAAAGTCTTGAGCGTAGAGCCTGGTTCAAACAGATCGGTGACCGCGCGATTTCGCAAGGCACCAAAGTCTGTGATGTTGCCGCGATTATGCGGATTAAAAGACGGCTGATTGACCATCGCCAGCACTTCGCCGGTTTTTACGTCCAGAACCACCGCAGAGGCTGAGCGCGCTTGCCGATAGATATACTCTGCCTTGAGTTCTTTGTAAGCGAGATTTTGTATCCTGAAATCTAGACTCAGCTCAAGAACGTTGCCTGGCTGAGCCGGCTGAATAGTATTAAGCTCGCGAATGATACGGCCACGTTTGTCTTTAATGACCTGTTGTCGACCGGGGACTCCTTTTAACCACTCGTCGAAGGCCAATTCCAGACCTTCCTGTCCGATATCATCAACATTGCTGAATCCCAGCACGTGCGCGGTTACTTCACCCTGAGGATAATATCGTTGATATTCTTGACGCGCGTATACTCCATCAATACCCATCGCCAATACATTGTCGACATGTGCGGGCGGCATGCGCCGTCGCACATACAAAAACTCACGACTTGAACTGGCCTGTATCTGTGCCAACAAACTATCGGGATCAAGTTCCAGCGCAATGGCCAACGACCGAATTCCCGTCTCGTTTGCGGCAAGTTCACGAGGATTGACCCAGACTGATTTGACCGGCGTACTGATTGCCAGAGGCTCTCCATTACGATCGGTGATCATGCCCCGGTGTGCGATCAAGGGTTCAACGCGCACAGTGCGGGCGTCACCTTGATTCTGGAGAAACTCACCGTCAACCAACTGTAGACTCAACAGCTTCCAGACAAGCGCGCATGCCGCCAGAACAAGACAGAACCAAACCAGTCCTAACCGCCACTTACCTGGATTATGCTGTGTGTGTTGATCACTCATGACGCACCATTATTATTTTTGACCAGTCTGGCAGTTTCATATTCAGCTCTTCCATGGCACGACGCTCGATTCGGCCTTCCAGACCGAATGTGCTTTGCTCTATCAACAATTGCCCCCAATGCACATCCAGTTCATTTGACTGAACACGTAACTGTTGTAGCTCATGAAATGTCATACGATGGTGGTAACTGGTATACACAACAGCAAGCGCGCTGAACATCACGGCAAACAGCAGTCCGGTCAACAGCAAATTCTGAGGCGAAAAAAGACTCAGCCACGACAGTATCTTCGGCGGCTTTTCAGGTTGCGCTTCAAAGGCTTTTTTACTGTGCCTAACGGTTTGCTGTTTGATAGTCATGACTTCTTTTCTGTTGCTATTTTTTTGATTCCTTGTCTTTAAAGCGCTAGCTGTTCCTTTTTATGCTGGTTTTTCGGCCACCCTCATGACCGCACTTCGTGATCTTGGGTTCTTTGACACTTCTTCGTCGTTCGCTTTGACTGCTTTGCCAATTTTTACCAACAATGGTTTGATGGCCGACGTCATCACGGGCAGATCACGCGGAAAGTCATCACCTTTGCTCTGACGCTGTATGAACTGTTTAACAATGCGGTCCTCAAGCGAGTGAAAACTGATCACAACGAGCCGTCCACCAGGCGCGAGCAGACTGAGCGCTTTTACCAACAGTTTTTCCAGGGACTCCAGCTCACGATTGATGAAAATGCGAATCGCCTGAAAGGCACGTGTTGCCGGATGCTTATGCTTTTCCCAGGCTGGATTGGCTACTTTTACGATTTCAGCCAATTGCAAGGTTCGGGTGATAGGCTGCAGCGCGCGCTCGCGCACAATCGCTTTTGCGATACGACGCGAGTATCGCTCCTCTCCGAATTCGTAGATGACATTGGCAATTTCTTCTTCTGAGGCCACCGCAATCCATTCAGCTGCACTGTGACCACTGCCTGGGTTCATGCGCATGTCCAAAGGGCCATCGTGTGTGAAGCTGAATCCGCGACCTGCATCATCAAGCTGGGGTGACGACACACCCAGATCCAGCAGAATACCGCTGACCTTGCCAGAGAATCCCAGTTCAGCCACACGACCATCCACATCCGCAAAGGAACCTTGGAAAATCTCGAAACGCGCATCTTGCTGCATCAACTGCAGCCCCGCACTGATGGCTTCGGGATCGTAGTCGGTCGCCAACAATCGGCCGGCCTCATCGAGTTTTTCGAGAATCAGACGTGAATGACCACCTCGTCCAAATGTGCCGTCCACGTAAAAACCGGCGCGATCGGTCACCAGTGCATCCACAGCCGGATGCAGCAATACGGTTTCATGTCCCTGACTGATAGTCATAATGTACCGCTCTGTTAAAAACAGACGCCCCGATCGATTACAGCGACAAACTCAATAATGCAGGTGGCAACTCAATGCCACCCGTCTCACCAGAGAACCAGCTATCTGCCTGGGCATCCCAGTTCTCTTTACTCCAGATTTCAAATTTCTTGCCCTGTCCAACCAGCACCAACTCCTTTTCAAGCTGGGCACGGCTACGCAGGATTTGTGGCAGCAGAATCCGTCCGCTGCCATCCATTTCAAGATCATGCGCATGTCCAATCATCATGCGCTGTACTGTTCGGCTTGCTTCATCAAAACTCGACAAACTTTCCAGTTTTTGCTGGATCACTTCCCAGCCATCAATTGGGTACAACAACAGGCAACGTTTGCTGAAATCCACGGTCGCAACCAAGTGTCCATTGAATTTTTCAGTCAGCAGCTCACGATAGCGCGCCGGCATAGCCATGCGCCCCTTAACATCGAGAGTTACTTCACTGGATCCTCTGAACACAATTGCCACTCCGGGGTCATGCGCCTAAGAACGCACACAAAACACCCATGGATCTCCACAAAATGCCATTTCATCCCACTAACCACCACATTTCTACACTATAGGCATCGTAAAAGCGTGATGCAAGAGTTATTTGCAGTTTTTAAGGCGAAGGAAAGCGCCTGAAATTTCAGGGAAAAATTGGTTTTTAAAGGCATTTGAGGGCAAGCAGACAACAATGAAAAAAGAATCAACAAGCTGAAGAAGCAAGTTAAAGTGTTTTATTAAATACACCGATTTGAGGATGGTATTCAGTACAGGAATGAGTTGAGTCAGCCGATAAGCCGGGTTCTGTCGTGGACAGTCATTCATCTGGGATCAGCATCACTGCTGACCTCTAGCGACCTACCCGGATCCAGTGCGAGCCACACCGATGGATCCCTATTTGGTCTTGCTCCGAACGGGGTTTGCCGTGCCACGAACTGTTACCAGTCGCGCGGTGCGCTCTTACCGCACCCTTTCACCCTTACCTGATCCTGCTTGCGCAGGCCATCGGCGGTTTGCTCTCTGTTGCACTAGTCGTCGGCTCACGCCGCCCAGGTGTTACCTGGCACCCTGCCCTATGGAGCCCGGACTTTCCTCCCCTTTGCTTGCGCAAAGCAGCGATTGCCTCGGTTGACTTCCGCCGCGCATTCTACGCCTTATCGGCGTCAAGAGCCAGTTGATACAGGGTATTTTTACGCACACCGTGAATCTCCGCCGCCAGCGCCGCAGCCTTTTTCAACGGCAGTTCGGTGCGCAGCAATTGTAAGGTGGCCATGGCCGCTGTTGGATCGTCATCAGCGCTGCTGATCATCGCTCCGGCTAACATCAGCACCATTTCACCGCGCTGCTGGTTGCTGTCGGCGAGCACCTGCTGCTGCACCTCGGCGATGCTACCACTTAAATAGGTTTCAAATTGTTTGGTCAGCTCGCGGGCCATGACCAGTTGCCGTTCGCTGCCAAACACCGTGTGTAAATCAGCCAAGCAATCAACGATGCGATGTGGTGATTCATAAAACACCATGGTGCGCGGTTCACTCACCAACGTCTGTAATATTTTACGCCGCTGTTGCCCTTTGGCTGGCAGAAAGCCTTCAAAGGTAAAGCGATCGGTTGGCAACCCAGCCGCCGATAGGGCAGTAGTGATCGCACAAGGGCCAGGGAGCGCCACCACCTTGAGCCCAGCGGCTCGGCAGTGCTGCACCAAGACATAGCCGGGGTCACTAATCAGTGGCGTGCCAGCATCACTAATTAAGGCAATGCTATCGCCGCTGCGTAACCGCTGCATAACCGCCTCAACGCGTTGCCGCTCATTATGTTCATGCAGGGCAAACAACTCATTGCGCACTCCCAAGTGCTGCAATAGTTGTCCGCTATGGCGGGTATCTTCGGCGGCAATAGCTTGCACCTCGCGCAACACGGCAATCGCGCGTTCACTGATATCCGCCAAATTACCAATCGGTGTTGGCACTATGTAGAGCGTTCCGCTACTGCCGTCAGCCATGTAAACCTCTTGTAAGAATCGGCCATGCGCGTTGTGTCACAAGGGCGCACAGTTTATAGTAGAAGCCACTACAACCCTACCCAGAATAGGTGCTATTGTGCCAAAGAAGTTGCTGCTATGCATGCTGATTATTGGCTTAACCAGTGGCTTAGTGGGCTGCCAAACCGCAGGGCCGCGTGATCGTGACGGCCGCGTTAGTGGCGCTAACAAACAGCAACAGGTAAAAGCCAGTCATGAATTAGCGATGACTGACCAACAAGCGCGAGTCGATGTGCAAGCCTTGCTCGAACGCGCTTATGCCAGTAGCGCAGCAGAACGCACCGCATTATTGCTGCAAGCCGCAACAGCGCTGCAATACCAACAACAATGGCAGTCCAGCGCGACGATTTTAAGCGAACTACAGCAACTGCCGTTGGTCAATCAAGAGCAACAACACCAATTAGCGTTGTTAAACGCGCAATTTGCCGCGCAACAGGATTATTGGCAACGCGTCGACACCCTGCTTGCACCATTGCTGCAACCACAATTAACCCCGTACAACAGTGAAACGACGTTGCGCTTGGCGTTACGCAGCGCCATCGCCCAACAACAATGGCAAACCGCAGGCAACACCATGCTGTTACTTGCCGAGCGCGTCGATATCGCTGCTGATGAGCTCTGGCAAACCTTACGGATGGTGCCGCAACCCCAGCAACTGATGCTTTCTCGAGACCCGCAGGTGGCGGCATGGCGTGAATTGTTAGTGGCCATTCATCAAGGCCTTGAGGTTCCAGTGCAAATGCTTGAACGATTACAGCAATGGCAGCTGGCGAACCCGCGTCACGCTGCCGCCGATATCGTCGCGCAGCTTACTCAAGTCAGAGTGCCAGCGGACCAGCGCCAAGCACTGGTGCTATTGCCACTGACTGGACAATTTCGCGAACAAGGGCAAGCGGTACTCGATGGCATGGTGATGCGCTTAGCAGTCGACAACAGCTTAACTTTGCAGGTGATTGACAGCAATCAGTTTGATTTTGCCACCCTGCCTGAGGTGTTGCAGCAGTATCAGGCCAACGTCTTAGTCGGCCCACTGTTGCGCGATGAAGTGGCGCGAATAGATGCCGGTCGGTTGCCACGGCAACTCACCTGGCTCAGCTTAAATGAACCACAACAACGGCTAAACGCCACTCCCGCTGGCTTTTTGTTTTTTGCTTTAGACCCAGAAACCGAGGTGCAACAAGCAGCACAGTTTTTGGCGGCTAAGGGCTATCAACGGCCGCTGATTTTAGCACCGGATAGTAACCGTGGGCACAGTCACATAGAATTGTTCACTGAGCAATGGCAACGCTTTCAACCCAATCGTCCGGTAGCTAGCGACGTGTATCGTAACGCCGATGACATGAAAGATATTGTGCAACAGCAGCTTGGTGTCAGCGCCAGTGAGGCGCGTATCAACCAAGTCAAAATTGCTGCCGGCCGGGTGATTGTTGATGCACAAGCACGCAGCCGCGCCGATATTGATGTGATTTATTTGGCCGGTAGTATTGAGCACACGCGGCTATTAAAGCCGTTTATTGACGTCAATATTTCGCCCTTTATGACACCTATTCCGGTCTACGCTAATTCCGCTAGTCATTCGGCCCGCGATGCCATTAGCGAAAATGATTTGGATCAAGTGCACTTTAGCGAAGCGCCGTGGCTGCTGCCTGATCATCCGCGCTTTAACGAGCTGCAGCAATTGCTAGAGCTGCGCCGTAACTGGGGCTATAACCTAGCCCGATTAGCTGCCTTTGGCCATGATGCGATGTTACTGAGTGCGCGTAGCCCATGGTTGGCTGAGGTGCCTGGCTTTCAACTCAATGGTCTTACTGGCACCTTGTTCAGCAGTCATAGCGGTAAGGTGCAACGGCAATTGCGCTGGGCACGTTTTGCAGGGCATAGGGTGGTGCCGGTGCGCTAACCACCACCACCATCGTCACTATCATGAGGTAACACGGATGTTACGACACCAGCACGGACGCCAAGGCGAGGAGCTCGCTAAGCAGTATTTAGAGCAACAAGGCTTGGTCTTTGTTGAAGCCAATTTTAGTTGCGACATCGGCGAAATTGACTTGATTATGCAAGACCAAGATTGCTTGGTCTTCGTTGAAGTGAAATATCGAACACTAGAACATTTTGCCACTATTTTGGAACAAATTCGTCCCGCGCAATGTCAACGCATTCGGCAAGTGGCGCAATTTTATATCATTAAACGTCGGCTTAACGAACACCTAACCCCTATGCGCTTTGATGTGGTGGCGGTGGTTGGGGCGATAAACGAATTGGTCTGGCTTGAAGACGCTTTTTAGTAGGGATAGCACAATGCAGCAACAGGTTAAAAGCATATTTACCGAGTGTATTCAAACCCAAATTGCCGCTGCCGACCTGCTGCAAGATGCAGTGATGCATGCGGCAGAGCTACTGGTCAATACGCTACTGAATGGTGGTAAGGTATTTTGTTGTGGTGAGCGCATGGCGCACGCCTCGGCACGGCATTTTGCCCATATCATGCTGACCGGTCTCGATTTTGAACGGCCACCATTCGCAGTAACTGCGTTGCACGCTGATTTTGGCGCGCGCGAGCATGAATACACCTTCGCGCAGCAGATTTTACCGAGCGGTCAAACTGGCGATTTACTGATTGTCTTGAACGCCAGCGCCACCGCACCGCGCGTTTGTCGGGCTATGGAAGCCGCGCTATCGCGCGGCATGCTAATTGTGGCGCTTACCAGTGAAGCCGATCAACAAGTAGCCGGCCTACTTGGCCCTGAGGATGTTGAGATCCGCATCCCTTCACGCAATAGCGCGCGCGTCAGTGAGTTGTTATTACAATTGGTCAATATGCTCTGTAGCTTGAGCGAACAGCAGATTTTTCCACAGGAGTTAGATGAATGAACAAGTTTAGTCAATTGCTAGTCATTAGCGCTTTAGTCATCAGCTTATCTGGTTGTGTTACCGCTATGGTCGGTGCTACCGCCATGGGTATTTCTGCCGCCACTGACTCGCGCACGGTCGGCACACAAGTGGATGACAGTACCATTGAAATACGCGTTATCGCCGCTTTAAAAGAGCAAGAGCAGTTCAACAGCAGTCGGATCAGGGTGGTTGGTTTTAATGGGGCGATTTTATTGATTGGCCAAGTACCGTCGCCAGCATTGCGCGATTTTGCCGCTAAGCTTGCGCGCGATAGCCGCGGTGTAGCCCGGGTTCATAATGAACTCAGAGTTCAAGAGGTTATTTCGTTGGGCACTATCTCGAACGATACCTGGCTCACCAGTCGCATTAAAACTAAGTTGTTAGCTGATGACAATGTCCAAGGTGGCCGCGTTAAAGTCGTTACCGAGAATAGCGAAGTCTTTCTGATGGGATTAATTAACGCTCAGGAAGCCGCCGTTGCAGTGGACTTAGCCCGCAATACCAATGGCGTGACCCGAGTTATTGACGCATTTGAAATTCAATAATTCCGCGCGACGATAGCCAACACAGCTGTGTTGGCTACTTCACTACTTTTAGATGTGGGGGCGTTTTTGTGCTGTTATTGTCGCTGCTGTCTGGCTCGGACGGAACATCATAGGCCGGCTCATGATCAAACAAACTACCGGCACCATTCTCCCGTGCATACACCGCTAAAACCGCGGCCATCGGTACATAGACCTGATGAGGCTTACCGGAAAAGCGCGCGTTAAAGCCAACATGCTCATTGCTGATCAATAGGTTAGCCACTGCTGTTGGGGTGATATTTAGCACGATCTGCCCGTCTTTAACGAATTCCCATGGCAATTGGCAACCAGCTACTTTGGCATCCACTACCATAAAGGGCGTTAATTGATTATCGAGGATCCAATCGTACACCGCGCGCACCAGATAAGGCCGGCGCGGTGTCATCGCTTGTTCATTCATGACCGAGCTAAGTCGCGCTCTATTTCAGTTAACGATTGCTGGAACGATTCCCGTTCAAACACCCGAACCATGTAGGCTTTGACTGCTTTCGAACCGGTGCCATCAATGCTGATACCGTACAGCGGCAAGCGCCACAACAATGGGGCAAGATAGCAGTCGACTAAGCTAAATTCTTCGCTCATAAAGAATGGTGCGTCAGCAAAAATTGGCGCTAATGATAAAATACCTTCGCGCAACTCTTGCCGCGCTGCGTCAGCAGCTTTGCCACCTTTCATAATGGTGTTGGCCAACGCATACCAATCGCGATCGATGCGGTACATCATCAGGCGGCTGGTACCACGCGCCACTGGATACACAGGCATCAGTGGCGGGTGTGGAAAGCGCTCATCGAGATATTCCATGATGATATGCGCGTTGTACAACACCAAGTCGCGATCAACCAAGGTTGGTAACGCATCTTCGTACGGATTCAGTTGCAGTAAATCTTCTGGTCGATTATTTGGATCAACAAAACAGATTTCTACTCCGACACCTTTTTCCGCCAATACAATGCGTGTCTGATGACTACGCAGGTCATCCTTGCCTGCATATAGGGTCATCACCGAACGTTTGTTTGCCGCAACCGACATGTCTTTCTCCATCATACTTACTTCACGTCTTTAAAGAATTCGCGCTTCAACAACCACGCCAAAATCGTAAAGACCAACAGGAAACCAAAGCTATACCAGCCAATACGACGTTGCTGTAGCAGCATCGGCTCACCGGTGTAGACTAAGAAATTGGTCAGGTCATGCATTGCAGTATCGAACTCTTCGGTGGTCAGCATACCGCTACCGTCAGTTTTGATACCCACATATACATCTTGCATTTCACCGTCTATCATACGCTGTTCATAAGTTTTGCGGGGAATTCCTTGCAACTCTTGCAAAACATGCGGCATACCGACATTTTCGAATACTGCGTTATTGACCCCAAATGGGCGGGTTTCGTCCACATAGAATGCACGGAAGTAGGTATACAGCCAATCGGCACCACGCACTCGGGCCACCAAGGTCAAATCTGGTGCAGCAGTACCGAACCAGTCATTGGCCTGCTGGGTAGACATGGTGTTGGTAATCAGATCACCGGGCTTTTCGCCAGTAAACTGCAAATTCGCCACACCAATATCTTCTGGAATTTCAAGATCACGGAAGGTGCGGTTGTAACGATGATACTGCATTTGGTGACAACCCAAGCAGTAGTTCATGAACAACTGGGCGCCGCGCTGCAATGACTCTTTGTCGTGCAAGTTCACATTGGCTTTGTCGAGCGGCACTGTTGGGCCAGCAGCAAGTGTCGCTACTGACCAAACCGATACAGCCGCCAACAGACAGGTTTTCAGTAACTGGTTCATCACTTGGTAATCCTCTCTGGAACGGGCTGTGTTTTCTCATGCTTACTGTAGAACCACAGGAAGATAAAGAACGCGAAGTACAGGAAGGTGAATACCCGCGCGAAGAAGGTATACACCTCAGTCGCTGGCTTCACACCCAAGTATCCCAATACCACAAAGCTGATCACAAATACCGTTAGGTTTACTTTATGGATGGTACCGCGGTAGCGAATAGAGCGCACTTTGCAGCGATCAAGCCACGGCAGTAAAAACAAGAACACAATGGCCGCGAACATCAAGATAACGCCAAACAATTTATCTGGAACCGCGCGCAAAATTGCGTAGAACGGGGTGAAGTACCAGACTGGCGCAATGTGTGCTGGAGTTTTCAGCGGGTTAGCCGCTTCAAAGTTAGGTGGCTCTAAGAAGAAGCCGCCCATTGCTGGTGCAAAGAACAACACATAGCAGAAGAACGCCAAGAAGATACCAATACCCACTAAATCTTTAACGATGTAGTACGGGTAGAACGGAATCGCATCAACAATGTCGTATTTCTTGGTGAAGCGCTCATGGAACTCGAATTTTGGTTTTTCTGAGTCTGGCACTGAGCCTTTTGGCTTCTTAATGGAAATACCTTCAGGGTTGTTTGAACCCACTTCGTGCAGCGCAATGATGTGCAAGAACACCAAAATCACCAACACTAAAGGCAGCGCAATCACGTGCAGCGCAAAGAAGCGGTTCAGCGTAGCACCGGAGATGACGTAGTCACCACGAATCCACAGCGTCAAATCGTCGCCGATGTACGGAATAGCACCGAACAGCGAGATGATTACCTGTGCACCCCAGTACGACATCTGGCCCCATGGCAGCAAGTAGCCCATAAAGGCTTCCGCCATGAGTACCAAGAAGATCAACATACCGAAGATCCACAGCAACTCGCGCGGCTTCTGATAAGAGCCATACATCATGCCGCGGAACATATGCAAGTAAACCACCACAAAGAACGCCGAGGCGCCGGTGGAGTGCATATAGCGGAGGATCCAACCACCGTCGATATCACGCATGATGTACTCAACCGAGGCAAACGCGCCTTCTGCGGTGGGTACGTAGTTCATGGTCAGCCAGATACCGGTGATAATTTGGTTCACTAACACCAGCGTGGCGAGCACGCCAAACAGGTACCAAAAGTTAAAGTTCTTGGGCGCTGGATACTGCGCTAAGTGAATGTTCCACGTTTTCGTCAGTGGAATACGTTCATCAAACCAAGCAATCAGCTTTTTCATTATGCTTGCTCCCCATCTTCACCAATGAGAATAACGTCGTCATTGATAAAATAATGCGGTGGAACCACCAAGTTATACGGTGCTGGTACGCCTTGGAATACACGGCCGGCGATATCGAAGGTCGAACCATGACACGGGCAGAAGAAGCCGCTTTCGGTGCCTTCAACATATTCACCAAAGGTTTTGTCCAAGAACTGCGGTGAACACCCGAGGTGGGTACAAATACCCACGGCGACAAAGAATTCTTCTTTGCGCGAGCGGTAAATATTCTTAGCGTATTCTGGCTGTTGCGGTTCATCAGAATTTGGGTCGCGCAGTTTGCCTGCCAGACTTTCTAACGATTGCAGCATAGCTGGGGTGCGACGTACTACCCAGACTGGCTGTCCACGCCATTCCACCCGAACCAATTGACCCGGCTCGGCCTTACCAATGTTTACTTCCACCGGTGCACCCGCGTTTTTTGCTTTCTCGCTCGGGTTCCACGACGTGATGAAAGGAACAGCAACAGCGGCCGCGCCCGCTGCTCCCACGACAGTTGTCGCGGCAGTCAGGAAACGACGGCGGCCTTGATCTACAGGCGCATTGCTCATCCACTTACTCTCCAGTTTGGATGTTTCACGAGTCTTGGTCGTGAAATCAGTGTAGGGAAAAATTTGCCCCTCGATGATAAAGAAATGGCCTAATTTTTACAAGGACAAAGACAAAAAACCCGGCACATATGCCGGGTTTTTTAGAGGTATTGCAGCGCCCAAGGGCGAAGCGATTAACGCTTCGAGAACTGTGGACGTTTACGTGCTTTCTTCAAGCCAACTTTCTTACGCTCAACTTCACGTGCGTCACGGGTTACGTAACCGGCGCGACGTAAGTCGCCACGAAGAGTTTCGTCGTACTGCATCAGTGCACGGGTGATACCGTGACGGACTGCACCAGCTTGACCGCTTGAACCACCACCAGCAACGGTGATGTACAGATCGAATTTGTTCAGCATGTCAACTAACTCAAGTGGTTGACGAACCACCATGCGAGCAGTTTCACGGCCGAAGTATTCTTCTAAGCTGCGTTGGTTGATGACAATGGCGCCGCTGCCTGGACGCAAGAAAACGCGTGCCGTTGAGCTTTTGCGACGACCAGTACCGTAGTATTGATTCAGTGCCATGGTTTTATTGCTCCGTCTTAAATTTCAAGTTGTTTCGGCTGTTGAGCAGCATGTTGATGCTCAGTGCCGGCATATACTTTCAGTTTACGGAACATGGCACGACCAAGTGGACCACGAGGCAACATACCTTTCACCGCTTTCTGAATGACCATTTCTGGTGCCTTGGCGATCAACTTCTCGAAGTTGATTTCCTTGATACCACCTGGATACCCAGTGTGCGAGTAGTAAATCTTGTCCTGTGCCTTACGGCCAGTAACGGTTACTTTCTCAGCGTTTACCACGATGATGTAATCACCGGTATCAACGTGAGGAGTGTACTCTGGCTTATGCTTACCGCGTAAACGGCTAGCAATTTCAGTAGCCAAACGACCTAAAGTTTTACCTTCGGCGTCTACAACGTACCAGTCACGTGTGACAGTTTCTGGTTTTGCAACAAATGTACTCATTGAAAATACTCTTATTTTAAGTTCACGACAGTAGTTCCGGGCTTCCCCGCGAACCACAACATCCGCTGTGGTTGCAGCCACATAGCGGTTTGTTGTACCTGTAACGTGGGCTGGGCGCGAATTATACGGCAACAGTGGTGGTTAATCAACCACTGGATACATGACATTTGCACAGGCAATAAGTAGCTCGGCACTGCGCCACCAGTAGCTTACTAATTGCAGCTGATCGGTTGCCGCAATGGGACTAAGTTGGCCCGCCGTGACTTGTTCCATAGCTTGGTGGCGCAATTTTTCCCGCGCGTGATTGAGCTGCTGCAGAGCATCGTGTCGTTGGGTGGCCGACAGCGTTCGCAATTCAGCCACCGTGACCAGCGGTAACAGCCGCTGATGGACCTCATGGTTGAGCGCTCGCTGATGGACGCTATGCGGCAACTGTTCCAAATGTTCAACCAATTGCCGTAAATCGTACAAACGGTAACGCACCCCATGCAAATCGGCCAATGCGAGTGCTTCTTGGCCATGCAGTGATTGTTGATTGAGACGCTGGGCAAAGTCAGTAATGGCCGCCAACAGCTGCCCAGTGGCGACATTGGTATCGCCGTCGTCACTGGCCGTGCCGGGCTCGAGCAGGCCCCGCAGACGCAATAAGTATTGCTTAAACACTCGCTTTTGCTCTTGATGCAGCGCGTTTAAGCCCATAGACGGTATTTGTAATACGGTTTTGTCCAAATACCGTGGCTCGCCCGAGCGCAGTAACGGCATTTTATACACCGCTTCAGCACGGGCAATAATGCGCTCACCCACAATCACCATCAGCAGTAAACCAAGCAGGTTAAACACGGTATGGAATGCCGCCAAGCCAGTACTTAAATCGGCGACACCATCGGCGCCCGAGAGCCATTTGGCGACCCACCACAATGGCGCTAACAGGAGCAAGGCAATACTCCCGGTGACCAGGTTCATCATCACATGAACCAAGGCTAAACGTTTGGCATTGGGTGTTGCATTCACGGTAGCGAGTAAAGCAGTCGCGGTGGTACCCACGTTGGTACCAATCACCACCGCAGCGCCAGCCAGCGGGCTGAACACGCCGCTGACCGAAGCGGTTAAGACAATCGCCATGGCTGCCGATGATGACTGCACCAGTGCAGTTAGCAGAGCCCCACCGAGCACCGCCAACAACAGCCCGAGCGGCCCCGTTAACTTCAGTTGTTCGACCGGCAATAGCGTCACCAGCTGATCAAAGCTCGAGCTCAATGTATCGATACCCACGAACAATACACCAAAACCGGTGAACGCGGTGCCGACATCAGCAAGTCGATGACCACTGCGTACGACCTTCAGCAGCATACCGATGCCAACTAGCGGCCAGGCCAGAATACCAATATCGAACTTTAAGCCCACCAGCGCGACCAGCCAGGCGGTCATAGTGGTGCCAACATTACTACCAAACACCACCCACGCGGCTTGGCGCAGTTTCATCATGCCCGCATTGGTAAAGCCTAACAGGGCAACCACCACAGCTGACGAGGATTGCACCAGTGCGGTAATGACAAAACCAGACAGTGCCGCCCGCGAACGGGTGGCGGTGCCTTGTTCGAGAAAGCCTTGTAAGCGATCCCCGGCCGCGGCTTTTAAACCCTCAGTCATCAACCCCATGCCGAGGAGCAATAAGCCCAAACCGCCAAACGCTGTCAGCCAATCGGTGATGGTCATCGGCTTCTCCTTAAGGTTTGTGTGGCTGGGCTAAGTACTCGTGGCTTTGCATTTCTTGTAAGCGACTGATACAGCGGCGGAATTCAAAATTTAGTTTACCATCGGCATAGAGTTGTTCTAAGGGTAACGCCGCCGACATGATCAGTTTCACTCGGCGTTCGTAAAACTCATCAACCAGCGCGATAAAACGCCGCGCAGCATCATCATTATGAGCACCCAAGGGCGGTACGTCGCTAATCAATACGGCATGATACAAATGTGCCAATTCAATATAGTCATTCTGCGAGCGAGGGCCGCCACAAATGGCCTCAAAACTGAATAACACCACGTCATCGCATTCTAACCGTACTGGAATATCCCGATTATTAATCCGAATAGTCCCGTCGGTATTGCGACTGCAATGGTCCGGTGATAGTTCGGCAAAATAGCGCTGCAGGTTTTTATCAGCGGCGGCATCGAGGGGCGCATGATAGATCTCGGCTTTAGTCAGGGTGCGCAGCCGATAATCAATACCACTATCGACGTTCAACACTTGGCAGTGCTGCTTAATTAACGCGATAGCGGGTAAGAACCGTGCTCGTTGCAAGCCGTTGCGATACAAATCGTCGGGAATAATATTGCTGGTGGCGACCAGCACCACGCCACGCTTAAATAATTCTTGCATCAGCGTACCCAGCAACATGGCATCGGTAATGTCTTGGACAAAGAACTCATCGAAGCATAGCACTTGGGCTTCGCGAGCGAGTTTCTCGGCGATTACCGGCAGCGGATCGCTGCGCCCCTTCAGCAGCTTTAATTCAGCATGAACACGGTGCATAAAGCGGTGAAAATGCAGCCGCAGTTTCTGCTCAAACGGCAAGGCATCAAAGAAGGTATCCATCAGGTAGGTTTTGCCACGCCCAACGCCACCCCAAAAATATAGCCCTTGCGGGGCAGCTGGTGCTTTGCGCAAACGCCCCAAGAAGCCCCGGCGTTGGCGTTTATTGCGCTGGGCTATGAGCTCATCATAGAGCCGCTGCAGGGCTTCGACCGCACGTTGTTGCGCTACATCGGCGGTAAAGCCATGGTGCGCTAGATCATGCTGATATTTTTGCAGCGGGGTGATGTTTTGCGTCGTCACTACCACTTTGACCTTAATCTGGATTATGCTATGGGCTAGAAGTTTACCACGCTATCGCGCTTTATTAAGGAGTTTTTATGAGCTGGATCATTGGCATGTTGTTAGTCGCTGTGGGTGCCGTTGTCGGTTTCTTTGTGGCGCGTTATTGGTTTCATGAGCACTCAGAGCAGGCTCGGTTGAGCGAAGAAGTTAATCAAAGTAAGCAGCAATTAGTTGATTACCAACGTGAAGTTGCTGAGCATTTCGCAACTGCTACAGCCCTTGTTGAGCAACTCGAAGAAACGCAAGATAAGTTAAAAAGCTATCTCAACAACAGCGCTGACATTTTGCAGCGCCAGCAAATGCAGCCGACCCTGCCGTTTTTTGCTGAAGACACCATGCGCCAATTACGCATGGCTAACACTGTCACCCGCGACCGCAAAGACGCTAAAAAGGAAGAAGCTGACGCCGCGCCACGTGATTATTCTGATACCAAGTCGGGGCTGTTCTCGTCCACCAAAGAATAGGCGTATCGATTTACATCTTGAAACACTCGGGTGGTGAACTTATATGGTGTGTATCGGTCTTTGATACACACTATTGATTGAGGAGCACGACCCCATGAGAGCAAAGCTAATTGCTGCTGTAGCGTTGTCCAGCATCATTGCCATGTCAACGCCGGTCAGCGCTAACATTCCGTTCTTTAGTTCCAGTAAGAACGAGATCCCCACTCTGGCGCCCATGCTAGAAGATGTCACCCCAGCAGTGGTGAATATCTCGGTGAAAGGCACCCGCGAAGTGCGTCAACGCGTGCCGGACATGTTTCGCTATTTCTTTGGCCCTAATAGCCCCAATGAACAAGTTCGCGAACAGCCATTTCAGGGCTTGGGCTCAGGCGTGATTAT
>DIVC01000127.1:0-388 GCA_002423905.1 Idiomarina sp. UBA6142
ACCCAGATACTTACCCCATGTCACCCAAACCACACTCTATGGAATATCTGCGCGAGTTCGCTCATTTGCGCGCGCGGACCAATATTACCGGTGCGGTGATGCGCGTGCGTAACTGTTTATCGCAAGCTATTCATCGGTTCTTCCACGAACGCGGTTACCTATGGGTGGCCACGCCAATTATTACCGCTTCCGATGCCGAAGGTGCGGGCGAATTATTCCGCGTTTCTACCCTCGATATGCTTAATTTACCAATGACCGATGACGGCGCGGTTGATTTCAGCAAGGACTTTTTTGGTAAAGAGGCGTTCTTAACCGTATCCGGCCAATTGAACGTTGAAACCTATGCCTGTGCGCTATCAAAGGTGTATACCTTTGGTCCAACTTTCCG
>DIVC01000127.1:404-2920 GCA_002423905.1 Idiomarina sp. UBA6142
GAACGTGCCGATGATATGGCATTTTTCCAGCAGCGCGTTGATAACGACGTACTCAACCGCCTCAATCATGTAGTCAACAACAAATTTGTGCACATGGACTATACCGATGCGGTAGAAATCCTGCAAAACTGCGGCAAAAAATTCGAATACCCGGTGCAATGGGGTACCGACTTACAATCCGAGCATGAACGTTATTTGGCCGAAGTACATGTCGGTGCACCGGTGGTATTGAAAAACTATCCGAAAGATATTAAAGCCTTCTACATGCGCCAAAACGACGATGGCAAAACCGTCGCAGCCATGGATATCTTAGCGCCCGGCATCGGTGAAATAATTGGCGGTAGTGCCCGTGAAGAGCGCCTCGAGCGTCTTGATCAGCGCATGAGCGAGATGCACTTGCCATTGGAGCAATACAGCTGGTACCGTGATTTGCGCCGCTATGGTACCGTGCCTCATGCTGGTTTTGGCCTTGGTTTTGAGCGCTTGGTCACCTATGTCACTGGCATGGCCAATATACGTGATGTTATCCCCTTCCCGCGGGCGCCAAAAACCGCTGAGTTTTAGCCCTATTGCGGCTCTCTTCACCCCCAGTACAGAACCTTGCCAGAGTAATCTTTGTCTGGCTTGATGGGGGTGTTTACTGCCGCAGTTCCAACATAGATAAAACCAATAATAGCCTCATTACTAGCCAAGCCTAACTGCTGACGAAGGGCCTCACTGTCGGTTAACCAGCCGGTCCGCCAAATTGCCCCCAAGCCTTGTGCAAATGCCGCTTGTTGCAGCAAACCGGTGGCACAAGCAGCACTGGCCAGTTGTTCCCATGGTGGGACTTTGTCATGCTCCTGATAACAGGCAATTGAGACAATCACCAACGGTGCTCGCAATGGCAAATCCTGCGCCCGCGCTATCTCTTGTGCAGTTAATTGCTGCTGTGTAGCGGCCATAGCAAACAGCTGGCCAAGTTCAGCGAGCTGATGCTCTGCGAAGACAATAAAACGATACGGCATAAGCTGCATATGATCGGGCGCACGGGCGGCAGCACGGAACATCAATTGCAATTGCTCGGAGCTAGGTGCCGGCCCTTGTAAGCGTGGCATCGATGAACGTTTAGTCAATAACTCGAGAGCTTGCATCGTTAACATACCTTTGCTGAAGTGTGGGCCTGCTAGCTTAGCAAAAGATCACGCTCTGTTACATTCTCTCACTAGTGATTCAGTGAAATCTTAAGTATGCTTACAAACTAACAATTTTTAATCGTAGGAACCCTCGATCATGCGCGGAATTGCCACCGTATTTCGTAAGCTTTTTGGGCTAATCAATGGAATTCGGAAAATCTTTCTCAATCTGATTTTCTTTGTATTAATCGCCGTCGTTGCAGTGCTGATTGTTGCCGACGACGATCCCATTAAAGTTCCTGAAAATGGCATGTTGGTAGTGGAACTCCGCGGTAGCTTAGTTGAACAAAAAACCTATGTTGACCCAGTGGATGAATTCTTTAGCGGTGCCTTGGGCGGTGCCGATGCCGCGCCGGAGACTTTGCTGAGTGACGTACTTAAAAGTATTGAGTTCGCCGCCAGCGATGACCGCATCAGTGGTATTTACCTTGATTTACGGCGCTTTTCCGGCGCTGGCTTGAACAAATTGCAATTAGTCGCTGATGCACTAAGCAACTTTCGCCAGAGTGGCAAGCCAGTGCGTACCTATGCGGATTTTTATTCGCAGCCGCAATACTTTCTGGCAGCCCATGCCGACTATATCGGCATGAACCCACTCGGCGGCATGATGTTTGAGGGTTTTGGTGGCTATCGTCTGTACTACAAAGACTTGCTCGAAAAACTCAAAATCAGCACCCACGTATTTAAAGCTGGCGATTTCAAATCAGCGGTTGAACCCTATATTCGCAACGATATGTCCGCTGAAGCTAGGTTGGCTAACAAAGAACTCTATGATGCTTTATGGGCTGCCTACGTAGCAACCTTGAGCACACAACGTGAGCTAGACGCGCGGGTACTGAGCGGCAGTATGGATGATTTCCGTGCGGCAATGAATGAGTATGACAACGACATGGCCCAGTTTTCTTTGCAATCGGGTTTAGTCGATGAGCTACTGACGCGCGAGGCGTTTCGCCAACAACAAATTGCAATTACCGGTATTGACGAGAAATCTGAGAGCTGGAAACAAATTGGTCATGCCAAGTATTTGCAGGCCAAGCGTCTCGAGAACTTCCGATTAGAGCCAACAGAAACCGCTGAAATAGCCTTAGTCGTAGCTCGTGGCGTCATCATGGATGGACGTCAACGTGCTGGCAATATTGGTGGTGATAGTACCGCTGCGTTGTTACGCAAAGCACGCCTCAATGATAAGACCAAAGCGGTCGTGTTACGCATTGACAGCCCCGGTGGTAGCGGCTTTGCTTCCGAAGTAATTCGGCAAGAAGTGCTGGAATTACAAAAAGCTGGCATTCCGGTGATTGCCTCGATGAGCTCTGTCGCTGCATCAGGAGGCTACTGGATTGC
>DIVC01000127.1:3048-5592 GCA_002423905.1 Idiomarina sp. UBA6142
ATATGACCTATGAGCAGGTTCACGCAGTGGCGCAAGGCCGCGTCTGGACTGGTGCTAAGGCACAACAGCTAGGGCTAGTTGACCACCTTGGGGAACTCGAGCAAGCGATTAGTGCAGCTGCTACCCGTGCCGATATCAGCAACTACCGGCTGGTTTTGGTTGAGGAAGAAATGAGTGCTCGTGAACAATTCTTGCGTAGTATGTTTGGCGGTGCACAGGTATTATTAGCCGATCCTATGTTGGCACCAAGCGTTAGCCCAGTAGAGCAAGAATTGCGGCAGGTCTGGCAACAGTTGAAGGTGCTTAAGCAGTTTAATGATCCGCGTGGCAACTACGCTCTGTGTGAGCTTTGTCCAACGGATTAAATAGCCGAAGGACAACTATGAGCACTCCACGTAAACGTATTTACGTCGCCTACACCGGCGGAACTATTGGTATGCAAAAATCAGCACAGGGCTATATTCCTGTGCCTGGTTTTCTGTCTGAATGCGTCCGCAATATGCCGGAGTTTTTCCGTCCGGAAATGCCGGAATTCACCATTTCTGAATATACTCCGTTGATGGACTCATCCGATATGACGCCGGCTGATTGGTTGCATATCGCCGAGGATATTCAAGCAAATTACGACCACTACGATGGTTTTGTGGTGTTGCATGGTACCGATACCATGGCCTACACTGCTTCAGCGTTATCGTTTATGTTTGAGAATTTGGCCAAACCAGTAATCATTACTGGCTCGCAAATTCCACTGGCAGCATTGCGCTCTGATGGTCAAACCAATTTGCTCAACGCACTCTATATCGCTGCCAACTATCCCATTCACGAAGTGGCACTATTCTTCAATAACATGCTGTATCGCGGCAACCGTGCGACTAAAGCTGATGCCAACGGTTTTCAGGCGTTTGACTCACCTAATTTTCCAGCGCTACTTGAAGCTGGCATTCAAATCAACGTGCTTGAAGGGCAAGTCCAAGCCTTAGGTCATCAATCATTGCAACTGACCGCTGTCACGCCGCAAACCATTGGGGTGGTAACACTCTATCCGGGTATTTCACCTAAAATTGTTGATAATTTACTCCAACAACCGATTAAAGCACTTATTTTACAAAGCTATGGCGTCGGTAATGCACCACAAAATCCAGCCTTGTTGGCAAGTATTGAACGCGGTATTGCCGCCGGTGCAATTGTTATTAATCTTACGCAATGCTTTAAAGGCAAAGTCAATATGGGCGGTTATGCCACTGGCAATGCACTTGCCCGGATAGGCGTGGTGAGTGGGCATGATATGACTATTGAGGCAGCCTTAACCAAGCTGCATTATTTGCTATCGCAAGACTTATCCAACCAGCGGATAAAAAATCTACTCGAAACTAATCTTCGAGGTGAATTAACTGCTTAATAAATAACTTATTGATGAGATGAGATAAAAAAAGGCTCGGGACCAATTGGATGGGCCCCGAGCTCAGGGGAATGGCTCAATAAATTGAGCCGTGCGCTAACTCGAAATTAATCAACAGTATTGTTTAGTCTAGACGGCAATCACTAAATTGCTAATTTTTTCGCGGATTATTTGTGCAAATTTACGGTAAAATTTAATCAGCGGTGTAACCAAGTCGCGCACGATTAAATAATTGATAGAAATTTTCTTTCGTCTGTTCTGCCACCCGCTCCACCGATAGCCCTTTAATATCAGCAATACAGCGCGCTACGTCAGCTACAAAAGCCGGTTGATTTTGCTGGCCACGGTGAGGTACTGGTGCTAACCACGGACTATCGGTCTCAATCAATAGCCGCTCTAGTGGCAGCGCTTTAACAACCTCACGCAGTGCTTTCGCATTGGCAAAACTAACGATACCAGAAATCGATATATAGAAACCTAACTGCTCAATGGCCTGTTCAGCCATCTCGAGTGATTCAGTAAAACAATGCAACACCCCACCACACTGATCTGCACCGCCGTTGCGGAGGATATCAAGCGTATCCTGTTGCGCATCACGGGTATGAATGATTAACGGCTTATTCAGTTGCCGAGCCACCTCAACATGGTAGCTAAAGCTCTGTTGTTGCTGCGCTTTGTGCGTAGCATCGTAATAGTAGTCTAAGCCCGTCTCACCAATAGCAACGACATTATCTTGCTGTGCATAAGCAAGTAACTGTTCACGCGCGAGGTCGTGGTTGGCAATGTATAACGGGTGTGCGCCACAGGAAATAACCACTTCCGGATAATCAGCCACCAAAGCCTGCATGGCCGGAAACTCTTCCAATGTCACGCCAATACATAACATGCGTTCTACCTTGGCCGCTTTGGCTTTGGCAATAACATTGGCAAATTGACCATCAAACAAACTTAAGTCGAGCTTGTCGAGGTGGCAATGAGAATCAATAAACACGACTACTCCTACTACATGGTCGCGGTGGGTGTACCTGAAGTACCGAGGTTGGCAAGCTTGGTTTGAATACGATTACGCAAATGCGACTTGTCATCTTTAAATTGAATCCCGATACCACGTTGATCTGTTCGACTGGTCGTTGTGGGCGACAACC
>DIVC01000074.1:0-1480 GCA_002423905.1 Idiomarina sp. UBA6142
AGACGCATTTGACCGCCCGGCAACACGTGTCCGGACAGAGGAAATAATGGAACCTTAAGCGGTTCAATGATCATGCGTACGACCTCATGAATGGTGTATTAAAACGACTTAGTTCTGGATAACAGACAGACTAGATTTTCTGGCTGATCTGCATCATTCTGCTGTTAACGCAACGGTAGAGTTTTCAGATCACTTCTGAATCGCGCATTTTTTCACCAACAGCCGAAGTGAACTAGTTGGCACAGTGGCTCGTAACGCAAACACCTCGGGTTTAAGGATTTTAAAATATGACTAGCGGATTGTGGTTTCGAAACGATTTGCGCTTACAGGATAATCCAGCAGTGGCGGCGGCTTTGGCCAATTCTGCCGCGACTAAAGCGATTCCGGCACTGTATTTAGCCACGCCAAAGCAGTGGCAACAACATCATTGGGCACCAATAAAAATCGATTTTCTGTGGCGCCACTTGCAGCAATTTCAACTGCATGCGGCCCGTCATCGCGTGGCGCTCGAAGTGCTCATAGTGGATGACTGGCAACAGGCAGCAAAGGCCTGCTTGGCATTTTGCCAGCGCCATGGCATCACTGATTTCTATTTTAATCATGAATACCCAGTGCATGAGCAGCGCCGTGATAGGGCCGTGCAGGTTTGGCTGAGCGATCATCAGGTGCAATGCCATGGTTTTCATGGTGAACTTCTGGTGCCACCGGTCATCAAAACACAGAGTGGTTCGTATTATCAAAAATTCACGCCGTTTAATCGGGCGTGGCGAGCATATCTGCAGAGTAGTGGCGTTGCTGCCCCAACCGAACTGCCTCAGCATGATGTTCAGGCCTCGCTGCACGTGCTACCGCCGTGTCCAGCGCCACGCCGCGATAGCAGCGCGTGGGCGGTGGGTGAGAAGGCGGCGCAACAGTCGTTACAGCGTTATATTGATGAACAGGTGATGAACTATGCGGCAGAGCGTGATTTCCCCAGCCTAGATTCTACGTCGCGGTTGTCGCCTTATTGGGAACTGGGCATACTCGGACCACAAGCCGCCGCTCGGCAGTTACAATCCTTGAGTCCAGAATTTCCATTTGGTCTCGAGCGCGGTGCCGACGTGTGGCTGACCGAATTAGCATGGCGCGAATTTTATCAGCATTTAATGCAGCATATTCCGCGCTTGAGTTATGGCAAAGCGTTTTTGCAGCATACCGACGCGTTCCCGTGGAATACTGATGAACAGCAGTTTGCGCGTTGGTGCGAAGGTCGCACTGGCTATCCTATTGTTGATGCTGGCATGCGACAATTGGCGGCAGAGGGTTGGATGCATAATCGGGTGCGAATGATAGTGGCAAATTTTTTAGTGAAAGACCTGCATATCGACTGGCGCTGGGGTGAACGCTTCTTTATGGAGAACCTGATTGATGGTAGTTTCCCAGCCAACAATGGTGGTTGGCAGTGGAGCGCCTCAACTGGCACGGATGCGGTGCCCTATTT
>DIVC01000074.1:1512-4110 GCA_002423905.1 Idiomarina sp. UBA6142
CGACTATCCACAACCGATGGTCGACCATAGTGACGCTCGTCTGCGGTTCTTGGCTGCTTTTAAACAGCTTTAGAGCGCGCACTGAGAAAGAGGGCTTATGCAACAACACAGCGATACCCTACTGCAGCAGATCAAGCACTTTTATCTGTCTTTTGATCACGCCAGCATTGATGCACTCGGTGATATTTATCACCCCGACGTGAATTTTGTCGATCCCATTCATCAGGTATCTGGTTTAACCACACTGCAGGATTACTTTCGCACTATTCTGCAGGGCGTGGATTACTGTCATTTTGAATTCAGTCATTGCAGTGTCAGTCACGATCAACTGTTTTTGCTCTGGCAAATGCGCTTTCGCCATCCCAACTTAGCCAACGGGCAAGAAATCGTGGTACCTGGTGTGAGCCATTGCCAAGTGCAGGATCAACGGGTGATTTATCAGCGCGATTATTATGATGCCGGAGCCATGGTGTATGAGCATGTGCCGGTGCTTCGTTTCGTGATTAACAAGGTTAAACAACGGTTGAACAGCGCATGAACATTCTAATTACTGGAGCTACGTCGGGTATAGGCGAACAATTGGCGCGTGATTACGCCGCGGCGGGACATAAGGTGGTGGCCTGTGGCCGTAACGAACAGGTGTTGCAGCAATTAGTTGAGGCCTATCCCGAGGCGATCACAGCGCAGCCGCTTGACGTTACTGACGCCACCACGACCATCGCGCGATTACGTGCCTATAGCCAGTTAGATATCGTTATTTTGTCAGCGGGTGTGTGCGAGTATGTTGATATTGATAGTTTCAATAGCGCCATGTTCGAACGTGTTTACGAGGTTAATATTTTTGGCATGCTGCGTTGTATTGAAGCGCTGCTGCCGAATTTAACCGCCGGCAATCAACTGGTGTTGGTTGGCAGCACCGCACGGTTACTGCCATTTACCCGTGCCGAAGCCTATGGGTCGTCGAAAGCCGCCTTGCAATACATTGCCCGCAGTTTAGAGGTGGATTTGAGTCAGCGCGGTATTGTGGTGCAAACGGTTTCGCCGGGTTTCGTCAAAACACCGATGACCGCCGTGAACGATTTTGCCATGCCAATGGCCGTCACGGTTGAATTTGCCTCCAACGCAATTCGTCAAGGTATCGCCAAAAAGCGCACCGATATAACCTTTCCGCGACTGTTCGGTTGCTTACTGAAATGTCTATCGCGATTGCCACAAAGTTGGCAAGTTGCTATTTCTAAACGTTTTTAAACTGAGGTATCCATGAGAATTGCGGTTATTGGAACAGGGATTGCGGGCTTAACCAGTGCCTGGTTATTGCAGCGCCAACACCACGTTACAGTGTTTGAAAAAAATGACTATGTGGGTGGCCATACTGCGACCAAGATCATTCCACTTCAGGGTAAGAACTACGCCATCGATACTGGTTTTATTGTATTTAATGACCGCACCTATCCATATTTTCGCGCCATGATGCGTGAGCTTGGGGTGGCATGGCGCGATACCGAAATGAGCTTTAGTGTCCGTGACCCGGATAGCGGTATTGAATATAACGGGAATAATTTGAATACCTTATTTGCTCAACGCAAAAATCTGCTGAGTCGGAAATTTTGGCGTTTGATCAAAGGTATTTTAAAATTTAACAAAGCGGCTAAAGCTGCTTACCTCGAACACGGTGATGCCCTTGATAATAAAACCCTGGGAGAATTTATTGCCGAACAGAAGCTCGCCGCGGAAGTCTCTGAACTCTATTTATTACCCATGGTAGCGGCTATTTGGTCAGCCAGCCTATCGGAAGCCGAAGCCTTTCCATTGGGTTTCTTTTTACGCTTTTTTAATAATCACGGTTTACTCAATGTTGCTGACCGCCCGCAGTGGCATACTATTGTCGGCGGCTCTGCCGCGTATATTGAGCCGTTGACGCGCTCGTTCGCTGAGCCTATTCAATTAAATGCACAGATTAAAGCGGTGCATCGCGCTATGCCGGATCGTGATGGTGCTATTACCTTAGAGTTTAATGACGGCACATTGCAGGATTTCGACGAAGTGGTGTTAGCCTGCCATAGCGATGAGGCGCTGCAATTGCTGGCTGCGCCAACTGCTGATGAAGCGGCGGTATTAAGCGCCATTCCTTATCAAATGAATGACGTGGTGTTGCACACCGATGAGCGCTTATTGCCGCGTAACCAGCGCGCTTGGGCCAGTTGGAATTATTTGCTGCATACCGATGAAGCGGCCAAACAGCGACCCAGTTCAGTCAGCTACAATATGAATATTTTGCAAGGTATAGAGGCACCAGTAACCTTCTGTGTGACACTCAATAATACCGATGCCATTCAACCACAACAGATACTTGGCCGTTACTGGTATGCGCATCCAGTTTATAGTGTTGAATCAATGGCTGCACGACAACAGCGCGCGCGTATTTGCGGCCAGAACCACACCCACTTTAGCGGTGCGTACTGGTATAATGGCTTCCATGAGGATGGCGTGCGAAGCGCTGTCGATGTTGCCAAGCGGCTTGGGGTGAGTTGGAATGTTGAGTAGTGCCATTATGCGTGGTCAGGTGAGTCATAAACGCTACACCCCCACGCAACACAG
>DIVC01000074.1:4244-7058 GCA_002423905.1 Idiomarina sp. UBA6142
TGCACAAGGCTACACACATATGTTGGCTGAAGTGAGCAACACCCCGTGGAATCAGCGGCACTATTACCTGCTCGATTTATCACAGCCACTTCACCATGATAAAGCGTTTCATGTATCGCCGTTTAATCCGATTGATATGCAGTATCAATGGCGCATTCGTGCACCGGCGGCAACGACAGGCGGTAAGCCCGCAAGTATTCATCTAGAGGCGCATCGCGGCGATAAGCATTTCGCCGCAACGGTCACTCTTGAACGGGTGGAAATGAACTCAAATAATATAACTCGCGTACTAGTGAGATTCCCAGTGAATACCCTGACTACGGTGTTAGCTATTTATTGGCAGGCGCTAAAACTTTGGCTAAAGCGTACCCCCATTTATGACCACCATAACAACCATAATAAGCGTGGAAAGTAGGATTTTTATGAGTAACGGTAACACAGCAGTGATAAATTTGAAGCAGATGAGCTTGGTCGACAAAATGGCGCGCAAGTTAGCGCTGAATTTACTCAGTCGTATTCACTACGGTAGTTTCTTGATTAAAGAGCAGGGCAGTGTTGTCGGCCAATTCGGCGAATCTACCGGGCCATTGCAGGCAGAAATTGATGTGCTGAAGCCCGAGTTTTATCGGCGGCTGTTATTAGGCGGCAGTATTGCTTCGGGTGAGCTGTATATTGATCAGGCTTGGAGTACTCCCGACTTAACCAAAGTCATACAACTCTTTGCCCGAAATTTGCCCGCTTTGGATGCCTTTGAAGCACGATTTAGTTGGTTAACCTTACCTTTTCAGCGCTTACAACATTGGCGTCGCAGCAATAGTAAACGTCAAGCCAAAGAGAATATTTCTGCCCATTATGATTTAGGTAATGACCTGTACCAGGGCTTTCTTGATCCATTGTTGCAATATTCTAGCGCGGTGTATCCGCACCCAGGCGCAACGCTGGCAGAAGCGCAGCAGCATAAGCTGAAACGGCTGTGTGATAGTTTAGATTTGCAGGCCACTGATCACCTTGTAGAAATTGGTACTGGTTGGGGTGGTTTAGCGTTATTTGCGGCAAAAAATTATGGCTGCAAGGTGACCACTACGACTATTTCGGATGAACAGTATCGCCATGTTGAGCAGCTGATTGCAGAACAAAACTTGGGTGAGCAAATTACCCTACTGAAGCAAGACTATCGCGATTTGACTGGGCAATTCGATAAACTGATCTCGGTGGAGATGATCGAAGCAGTCGGTAAAACCTACATGAAAACGTTCTTTAGCACCTGCAGTCAGTTGCTAAAACCAAACGGCAAAATGGCTTTACAGGCCATAACAATCGCTGACCAACGCATGGCCAGCTATGGTCATTCGGTTGATTTTATTCAAAAACATATATTCCCAGGTGGTTTTTTACCATCGATGACGATGATGGCACAGATGTTCACACAGTATACCGATATGGTGATCCGCAAGGTTGACGATATTGGCTTTGATTATGCTCAAACGCTTCATGATTGGCGGATCAATTTTAATCGTGTCCACCCACAATTGATGTCACATGGCTATGATGAACGCTTTGGGCGCTTGTGGAATTTCTACTTAGCTTATTGCGAAGGCGGCTTCCTTGAGCGCTCTGTGTCGGCAGTTCAGTTAGTTGCTAGTAAGCCGTTATGTCGCTGATAAAACGTTTGCTAAGTGGCAACTGGCGGCGCCTGATTGGCTTAGCTTGGTTCGATTTGGTGTGGTTTGCTGCAGTGGCTGGCCGCGAGGCTTGGTTATTGGCCACAGTGGTGTTAGTGGCGGTACAAATTTATATCAGCACGGCGGGAAGACCGTTTCAATTGCGCTTATATGCGCAATTACTCCTACTTGGCCTGGTGTTAGAAGCAACCGCCGTAGCAAGCGGGGTGATTAGCTTTAATGAGGGTTGGTTGCCGTTGTGGTTAGTGCTGCTATGGGCTGGCTTTGTCGCCATGCTGATGAATACCTTAGATTGGGTGGCGGGGCGCTATTGGCTGGCGGCGCTGATTGGAATTCTCAGTGGACCGCTCACTTACGCAATAGGTATTCGCTTGGATGCCGCTGAACTGTTACAACCTGAATGGCAGTTGTGGTTGCTGTATGCGCTATTGTGGGCGCTCTATATGGTTATTTTTGCCAAATTAATGGCGCTGAACGGGAGTCAACATAATGCCGAAACTAGCAGCAGTTCTTAGTCTTGTCGCGCTGTTATTGACTAGCTCAGTAGAAGCCGCACAAAACTGTCCAATTCCTGATCAAAATACATTCGAGCAAGTGGGGAAAACCCGCCTCAAAGTTCTATTTTGGTCGGTTTATGATGCCGAATTATGGACTGATAGCGGTAACTACCAGCAGTATAATCAACGCCTACTGCGGTTAAACTACCTGCGTAATATTGCCGCGGCTGACTTAGTTGAGAGCACGAGTGATGAATGGCAACGTCTTGGTATTGAGCTGAGCGCTGAGCATCAACAATGGTTAGATGAGTTACGGAAGATGTGGCCAGATGTTCGTAAAGGCGATTGTTTGATGTTGGTGGAAGACAGCCAGGGGCATGCCCAATTCTTTAATGCTAGCGGCCAGCTCGGTACCATTGAGTCAGCCTTGTTCACCGACCATTTTCTGGCTATTTGGCTGGCTGAGAATAGTCGTTTTGATAATGAGCGTAACCAATTAATTGGAGTGAACCGATGAAACGATTATTACTAGTAGTGGCCAGCTTCGTAGTACTGAGTGGCTGTTCGGCCAAGCTTGAAGATTACGCTGGAGTTGAGCCCCAGCTCAAGTTAGAAGACTTTTTTAAGGGGGAACT
>DIVC01000063.1 GCA_002423905.1 Idiomarina sp. UBA6142
TGGTCCGTCGTCATTTCGATCTGCGCCCCTACGGCTTGATCAAAATGCTTGATCTGGAACGGCCTATTTACCTTGCTACAGCGGCGTACGGACACTTTGGCCGTAACGAGTTTCCGTGGGAGCAAACTGACAAGGTTGAAGCGCTTCTCGCTGACATCTAATTTGCTAAAAAGCCCCGAAATGTGGACAATACGCGTCATCATTGATGCTATCCACTTCGGGGTTTTTTATGACGACTGCAGTTTCCCACCGCCACCATTTAGCGAACGCCATCCGTGCCTTAAGCATGGACGCAGTTCAGCAAGCCAACTCGGGTCATCCGGGGGCGCCAATGGGGATGGCAGATATCGCCGCAGTGCTCTGGCGCAAGTTTCTCAAACATAATCCGAATAATCCACAATGGGCTGATCGTGACCGCTTTGTGTTGTCGAATGGTCATGGTTCCATGTTGATTTACTCGTTATTGCATCTAACGGGTTACCACCTCAGCATCGACGACTTGAAGCAATTTCGGCAATTACATTCGAAAACCCCAGGTCATCCTGAGTATGGTTACGCACCCGGCATTGAAACCACCACTGGGCCGCTCGGCCAAGGTGTTACCAACGCTGTGGGTATGGCACTGGCAGAAAAGGTCTTGGCCGCGCAATTCAACCGCCCGCAGCATCATATCGTCGACCATTATACCTACACCTTTTTGGGTGATGGCTGTTTGATGGAAGGGATTTCGCACGAGGCTTGTTCGCTGGCGGGCACCCTTGGGCTGGGCAAATTAATTGCCTTTTACGATGACAACGGCATTTCCATTGATGGTGAAGTAGAAGGTTGGTTTACTGACGACACCCGAATGCGTTTTGAAGCCTATGGTTGGCAGGTGTTGGGCCCACTCGATGGGCATGATGCCAACGCCATTGAAGCGGCGATAAAAACCGCTCGGGCCGAAGTGCATCGGCCGACCATGATTATCTGCAAAACTATTATCGGTTTCGGTGCACCCAACAAACAGGGCACAGAAAGCTGTCACGGCGCACCACTAGGCGCCGATGAAATTGCTGCCGCGCGCAAACAATTAAATTGGCCGTATGCTCCGTTTGAAGTGCCGGCTGATGTGTATGAGCAGTGGAATGCATGCAGCCTAGGCGCTGCTGCTGAAGCGGATTGGCAGCAGCGGTTTGCAGCATACAGCGCGGCTTATCCGGAATTGGCGCGCGAATTGGAGCGCCGTTTAGCGGGTACCCTGCCCGCTGATTTTGCTCGCCAAGCACAAACGTACATTGAACAGTTACAGGCCAATCCAGCTACTATTGCCAGTCGTAAGGCATCACAAAATGCGATTAATGCGTTCGCACCGATGCTACCTGAATTACTTGGTGGTTCCGCCGATCTAGCTGGGTCGAACTTGACCCTGTGGAGCGGTTCAAAAGGCATTAACGCTGCTGATGCCACCGGTAATTACGTCTATTACGGGGTCCGTGAATTTGCTATGTCGGCCATGATGAATGGCATTGCACTGCATGGCGGTTTTGTGCCTTACGGTGCAACTTTCTTGATGTTTATGGAGTATGCCCGTAATGCTGTGCGCATGGCCGCACTGATGAAACAACGCTGTATTTTTGTCTATACCCACGACTCCATTGGACTGGGTGAAGATGGCCCAACCCACCAACCGGTTGAGCAAACCGCCAGCTTGCGCATGACGCCAAATATGAGCACTTGGCGGCCTTGTGACCAAGTTGAATCGGCAGTGGCTTGGAAAGCCGCGTTAGAGCGTCAGGATGGTCCAACAGCATTGATTTTTAGTCGGCAAAACTTGGTGCAACATGGTCGCAATGCCCAGCAACTTGCTGATATTGCCCGTGGTGGTTATGTATTGCGGGATTGCCAAGGCCAGCCAGAATTGATTTTGATTGCTACTGGCTCAGAAGTCGATCTCGCTATGCAAGCCGCCCAGCAATTGAGTGCAGCGGGTCATGCTGTGCGCGTTGTTTCAATGCCAGCCACTGATGTATTCGATGCCCAGCCGGCGAGTTACCGCGAACAGGTGCTCCCGACAGCAGTCAGCAAGCGGATCGCGATTGAAGCGGGCATTGCTGATTACTGGTATAAGTATGTCGGTCTGCAGGGTCGTATTATTGGCATGAATAGTTTCGGTGAATCCGCACCGGCGGTCGATCTATTTAAACACTTTGGCTTTACCGTTGAAAACGTAGTCAATCAAGCACAGGAGCTAATGGCTTGAGCCAACCGCGGCGTTATCGCATAGCAATTAATGGTTTTGGTCGTATCGGCCGGTCGGTGCTGCGTGCGCTCTATGAGCGTGGTTATCAGCAACAGCTGGAAGTGGTTGCGATTAATGAGCTGGCGCCGGTGCATAGCATGGCCCACTTGCTCAAGTATGATACCAGTCATGGTCGCTTTACTATGGCGGTGACCAGTCCGGATCATGACACATTACAGGTTGGTGCCGACCGAATTCAGGTCTCCTCGGCGCGGACTATTGCTGAATTACCATGGCAATCGCTGCAGCTTGATGCGGTGCTCGATTGCACCGGTGTGCATGGCTCGCGCCAACATGGTCAGGCCTATGCCGATGCCGGTGTTGAGCGGGTGCTGTTTTCGCAACCAGGCGATGCTGATCTGGATTTTACCGCGATATTTGGGGTCAATAGTGACGCCATTACCGCCGCACATCGTTGGGTTTCCAATGGTTCTTGCACCACCAACTGTATTGTCCCAGTGATTCAAGTGTTGGATCAGGCCTTTGGCATCGATAGCGGTGCCATCACCACCATTCATGCGGCCATGCATGACCAGCAAGTGATTGATGCCTACAGTCCTGATTTACGTTTAGCGCGCGCGGCCGGACGCTCTATTATTCCAGTCGATACGCGTTTAGCCCGCGGTATTGAGCGCATTTTGCCAAAATTCGCGGGGCGCTTTGAAGCCATTCAAGTGCGAGTGCCGACCACCAATGTGACGGCCATGGATCTCAGCGTTACGGTGAATACTGCGGTGAGTTTAGTCGACGTCAATGCAGTTTTAGCTGCCGCTGCGCGTGGTCCTATGGCGGCGGTACTCGGTTATGTGGATGAACCGTTGGTATCGATTGATTTCAATCATGATCCGCGCTCGAGTATCGTTGACGGCACGCAAACGCGGGTGGCCGATAAGCGCCTGATTAAAGTATTGTGCTGGTGTGACAACGAATGGGGTTTTGCTAACCGCATGCTCGATACCGTTGGAGCGATGCTAGCGAGTCAGTCAGCAGAGTCAATAAGGAAATAGCTATGCCTGTAATCAACATGAGCGATTTAGATTTAACCGGTAAGCGGGTATTGATCCGGGAAGATCTGAATGTCCCCATTAGCGCTGGTAAAGTGACCTCTGATGCACGTTTAAAGGCGGCGCTTCCAACCCTGGAGCTGGCCCTGCAAAAAGGTGCGAAAGTCATGGTGATGTCGCATTTAGGGCGCCCAGAAGAAGGTGTTTTTGATGCCGAATCATCGCTACAGCCGGTGGTAGATTATTTGCAGCAGGCGCTGTCAGTGCCGGTACGCTTAGTGGCTGACTATCTCAGCGGTGTTGAAGTCAACAGTGGCGAACTGGTGGTTTTTGAGAACGTGCGCTTTAATAAGGGTGAAGGCAAGAATAACGATACCCTGGCGCAACAGCTGGCGGCACTCTGTGATGTGTTTGTAATGGATGCCTTTGGCACCGCCCACCGTGCTCAAGCATCCACTCATGGCGTTGCGAAATACGCCCCGATAGCCTGCGCTGGTCCCTTGTTGGCTGCTGAACTGGAGGCTTTAGGCAAGGCGCTAGCCAATCCAGCACGGCCGTTGGTGGCCATCGTTGGGGGCGCAAAAGTCAGTACTAAGTTGACCGTGTTAGAAGCTCTGTCAGGTATCGTTGATCAGCTCATTGTTGGCGGCGGGATTGCCAATACCTTTATTGCCGCGGCGGGTCATGCTATCGGTAAATCATTGTATGAAGCTGATTTAGTGCCTGAAGCACAGCGCTTGGTTGCTGCTGCGCGAGCCAAAGGTGGTGATATTCCCTTACCCTCAGACGTCGTAACCGGCACTGAGTTTAGCTCCAGTGCGGCAGCGCAGACTAAAGCGGTGAACGCCGTGAATGCTGATGATATGATTTTTGATATTGGCCCAGATACCGCCGCAGCCTTTGCCCACATTATTGAACATGCCGGTACCATTGTCTGGAACGGCCCGGTGGGCGTGTTTGAGTTTGATCAGTTTGGTGCGGGTACCGAGGTATTAGCCCGAGCCATTGCCGCCAGCTCAGCTTTTTCAATTGCCGGCGGTGGTGATACACTGGCAGCCATTGATAAGTATGGTATCGCTGATAAAATCAGTTATATCTCAACTGGTGGCGGAGCATTTTTAGAATTTTTGGAAGGCAAGCAGTTGCCGGCCGTCGCGATTCTGGAAGAACGCGCATTACATGGCTAATTAGCCAAACCCAATAGGACTTTAGGAGCACAAAACATGGCATTGATTTCATTACGTCAGCTACTTGATCACGCTGCCGAGAACAATTACGGCGTACCCGCCTTCAATGTGAATAACTTAGAACAAATGCGGGCGATTATGGAAGCCGCTGATGCAACCGATAGCCCGGTCATTGTGCAGGCTTCAGCCGGCGCGCGTAGTTATGCTGGCGCGCCATTCTTACGCCATTTAATTTTGGCTGCTATCGAAGAGTGGCCGCATATCCCGGTGGTTATGCATCAAGATCACGGTACCTCACCAGCGGTCTGTCAGCGCTCTATCCAGTTAGGTTTTAGTTCGGTGATGATGGATGGTTCACTCCGCGCCGATGGCAAAACTCCAGCGGATTACGATTACAATGTGAGTGTCACCCAGCAAACGGTCGCCATGGCTCACGCTTGTGGGGTGTCGGTGGAAGGTGAAATTGGTGTGCTCGGTTCATTAGAAACAGGGGAAGCGGGCGAAGAGGATGGTGTTGGTGCTGAGGGTAAATTAACTCACGATCAATTGCTAACCGACCCAGAAGAAGCCGCGCAGTTTGTTAAAGCTACCAATGTCGATGCACTGGCTATTGCCTGTGGAACCTCACACGGTGCCTACAAGTTTTCGCGCCCACCAACTGGCGATATCTTGGCGATTGATCGAATCAAAGAAATTCACCGGCGGATCCCAACCACTCACTTAGTCATGCACGGTTCATCATCGGTACCGCAAGAATGGCTGAAGATCATCAATGATTTTGGTGGCGATATTGGTGAAACTTATGGGGTACCGGTGGAACAAATTGTTGAGGGTATCAAGCATGGTGTGCGCAAGGTTAATATCGATACCGACTTACGCTTAGCTGCAACAGGTGCGGTTCGTCGCCATTTGGCGAATAACCCGAAAAATTTTGATCCTCGTAAATTCCTGCAGGCCTCGACCGATGCCATGTATGACATCTGTAAAGCGCGGTACGAGGCATTTGGTTGTGCTGGGCAAGCCAGTAAAATTAAAGTTATATCGCTAGAACAGATGTTTAAACGCTACGAGCGGGGCGAATTAGACGCTAAAGTGAATTAATTCAAGCTTCGATAAGCCACAATCAGCGGTTATAATTGTCTCAGCTGATTGTGGCTTTTTATTTGTGCGCTAAGACGAAAAGGGGAACCCGTGAAACATATCATCACGCCAATCGCTGTGATCATGGCAATGTTCATAGCTATGCCAGTAAGCGCAAGTATTTTTATGTATGACGATGCTAGCGATCTTGATACTGAGGCCAAAAAGGACTGGGATGCCAGTGCCGAACTTGGCTTGTTGTTTACCTCGGGTAACACTAAAACACAAACTTTACGCAGTAAATTGAGCGCAGCTCGCGATTATGAAAATTGGCGCCACAAAGGAGTGATTGGGTATTATCGTGCCAAGCAAGAAAACCAAACCACTGGTGTGACAGCAACGACGGGCGACAAATTATTTTTATCAGCCCAATCAAACTATAAGTTTTCGCCGGACAGTCGTTCTTCACTGTTTCTATTTACCTCGTATGAAGAGGATAAATTCAGTGGCTTCGAATACCAAGGTACCGTCGCATTTGGTTATGGCGCACGTCATCGTTACAGCGATAGTTTATTTGCTGACTATGAGATTGGTCCGGGTTATGCGGTCAATAAACCAATTATCAGCGGCGTGGTGCAGGGACAAGAAAGCAGCGCTATTTTGCGTATTGCCGGTAACTTAGTATGGGATGTCAGCAAAAACTCCAAGTTTAATGCTCTTGCTGCGACAGAAATCGGTCAAGAAAATACCAAGAGCCGGGCAGAAGTGTCGATCCAAGCTAATGTGAATAGCTCTTTGGCACTTAAATTTAGTATTTCAGGCACTCACAATTCATTTTTAGATGACCCCAATAAAGAAAAATTAGATACCGAAACTGCCGTCACTTTGGTGTATAGTTTCTAAAATCTTTGCGTCAGATTAACAGTTTGGATAGTATGCGCGGCATCCTTCATGGATGCCGTCTACTCTTTAACTACTAGCAGCAACAAAGGCGAAACTTTATGTCTGCAAACTCGTTTCTTGGTATGTTTGCCAAGTCACCGATCAAACCGATGATCGATCATATTGATCAAGTGCATGAATGCGCATTATTTCTAAAACCCTTCTTTCAAGCTGTCTATCAAAATGATTGGGAAAAGGCTCACGAATTTCGTGAGATGATCGTGCTCAAAGAGCGCGCGGCAGACGAGCTCAAACGTGATATTCGTTTGAATTTACCGGGCGGTTTATTTATGCCGGTTGAGCGCACTGATTTACTTGAATTAGTCTCACAACAGGATCGCATCGCCAACAAAGCCAAGGATATTTCAGGGCTTGTCACTGGCCGTCAAATGCTCATTCCGGCGTCGATGATTGAAGCCTTTGACGAATATTTGACACGCTGTCTTGATGCCTCCGATAAGGCCCGCGATACCATTGGTGAATTTGACGATTTACTCGAAGCAGGCTTTAAAGGCCGTGAGCGGCAAATTGTCGACCGCTTAATCAAAGAGCTCGATGTAATCGAGCAAGATACCGACGCCCTGCAAATTCGTTTGCGGCGCAAACTGAAGGCTCTAGAAGGCGAAATTAGCCCGCTGGATGCCATGTTTTTGTATCAAATTTTAGATTGGGTCGGTGATCTCGCAGACCTAGCCGAGCGCGTGGGTGCACGTTTTGAACTCATGCTTGCGCGTGTCTAAGTCGGAGATTGACTAATGGATATTATTAATACCTATAACGCTACGCTCATCTTACTGGCTGCCGGCTTCGCCTTTTTCATGGCATGGGGTATCGGAGCCAATGATGTTGCCAATGCCATGGGTACTTCAGTTGGTTCAAAAGCACTCACCATCAAGCAAGCTATTATTGTGGCGATGATTTTTGAATTTGCTGGCGCCTATTTAGCGGGTGGTGAAGTGACCGCTACCATTCGCAGCGGCATCATCGATTCTGGCTACTTTGTGGATACCCCTGAACTGCTGGTGTTCGGAATGATCGGCTCGCTACTAGCGGCGGGCACATGGCTATTGATTGCCTCATGGTTGGGCTGGCCAGTATCGACTACGCACTCAATTATCGGCGCGATTGTTGGCTTCGCCGCCGTTGGCGTGGGTACTGAAGTGGTGCATTGGTCGAAGGTGACCGGTATCGTTGGGAGCTGGGTGGTCACTCCGATGATCGCCGGTCTGATTGCCTATTTTATTTTCTTGAGCGCGCAACGGCTGATTTTTGATAGCGAAAATCCGCTCGCTATGGCCAAACGTTATGTTCCTTTTTATATGGCGCTCACCGGTTTTATGGTGTCGCTGGTGACGATTAAGAAGGGCTTAACCCATGTTGGTTTAGACCTGACCAGCATGCAGGGCTATGGCGCTGCTTTGGGCATAGCGGTCATCCTATTCTTTGTGGGTAAGTTTGCTATCGGGCGACTCACCTTTGATCCCTCTGCCGACCGCCATATGCACTACACCAACGTGGAACGGGTATTTGCCATACTCATGGTCGTCACCGCCTGTGCCATGGCATTTGCTCACGGTTCTAATGATGTCGCTAATGCCATTGGGCCATTGGCGGCGGTGGTGAGTATCGTCAGCAGTGGTGGTGAAATTGCCAGTAGCACTAAGTTGGCGTGGTGGGTATTACCGGTCGGAGCCATTGGTATCGTGCTCGGTTTAGCAATGCTTGGTCGTCGGGTAATTGCCACCATTGGTAAAGGTATTACTCATTTGACCCCTAGCCGTGGTTTTGCTGCTGAATTAGCGGCAGCAACCACAGTAGTGATCGCTTCCGGTACTGGCTTACCTATTTCAACCACACAAACTCTTGTCGGAGCCGTCCTTGGGGTTGGTATGGCACGTGGTATCGCGGCGCTCAACCTGGGGGTCGTGCGCAACATCGTGGTGTCGTGGGTGGTTACCTTGCCTGCTGGCGCTATTATGTCGATTATGTTCTTCTACATGTTGAAGGGTATCTTTACCGTATAAGCCACTTGTCGAGGGCAACGGATTCATAAAAAGGTGGCTTTTAGCCACCTTTTTTTATTGCAGCAAACTTTTTTAAGCGTTGCATCGACTAACTGTATAGGTCACTAAGGAATGTCGCCACGTGTTCGCACCATCTGATGAGCGCCTTGTAGAAAGAGCACTCGAGAACAACAAGCAAGCTTGGCTGCAATTGGTCAAGCGTTATGAAGGCTTAGTCTATAACTATGGCTTGCGCATGCTTGGCCAGCGTGAAGATGCGCAAGATTTGCTGCAAGACGTGTTTTTGTCAGTATTTCGTAACTTGGCTAGTTGGCGCGCTGAGGCGAGTTTTAAAACCTGGCTGCTGACCATTGCTCACCATCGTTGTATTGAAGTGTATCGGCGGCGTCGCGAGCATATCGATATCGATAGTGTAGATCACCAAGCGAGTGACCAAGATTGGCATCACCCCGATCGAGTGTATCAGGGCCAGCAACGCGCAAAGCAGCTGGTGACAGCGTTACAACAGCTTCCTATAGAGCAACGTCAGGTGGTGGAGTTGAAGTTTTTTCAACATCTACCGCTGGCCGAAATAGCGGCGCAGTTACACGTGCCGTTGAGTACCGTTAAGTCGCGTTTGTATAGCGCGGTTGAGAAATTACAGCATTACCTGGAGACAGCATGAACCAACAGCATCCTTTCACCGAACAGCTGCAGCAGCTAGCCAATGAGTGGGAATCGCAAGATGTGCCAAACTGGGATCGTGAACGCACTTTCCGGCCGAGTCAGCAGCCTCGGCTCAGTTGGTGGCAGCGGCCGTGGTTACCACTGGCGTCGCTCGTCAGCTCAGCATTTGCTGTGGTGCTGGTGCTGGGTAACACCCAGATTATCAGCAATGAGCACGGTGTTATGCTGCGTTTTGGTAGCACGGCAACGGACACCGGCGTAATTGAACAGCTGGTTGCCCAACGTTTGAATGAGTACGCCGCCGCGCAACAACTAGCCTTAGTGAGCTATGGGGTAACCTTGCGTAACGACATGCGTGAAGACATGAATATCGCCAATCAGCAGTTAGTCAATTATGTAATTGCTGCCAATCGCGAGGAACGAAATGTTGATATGGCGGATCTTATTCGTTACGTCAACGCTCAGCGTGAAGATGACCAAGTATTTTTTGCTAATCAGATTCAACAGTTATCAGAAGATTTATTACAACAAAGCGGTTATCCGCTGTATCTCCCAGTCAGTCAATAAATAAATGAGGATTTGAATATGCGCACACTACTCGTAACTGCCACTGCAGCAGCATTGACGCTCAGCGCGTCTAGTTGGGCCAACCCACAGCAACGTGAAGCACTAAACAAGCAATTAGATATTATGGCCAGCATTATCAATACTGCGCTTGGCCATGAACAGGGTGATAAGCGCAAGCCTAGCTGGGCCGAACGTAGCCCGTTAGAGAGTACCTACTTAGCTGGGCAGGGCGTCGTTTATCGGGTTAATTTTGGGAGTAGATTGCAACGCTTTAGTATGCAGGCAGGAAAATCACCAGGCATGGATAAATTCGAGTTTATTGAGGTAGATGGTTTGGCATCTGACATCGAAAAAGTCGTTGAAATAGCGAATGGTGATAAACGCCGCGTTGAAGTGATCATCGAGAGTAATGAAGTTCATATAGATGGTGATGAAATCCAGCTTGAAGGCGACATTACTTTTTCTGAGGAAGTACGTAAAGCAGTTGCCGACATGCGCACTGCCGCTCAAGAAATGCGCGATGCGCGCCGAGTCATTCGCGATGTTTCACGGGTTGATCAAAACGCGAATGAAAGTGCGCGTAAAAAGTCTGCTGAGCAATTGGCTGAAGCGCAAGCGAAACTTGAACAAGCGCAACAGCAAATGCAATTAGCACGTTCTGAACTGCGCCGTTCGCAGGGGCAAATTCAGCAGCGTACCAGTACACGCATGCAAGAAATGCAGCAGGCCAGAGCCGCTCGCGTAGCAACATTTGAGCAAACTTTTGTGCAGACTTTATGTGATTACGGCAGTACCTTACGTGATTTGCCGAACAAGGAGCACATTAGTGTGATCATCGTCGGTGCGGGCGACAATGATAACGACAAAATACATGTATTCTCGAAGCAAGATGTGATGAATTGTAAAGGTGCAAAGGGTGCCAGTGATCTGTTAGCAAAGGCTACCACGTATTCATTTTAGTAAACTTTTGAAAGGTTGTTCATAGCTTAGCGCACCGCTCGTTGGTGCGCTTTTTTTTGCCCGCTAAACAAGGTAAAGTACGCGCCTTAACTAGCCCAACGGATCAATGAAAGCTCAGCATGAATGTTACCGATTTTAGCTTTGACCTACCCGATGAACTGATCGCGCGTTATCCACAGCAGCAACGCAGTGCGAGCCGTCTCCTGTGTTTAGAGGGGAGCACGGGCGCCATTGCCCACCGCCAGTTTACCGATATCGTCGAGCAGTTACAGCCAGGTGATTTGCTAGTTTTCAATGACACCCGAGTGATTCCAGCGCGCATGCTCGGTGAGAAGTTGTCCGGTGGCAAAGTAGAAGTGCTGGTAGAACGTATTCTCGATGAGCGTCGGGCGTTAGTGCATTTGCGCAGTAACCGTTCACCGAAGCCAGGCCAACGGATGTTGCTAGAAGGCGCAGTTGAAGTGGAAATGCTCGGCCGTGATGACGCCTTGTTTGAGCTTTATTTTCATCACACTGACAGTGTGCTAAGCCTGTTAGAGCAGTATGGCCATATGCCATTACCGCCGTATATTGACCGTCCTGACGAAGCCAGTGACCGTGAGCGCTATCAAACCGTGTATAACAAAAAGCCTGGCGCGGTCGCCGCGCCCACTGCGGGCTTGCACTTTGATGAAGCGGTCTTATCCGCATTAGCTGAGCGTGGCATTGAGTTCGCTTATGTCACCTTGCACGTAGGGGCAGGTACTTTTCAGCCAGTACGGGTGAGTAATATTCTTGAACACCACATGCACAGTGAATATGCTGAGGTACCCGAGGCAACGGTCGCGGCCATTGCCTCCACACGCGCGCGCGGAGGCCGCGTGATTGCGGTGGGAACGACCTCAGTGCGCTCGTTGGAATCAGCGGCTCACGCGGCGTTGAAGAGCCAACAACCGTTGCAACCCTATACCGCTTACACCGACATCTTTATTTATCCGGGTTATGCGTTCCAAATCGTCGACGCCATGATCACCAATTTCCATCTCCCGGAATCAACTTTGATTATGTTGGTATCGGCGTTCGCTGGACGCCAACAGGTGTTGCAAGCTTATGCCGAGGCCATCCAACAACGCTATCGTTTCTTTAGCTATGGCGACGCAATGTTTGTGACCGCTAAATCCAGCTAGGGTATACTGAACGCCGTCGGACTGTTTATCCGTTTTTAATGTGGTGATGCTATGAAATTTGAATTACTAGGTACCAGCGGTAAAGCTCGCCGTGGGCGCATGACCTTTGCGCGCGGTATAGTTGATACGCCAGCGTTTATGCCGGTTGGTACGGCTGGAACGGTCAAGGGGATGACACCTGAAGAAGTGGCCGCCACCGGTGCCCAAATTTGTTTAGGCAATACCTTTCATCTGATGTTGCGACCAGGTACCGCCATCGTGAAGCAACACGGCGATCTGCATGATTTCATGAATTGGGATAAACCGATTCTCACCGACTCCGGTGGCTTTCAAGTATTTAGCTTGGGCGAACTGCGTAAAATCACTGAAGAAGGCGCCACTTTTCGCTCACCGATTAATGGCGAGAAGATTTTACTGACCCCAGAAAAATCAATGGAAGTGCAGCGTGATTTAGGTGCAGACATTGTCATGATTTTTGATGAATGCACGCCACACCCAGCCACTGCAGAACAAGCCCGAACTTCAATGGAACTCTCGTTACGGTGGGCACAGCGCTCAAAAGATGCTCATGGTGACAACCCAGCGGCCTTATTTGGCATTATTCAAGGCGGCATGTACGAAGAGCTGCGTACTATTTCACTTAACGGCTTAACTCAGATTGGCTTTGATGGTTACGCTATCGGCGGCTTATCGGTCGGTGAGCCAAAAGCCGACATGATGCGGGTATTGGATCATATCACGCCGCAAATGCCAGAAGATAAACCACGTTATTTAATGGGTGTCGGTAAACCAGAAGACTTAGTGGAAGCGGTGCGCCGAGGGGTGGATATGTTTGACTGCGTGATGCCAACCCGCAACGCTCGCAATGGCCACTTATTTGTATCCAATGGCGTGGTAAAGATCCGTAATGCCGTGAATCGCACCGATACCGGTCCACTTGATCCTGAGTGTGATTGCTACACCTGTAAAAACTACTCACGTGCCTATTTACATCATTTAGATCGTTCGAATGAAATGCTCGGTGGGCGGTTAAACACTATTCACAATCTGCATTTTTATCAGCGTGTTATGAAAGATATGCGGAATGCGCTAGAAGCCGGTACGTTTGATGACTATGTCGCTGACTTTTATGCCAAACGCGGCCTGGATATTCCCGCGCTCGGTTAAATCGAGCGCGCGATATCAATGACATAAGGCTTGATGCCGGCGAAAAAGAATTCCACCGCAATTAGCATGACAATTAAACCCATTAAGCGCATTAATATTTTCGTGCCACTGCGGCCTAAACGGGCCAGCATGCGACGGCCGCTGGCAAGAATAATAGCGGTTAGAATACTCACAGCGATAATGGCACCAAACAGGCTAATGGTATTGGCTGAGTCGGGGCTGGCTTGAATAAAAATAATCACCATGGTAATGGCGCCCGGTCCGGCAATCATCGGGATACCGATAGGGGTGACTGCAACATCCGAACCAAAATCACCGTCGGTTTCGCCGTCCATGCGTTTTGGCACAGTACGGCCACGCAACATTTCAAAACCCATGACAAAAAATAGCACGCCACCAGCAACGCGCAAGCCGTTGACCGAAATGTTAAAGAAGCTAAAGATCGCTTCACCGAGCAAGGCAAACACGCACAGTGCGATACAGGCGGTCAGGGCGGCTCGCATAGCGACCCAACGCGCAGCCTTGGGCGTCATGGCTTCGGTGAGTGCAATATAAATAGGGATCGCTGCGATCGGATTGATCATGGTAAACAACGAGGTAAATTGCACTAAAAAGGTTTCGATCATGGAACCGTGCTCCAATTACTTGCGCCATCAAAATTTCATCAAGTTTACCTGATGCTGTGGCAAAAATCAGTGCTGCCAACGATGACAATTTAATTGATCTCAGGCTTTACATCAGGATCTGAAGTCGCTACAATTCAGCACCAAATTTAATTGTCGTGGTTATTTTTTAACCGATTCGTTATTTTTTAACCAATTCGATCAGCAACAACGAATTATTCATTGAGGTGAGATTTTAATGCCAGTTGTTAAAGTGAAAGAAAACGAGCCATTCGACGTCGCATTGCGTCGTTTCAAGCGCTCTTGCGAAAAAGCCGGTGTATTGTCTGAAGTGCGTAGCCGCGAGTTCTACGAGAAGCCAACCACTGAGCGTAAGCGCAAAAAAGCTGCTGCTGTGAAACGTCACGCTAAGAAGATGTCACGCGATAACGCTCGTCGTACGCGTCTGTACTAGACGTTCGAACTGCCCAGTTCGCACTGATAACAGTCATTTCGACAGCTGAGCAAGACAGCTTATACCAAATACCTCGAAACCGGATTGATAACCTCAATCCGGTTTTTTATTGGCTGCTGATTATTGCGCGTGAAGTATGTACAATCAGCACGGATAGTGCGACCGTCACCGCACTGAAAATCGCTTAGTACAAGGATTACATGGCCGGGCTTATTCCCAAGCACTTTATTCATGATCTAGTGGATCGCGCCGACATTGTCGAGGTGATCGATAGTCGTGTGCCATTGAAAAAAGCTGGTCGCAATTATCAAGCTTGCTGCCCATTTCATAATGAAAAGAGTCCGAGTTTTACGGTCGCACCTGACAAGCAGTTTTATCATTGTTTTGGCTGCGGCGAACACGGCAACGCACTCGATTTTCTGATGAAATTTGATGGGTTAGAGTTTGTCGAGGCCGTTGAAGAGCTGGCGAGTATGTTAGGCGTTGAAGTGCCGCGTGAGACAAGCGCCAACCCGCAAGCTGATGCCAAAAAGCGCGAACAAGCGGCTAATGACTATGAATTAATGGAGCAGGCGACCAAGTTTTTTACCACGCAGCTACGCCAGCACAGTAATTCCGCTAAGGTGATCGACTATTTGAAAGGGCGAGGTTTGAGTGGCGAGGTGGTAAAGGCCTTTCACATTGGGTACGCACCCGATGGTTGGGATCAGTTGCTACAAAGCCTCGGGCGCGCGCCAGCAAGCCGTGATCAACTGATTGAACTCAAGTTAGCCAACCGCAACGATCAAGGTCGCTATTACGATTTCTTCCGTGATCGGGTGATGTTTCCTATCCGCGACCGCCGCGGTCGGGTGGTGGGCTTTGGCGGCCGGGTGTTGAGCGCCGAGCAAGGGCCTAAATATTTAAACTCGCCAGAAACTCGGATCTTTCATAAAGGCCGTGAGCTTTATGGCTTTTATCAGGTCCGCCAAGCGCATAAACAACCCGAGCGGATTATCATCGTTGAAGGCTACATGGATGTGGTGGCCTTAGCCCAAGCGGGCATCGATTATGCCGTAGCATCACTTGGTACCGCGACCACCACTGATCAATTACAGATACTGTTTCGTGCCACCAACCAGGTCACCTGTTGCTACGACGGCGACCGCGCTGGGCGCGATGCTGCTTGGCGTGCGTTAGAGAATGCTTTACCACTATTAAACGATGGCATCGCCCTCGACTTTCTGTTTTTACCAGATGGCGAAGACCCAGATTCACTGGTGCGCAAGGAAGGTAAATCAGCCTTTGAACAGCGTTTGCAGCAAGCGCAAAGTTTTACCGACTATTTCTTTGCACACCTCACTGATGGCTTACAACTGGATACCGATAGCGGTAAGTCCAGTTTATTAAAACAAGCCAAGCCGCTGATTGAGCGAGTGGCCAGTGCATTTTATCGAGAGACCTTGTTAGAGCGATTAGCGCGCTTATTAAGGCGTGATGTATCGCAAGTAAGTGCTCACATAAGTGTTGCTCAAGCGGCCGCTAAAAAAGCTGAAAGCTTTAAGATTACACCGATGCGACGGGCTATTGGTTTGCTCCTGCAGCATCCGCACATTGCCGCTGAGATTCCATTACACCCTCAGCTACAAGGGTTAAAAATTGCCGGTATGAAGCTGTTTTTGGCCTTGCATGAACAAACCCACCAAGGCTGCCATAGCACCGCGCAATTACTCGAGCGCTGGCGCGATGCGAAAGAGGAATCAGCGTTGCGGCAATTAGCTCGGTGGGAGCACCATCTCGAGCAGGATGCGGTGATGCGAGAGTTGTGCGATATTTTTGTCTACTTTATCGATCAGTTTGTTGAACAACGGGCTTCACAGTTGCTCGAGCAAGAACGCCAGAGCCCGCTCAATCAAGCTGAAAAACGTGAATACCAAGAACTGCTACGTTACCGCGCCGATAAGGGAAAAAGCCAATAGTTAGCGAATTTCCTTAGTTTTTACCCAAACCGCTTGCTATCACGCATGTCTTGTTTAAAACAAATCAATAGGTTACAGACTTTGGCATTGTGTTTGCATTATCCCTGTACACCGAACTGGCCCAGTGAGAACTTGGTCGAATTTTTACTTGTATGGAGAGCAATGATGAAAGCATCGAAACTGGCAGCAATGAGTCTTGTGGTGGTATTGGGTATGGGTTTGCAAGGTTGTGTCATTGCCGTGGGCGGCGAGGGCTATAAGAGCGCTAGTGACTATCGTCATGGCGAGCAACGTAACCGTCAGTATATTGCCAGCCTTACCGAAGGCACCGCATTGGCAACTGTGGAAGCTGAACTGGGCACTCCAAATTTTTCTGATTTAGTGACCGTTGACGGCACACGTTATCGAGTATTGTACTATCGTACTCACCGTGTTCATGCCGATGGTAATACCACCCGCGATGAATGCACAGCAGTAGTCTTCGCAGATGGCCTGTTGATTGGCACGGGCGACCTTGCGTTGGCGCGAGTTCCTAGCCTCAACTGATTAAATTCTGGCTGAAAACTTCAGTATCTGCTATAATTTCCGGTCTTAAATTAGTGTCCCGTTTGACGTAGTTAATTCGACATATTTAACAGACATAGTTGAGGCCGGTAATAATCCTGTTATTACCCGGTTCGTTTTTTTGCTATTTAGAACAGGTGGTAGATCTGTATGCAGCAGAGTCGTCAATCACAACTCAGAATACTCATTGCCAAAGGCAAGGAGCAAGGCTATTTAACGTTTGCGGAAGTAAACGATCATTTGCCTTCTGAGATCGTTGATTCGGATCAAATTGAAGACATCATTGGCATGATCAATGACATGGGTATCAAGGTATTTGAAACCGCGCCCGATGCCGATGAACTGATGATGAGCGAAGACACCGCCGATGAAGATGCTGCTGAAGCTGCTGCCCAAGCGCTTGCAAGCGTTGATGGTGAATTAGGCCGTACCACGGATCCTGTGCGCATGTATATGCGTGAGATGGGTACCGTTGAGCTATTGACCCGCGAAGGTGAAATTGACATCGCCAAACGCATTGAGGATGGTATTAACCAAGTTCAATGCTCAGTGGCTGAATATCCTGAAGCCATTAACTTTTTACTCGATCAGTGGGATGCCTGCGAAGCTGAGCAGATGCGGCTCACCGATATCATTTCTGGTTTCATCGACCCGAACGAAGTTGACACGGCACCTGTAGTTGCTACCCATATTGGCTCCGAATTGAGCGACAAAGAGCTCGACGAAGAAGATGATGATGCCGATGATAGCAGTGATGATGATGATACCGCCGATACCGGTATCGACCCAGAATTTGCCCGACAGAAATTTGCGGAATTACGCGATCAATACGACAAAACCCGTAAGGCGATCAGCAAACATGGCCGTGATCACGCGAAAGCACGGACCGAAATTGACGCCTTAAGCGAGTTATTTAAGCAGTTTCGCCTCGTTCCCAAGCAGTTTGACCGGTTGGTCAAAGATATGCGCGACATGATGCATCGGGTACGGGTACAAGAACGCTTAATTATGAAAATGTGTGTCGAACAGGCACTCATGCCAAAACGCAATTTTATGAAGTCTTTCGCTGGCAACGAAAATAGCACCGCATGGTTGCAAGCCGCTACCGCCAGTAAAGAAAGCTATGCTGAGGCGTTAGCGACCATGCAGCCTGAAATTGAGCGCTGTATTCATAAGTTGGCAGAGGTTGAAGTCGAAACCGGCCTAACCATTGCCAAAGTCAAAGACATCAACCGTCGCATGTCTATTGGTGAAGCAAAAGCTCGTCGTGCCAAAAAAGAAATGGTAGAAGCGAACTTACGTTTGGTTATTTCCATTGCGAAAAAATACACCAACCGTGGCTTACAATTCTTGGATCTCATCCAAGAGGGCAACATTGGTTTGATGAAAGCGGTCGATAAGTTTGAATATCGCCGTGGTTATAAGTTTTCAACGTATGCGACCTGGTGGATTCGTCAGGCCATTACCCGTTCGATTGCCGATCAAGCGCGGACTATCCGTATTCCGGTGCACATGATCGAAACCATCAACAAGCTCAACCGTATTTCACGGCAGATGCTACAAGAGATGGGTCGTGAACCGTCCCCTGAAGAATTGGCAGAACGTATGATGATGCCAGAGGACAAGATCCGTAAAGTGTTGAAAATTGCCAAAGAGCCAATCTCTATGGAGACGCCTATTGGTGACGATGAAGATTCGCATTTAGGCGACTTTATCGAAGACACAACGTTGGATCTGCCAGTCGATTCAGCTACCTCTGAAAGTTTACGTAATGCCGTGCGGGAAGTACTCGGTGGGCTAACTCAACGCGAAGCGAAAGTGTTGCGTATGCGCTTTGGTATCGACATGAATACCGACCATACGCTTGAAGAAGTGGGTAAACAATTTGATGTAACCCGTGAGCGGATTCGTCAAATTGAAGCCAAAGCTTTGCGTAAGCTACGTCACCCAAGTCGTTCTGAGCAACTGAAGTCGTTCCTCGACGATTAATCGCTGATCGTGTTTTATAAAGCCCCGCTGGGTTCTGCCAGTCGGGGCTTTTTTATGTCGCTAGATCATGACAAGCGTAGCAAAATTTCTTATACTTGCGCCCGCTTTGCTAATCCTATGGGATTAACGTTCCTACCTAAATGGCCCCTTAGCTCAGTGGTTAGAGCAGCCGACTCATAATCGGTTGGTCCCCAGTTCAAATCTGGGAGGGGCCACCACCTATAATCAGCCTGGTGCAAACATGGCCTTACAAGCGACACCCTATAAAATCAGCTTAGATATTAGCGATACCGATCGGGGCGTGTACGAGAGTGTCAAATTCACCGTGGCCCGACATCCATCTGAGACGGAACTCCGCTTGGCCAGCCGAGTATTAGCCTATGCGTTGTTTTATCATCCGCAATTGACCTTTGGCCGTGGCTTGTCAGATAGCGATGAAGCAGCATTGTGGCAGCACGACTTAACGGGCCAGATACAACATTGGATCGATGTTGGCCAACCGGATGCTACGCGGGTGATTAAAGCAAGTCGTCGAGCGCCAGAGCTGTCGATATTAGTGTATGGTAATGCCCGACTTTGGTGTGACAAGGTGCTGCCCCAGTTCGCCCAGTTGAGTAACGTGAGGGTGGTACTACTGCCACAAGAAGCACTCACCGCAATCGCTAGCAAGCTGCAACGCAACACCCATTGGGGTGTAATGGTCAGTGATGGCCAGCTCTACCTCAGCGATGGTGATGAACAAATCACCTTAGCGCTGCAATACCTGCTCGGTTCGCCGGCAAGCGCTTAAGCAGTTTTAGCTGCCTGCTGCGCGCGCCATGCATGCAGCTTATTGTAGCTGTCGATTAAGCGCAGATGCTTGTCGAGACCTTCAAGCTGCATCGAGGTTGGCGTAAGCCCGGCAAAACGCACGTCGCCATTGACCGAGCCAATCACTTCAGCCATCACCTGCTCGCCATACATGCGAGTCAGGTTGTGCTGGTAATCAGCTAGTTCCAATTCATCATCGAGGGCTATCTCTAAGACCGCTTGCATGGCTCGATAGAACAACTGCCGTGCGACGGTGTTGTCATTGTATTGCAAGAAGGTTTCAACACCTTCAAGAGCCTCTTCATGACGACCAAGCGCCAAATGAATGAGCAACTTAAGCTCTAAAATTGTCAGTTGGCCCCAAACCGTATTTTCATCAAACTCAATGCCGATCAGGGTGGTGATATCCATGTACTGATCCAATTGGCTTTCTTCCAAACGCTCAACGAGATCAGTCAGCTCGGCTTTGCTGAGGCGATGAAGATTTAAGATATCCTCACGGAACTGCAAGGCGACGTTGGTGTTATCCCAAACTAAGTCTTCAACAGCATAAATTTCAGAGAATCCCGGCACTAAGATACGGCAGACCGGTGCCCCTAAATCTTCATGCAACGCCATGTATACTTCGTACTCAAGGTCATCAAGAATACTAAACAAGGCATCGGCCTCGGCTTGATTAGTGCCGGAGAAATCCCAATCGACAAAGTCATAATCGCTACTGGCACTGAAGAAGCGCCATGACACGACTCCCGATGAATCAATAAAGTGTTCGACGAAGTTATTCGGCTCGCTGACTTCTTGCGAATTGAAGGTGGGAGGCGGTAGGTCATTCAAACCTTCAAAGCTGCGACCCTGCAGCAGCTCAGTCAAACTGCGTTCAATCGCGACCGCCATGCTGGGGTGCGCGCCGAACGAGGCAAATACGCCGCCGGTACGCGGGTTCATCAAAGTTACGCAGGCGACTGGGAACTGGCCGCCGAGTGAGGCGTCTTTCACCAGCACTGGGAAGCCTTGTGTTTCGAGCGCGGTAATGGCTTCAACAACATGTGGATACCTGGATAATACCGCTTCAGGCACATCCGGCAGGGCAATTTCTTGCTCAATAATTTGCCGTTTGATGGCGCGCTCAAA
>DIVC01000123.1:0-2180 GCA_002423905.1 Idiomarina sp. UBA6142
GCTATGCGCTGCACCACCGGGTACGCCTCAGGGTGTACCGATGAACTATCAAGCGGTTCACTGCCGTGCATAATGCGTAGGAAGCCAGCCGCCTGTTCAAACGCTTTGGGCCCCAATCGCGCGACCTTCAGCAGTTGTTCACGGCGTTCAAAGCGCCCTTGTTGGTCGCGCTGGGCGACAATATTTTGTGCCATGGTTTTGGTTAAGCCGGCCACCCGTGCTAGCAAGGCAACCGAAGCGGTATTTAAGTCAACCCCCACGGCGTTTACGCAGTCTTCAACCACTGCGTCTAAGCTGGTGGCCAGTTGTGCCTGGCTGACGTCGTGCTGATATTGGCCAACCCCAATCGACTTCGGCTCAATTTTCACTAATTCGGCTAATGGGTCTTGCAGGCGGCGCGCAATGGACACTGCGCCACGCAGCGAAACATCCAGATCAGGAAACTCTTGCGCGGCCAATTCTGAGGCGGAATACACCGATGCACCCGCCTCGTTAACAATAATTTTAGCAGCCCGAATATCGCTATTCGCTTTCAGCATATCAGCGACCATTTTGTCGGTTTCGCGCGAGTGCGTGCCGTTGCCGATACTGATCAGTTCAACCTTGTATTGCTTACACAAAGTCGCCAGTGTCCGCATCGACTTGTCCATTTGATTCTGTGGCTGAAATGGGAATACGGTATTGGTCGCCAGTACCTTGCCGGTACTATCGACCACTGCGACTTTCACCCCGGTACGTACGCCTGGGTCTAGGCCCATGGTTACTTTATTGCCCGCCGGTGCGGCCATTAACAAGTCTTTGAGGTTGTTAGCAAATACCTGAATAGCATCGGCTTCGGCGCGTTCGCGCACACTGCCAAATAGTTCGGTTTCCATGTGGAGCAGAATTTTGACTTTCCAGGTCCATTGCACGGTTTGCTGTAACCACGCATCGGCCGGCCGGTCTTCGTCTTTGATACCGACATGGGTGGCAATTAGCTGTTCACCATAGCTACGGGCTTTCGGATCGAGCTGCTGCGGGTCGGCATTAAGTTTCAGTTGCAACATGCCCTCGTTACGCCCACGAAATAATGCCAAAGCACGATGTGAAGGGATTTTCTTGATCGCCTCACTGAACTCAAAGTAGTCGCGAAACTTAACGCCTTCGGCTTCTTTACCGGCAGTCACAGTGCTGATGATTTCAGCGCTGTTCCACAGGTAGTCGCGGACTTTTTTCAACAGCGCGGCATCCTCAGCAAAGCGCTCCATCAGGATAAACCGTGCGCCTTCCAGCACGCTACGGCTATCGGCAAAGCCAGCCTCAGCATTGAGATAAGCCGCGGCAAGTTGCTCTGGCTGTTGGTGCGGATTTTCTAACAAGCTCAATGCCAGCGGTTCTAGCCCTGCTTCAATCGCAATCTGCCCTTTGGTGCGACGTTTCGGCTTGAACGGCAGGTACAAATCTTCTAATTCGGTTTTCGATTCGCAGCTTCGAATGGCCTGTTCGAGTTCGGTGGTCAGTTTGCCTTGCTCGTTAATACTGGCCAAAATGACCTGGCGTCGATCATTGAGTTCACGTAAATAGGTTAATCGGCTAGCTAAATTGCGTAATTGGGTGTCATCTAAACCGCCGGTCGCTTCTTTCCGATAACGCGCAATAAAGGGCACCGTTGCGCCATCGTCTAATAGATTGATAGTGGCAATGACTTGCTGCGGGTTGACTGCGAGTTCGGTGGCAATTTGTCGGCTGATTTGCGCGGCAATAGCGTGGTTAGACTGGCTCATAGAATCCTTACTGGGGGCGCCGCTTAAGGGCGCCGACTGCTTATAATGGTGAATAGTGAATGGCGGTAATGTACCACGTTTTGGGACCGTTTGGGGTAGTCACCAGCACCGCATCGTCAACTTGTTTACCCAGTGCCGCACGCGCCATTGGCGCGTCAATGGAGACTACCTGGGCTTGCCCGTATATTTCATCGGGTCCGACAATTTGAAAGGCCAGTTGCTCGCCGTGGTCATTTTCTAACTGTACATGGGCACCAAAATAGACTTTTCCTGCTTGACTCGGCGCAGGGTCGACGATTTTGAGCACCTCTAAACGCTTTTGCAAGAATCGAATGCGTTTATCAATTTGCCGCAATTTCTGTTTATTGTATTTGTAATCGGCATTTTCCGAACGATCACCAAGGCTTGCAGCCCAAG
>DIVC01000123.1:2237-12372 GCA_002423905.1 Idiomarina sp. UBA6142
TCAGGTGCCATCCATTAAGGCCTGCCATGCTAGTCAGCCACGCTTAACGCAGACTTAAGAATTCATGTGAAAGTTTGGAAAAATTTTGGTCGGCGCTTGCCGAACGCTGCGGCTATAAGCTATATAGTGGGAAACTTTTGCGAGGGTAAGGTCTATGCGTAATTTGCTACTGGTAGCAACACTATCGGTGTTATTGACGGGTTGCGAGGTCATGGATGATCTGGCGTGGTCAGATAATACTTACTTGGTTGATAGCAAGGCTCAAGACGGTTGGTATTGGGAAAATTATCAGACTGATACCTACGGTAATTTTAGCGGTGAGCTCTCGGGTATTCGTTATGATTACTATGTCACTAACAATCGCTCAAAATCGTTGTGTTTCCGCTTAATTTTTTCTTCCGTTCGAGCCGATGGATATCAATATGGCGATATTTATCGAGTCGAGCCGGGTGAGCGCAGTTGGTTGGCTTATGCGTCGATTTTCTCCACCACCGGCGGCAAAACCATACGGGTCGATTCTACCAATCAGTGGGCCTGGATTGAATCGTGGGAAACCTGCGAAAATAACGTCACTTGGTAGGTCTACCGCGAATCCAGTTCATCAGGTTGCTGGTTGGGTTCGGGGTAACTATAGCGGGCAATACGCTGGGTGCGATGGTAACCATCAAGCCCAGATACCGCGACGGTATCCAGTAATTCCAAGGCGACATAGCCATCGTCAGCGATCACTGCAGCTGGCAGCCGGACCCACTCAATCTGACCAATGATCAATTCCGTGCCATTGTGCTTAATGGGCACTATTTCTAGCAGGCGAAGACCAATATTCAACGCGCTTTGCTGCACGTAAGGGGCGGCGAAGTCGGCTAGGTAACCTGCGCTAAGCCCAGTCGCAGCAAACTCAGAGACTTCGCGGGGATATTTGGCAGCACATTGATGTGCTGCCGGCAGCATCAGGCTATTCACGTGATTCAAGGTGTATACCCCAGTTGCGATAATATTTTCAACACTGTGGCGGGTGACCGTCTGCGGTCGCGTGATGTAGCCCATTATTGCGGGGTCAGCACCTAAATGCACCGCCGAGCTTATCATGGCTAGATTGGTGCGACCCTGCGCGTCGGCGCTAGCGAGTAAGTTAGCGCTTTTAAATCCAGATAAGCTATTGATGAAGTGGGCGCGATACCGTGAGGGCAGCTGGGCAATGTCCGCCCCAGTAAATAATTGCGTAGACATGTCAAGGTTATCCTGAAATTTTGATTGTTAGCGCTTACGGGTGTTAGCCGCGGTTAGATCACGTGATTGATGCGGTCAATACCATCTCTGCTGCGGTCTATGTGGTGTTTTTGGGGCTGACTTCTGGGTCAATTGTGGTAGCTTAACCAAGGTAAAAAGTTCACCATCAGTCCTATGTTTCGTTTACTGCGCTGGCTGCAGCGCCTGGAGTTCGTGATGCTACGTTTAACTTTTGCTGTGTTAGGTGCTGCCGCGCTGATGCTCAGTACCACCGCGGCTACTGCCAATCCGGTCAAAATTGACTACCAACAACCGGCACAAGAAATTATCGATATCGTTGATGCAGCGCCGGCGCCTGGCGCTAGCTTGAGTCCAGATGGGACAACTATGGTGGTGCTCGATTATCCATCACTTCCCGATATCGCTGATTTGGCGGTAACCGAATATAAACTGGCCGGACGGCGCATTAATCCGGCCAACTTTAGCGTGAGCCAAGCGCGTTATGCCAAGGGCCTGCGCTTGGTCGATAGTGCCACAGGGGATGCTAAGGCAATTAAAGGATTACCGGCCGCATTAAAAGTAATCGGTTGGTCATGGTCACCCAATAGTCATTCCTTAGCGTTTTTGCAAATGACCGATACCGCGGTACAGTTGTGGTTGGTCGATGCCCAACGTGGCACCGCTAAGCAACTTGGGCCACAAAAGATTAATGCGGTGTGGGGTGCACAAATTGAGTGGCAAGCGGATAGTAAAGGCTTGTATACCTTACGCGTACCAGCTGATTACCCAGCCGAACCAAAGGCTAACCCCGTTCCAGCTGGTCCCGTGATCACTGAAAGTCGCGGTCGTACAGCGCCTGGTCGAACCTATCAAGACTTGTTGCAAAGCAAACATGATGAAGCCTTGTTTCGTCATTACTTTACCGCACAACTGATGTTTATTGATGTAAATGCAAAGTCGCGAAATATCGGTAAACCAGGGCTGATCAACGATTTTAGCCTGGCACCGAATGCCGACTATGTATTGGTTACTCAACTGAAAACCCCGTTTTCTTATGCCGTACCAAGTTCTCGCTTTGCCCGCACCACAGAGGTTTGGAGTAAGCGTGGAGAACACATCTATCACGTGGTCGATCAGCCGTTGGCCGATAATTTACCAATAGCTTTTGATGCCGTAGTGAGCAGTCGTCGCAGTATTAGCTGGCGCAATGATGCGGACGCCACCTTAATTTGGGCGCAGGCCGCCGATGGCGGTGATCCTGGCGTAGCCGCTGAGGTGCGTGATCAATTATTTCAACTGGCTGCACCGTTTACCGCGGAGCCACAAAAATTACTCGATATGAGTAAACGCTATGCACGCTTATTAGCCGCTGATGCTGAAAATATTTTAGTGTGGGAACGTTGGTGGGCTGATCGTAATGAAAAATTATGGTGGATCGATAGCACCGGTAAACGTCAGCCACAATTAGTCTGGGAGCGCTCGTGGGAAGATCGCTACAATGATCCGGGTCAACCCTTTACCGTGCAGAACAATGGCCGACGGTTATTATATTTGAGCCAGCAGAGCCTATTATTAACCGGTGATGGCGCCTCTGCCGAGGGCGACCGTCCGTTTATCGATCGTTACCATCTCGATAGTGGCCGCAGTGAGCGCTTGTGGCGTTCTGAAGCGCCTTATTATGAGCAGCCATTGGCGCTGATCGATGCCGCGACCCTCAGCTTTTTAACGCAACGTGAAGCGAGCACTGAACCAGCCGACTTTTTCCGTCGCACTATCAGCGATAATAGTATCAAGGCGTTAACGAGCACTGCCCACCCAATGCCGCATACCTTAGGTATTAGTCGTGAGCTGATTACCTATCAGCGCGCCGATGGTTTAGCAATGTCGGCAACGTTATATTTACCTGCTGGTTACGACGCCGAACGCGATGGTCCATTGCCAGGTATTGTTTGGGCCTATCCGCGTGAATACCGCAGTGCAGCTGCGGCTGCACAAGTAAGCGGTTCACCTTATCGCTTCAATCGTATTAGCTACTGGGCACCCCAATTCTTAGCCACCCAGGGCTATGCGGTGTTTGACAGTGCGACCATGCCAATCGTTGGCGAAGGGGATGCACAACCGAACGATAGCTTTATCGAGCAGTTGATTCTGAACGGCGAAGCGGTGATCAAAACCGGTGTTGAGCGGGGTGTTTTAGATGCCGACCGTGTGGCTATTGGCGGGCATTCCTATGGCGCCTTTATGACCGCAAATATTTTGGCGCATAGTGACCTGTTCAAAGCTGGTATCGCTCGTAGTGGTGCCTACAACCGCAGCCTTACCCCGTTTGGTTTCCAGCGTGAAGAGCGCACGGTATGGGATGACGCTGATTTATATGTGCGTATGTCGCCATTTTTCCATGCCGATAAAATCAACGAACCGCTGTTGATGATTCACGGTATGAACGATAACAACTCAGGCACTTTCCCGATGCAAAGTGAGCGCCTGTATCAAGCCATAAAGGGCCTTGGTGGCACCACTCGGTTAGTCATGCTGCCACTTGAGTCACATGGCTACCGAGCCCGTGAGTCAGTGCTGCATATGCTGTGGGAAACGGTCAATTGGCTCGACGAATTCGTTAAGAATTAACCAGCGTTTTACGTTGACTAGCACAACGTTGGGAGCAGTATTTGACCTGCTCCCAATCGCGTTGCCATTTTTTCCGCCAATTAAACGGGCGTTCACACACCACGCAAATCTTGCTCGGTAAATGCTGCTTTTTCATATCGGCTTTAATACACAGTCATCGAATCAGTGAATGTATGCTGGTTACGCTGATAAAGCCATGATGGATTTGGTCTCGACAACATTTAGATACAAATTCCTCACGGCTGTTACAAGCCATTGTTTGCAAATAGCAACGCTTCTTTTATAGTGACTGCATGAGGCTTAACCGAGCCAGCTTTGGGAGCACAGACAATGACACAAGAAACCTTTAAAGTGCTGGTCGTAGATGACGATGCGCGGCTGCGCAGCTTACTGGAACGTTATCTGGCGGAGCAGGGTTTTTATGTGCGTTCAGCAGCACAGAGTGAGCAAATGGACCGCTTGTTAGAGCGTGAAAACTTCCATTTAATGGTGCTTGATTTGATGTTGCCAGGCGAAGATGGCTTGTCTATTTGCCGGCGCTTGCGGCAAAAAAATAACGACATTCCCATTGTTATGTTGACTGCCAAAGGTGACGAGGTCGATCGGATTATTGGCTTGGAGTTGGGTGCCGATGATTACCTCGCTAAACCCTTTAACCCACGAGAATTGCTGGCCCGTATTCGTGCTGTATTGCGGCGTCGCGGTAAAGAAATTCCCGGCGCGCCGGCGGGCACCGATGAAACCGTCAGTTTTGGTGAGTTTCGGCTGAATTTAGGCACCCGCGAAATGTTTAAGGGCGACCAACCTATGCCACTGACCAGTGGTGAGTTTGCCGTGCTGAAAGCACTCGTTACCCACCCGCGTCAACCGATGTCACGCGATAAGTTAATGAATCAGGCGCGTGGCCGTGACTACAGTGCGCTGGAGCGCAGTATCGATGTACAAGTATCGCGCTTACGGCGGATGCTCGAAGTTGACCCAGTTAATCCGCGTTATATTCAAACGGTGTGGGGTCTCGGTTATGTGTTTGTCCCCGATGGTGAGAATAAAAGCTAAATGCGTATCCTACCGCGCTCGGCCTTTGCTCGAACCGTTGCGCTGATTGCCAGCCTGCTATTAATTAACCAAGTCATTTCTTATGTGATGGTCGGACTGTACGTGGTTAAACCCAGTATGCAGCAAATTAGCTCGGTGGTAGCGCGGCAAGTACAAGGCGTGTTATTGCTCGACGAATGGTTGAGCACTAGTCGCCTGAGCGTAACTGAAAAACGTGACTTAGCCTTCAAATATAGTAACGCTGCCGGTATCAAGGTTTTCAATCAAACCGAGGCGGTGCAGCAAGGGCTGGCGCAAACGGTCAGTTATAATTTTCTATCGGCACAAATGAGTCAGTTACTTGCTGCCGATAGTGAAGTGCGTATTTCTCAGGGCGCCTACTATCAAGTCTGGATCCGCACCGATAATTTACCCGATTATTGGCTGCGTATGGACCTCGATAGCTTTGATGAAGCGCGGTTTTCGCCGTTATTGCTCTATCTTATTTTGATCGGGGTGCTGTCGGTTCTCGGTGGCATGGTGTTTACCAACTGGCAAAATCGTCCGCTTAAAGCATTGCAAGCTGCGGCGCTGCAAATTGGTCGTGGTGATTTTCCAGAGCAGCTGCCAGAGCGTGGTTCGACTGAAGTGATTGCGGTGACCCGAGCATTCAACCAAATGTCTAAGGGCGTTAAGCAACTCGAACAAGATCGAGCCTTATTGATGGCCGGGGTGTCTCATGATTTGCGTACACCATTAACGCGGATTCGATTAGCCACAGAAATGATGCCTGCCAGTGAGGATTTTCTGGCTGAAGGCATTATCAATGATATCGATGATATGAACGCTATTATCGACCAGTTTATTGATTATGTGAGAATCGACACTTCGGCGGATAATGATGCTGAGAATCTTAATTATTTAATTGAAGATGTCGTTGGCCATGTGCCGGAATCATGGCACAGCGACATCAGCGTCGATTATGGTGATATTCCTCAGGTTAGCGTGAGAGCTATCTCAATCAAGCGAGTACTAGTGAATCTATTAGAAAATGCCGAGCGCTATGGGCAAGGAAAGATTCATCTAACCAGTGGTTACAATCGCTCGGCTAAACGCGTTTGGTTCACCCTTGCCGACAACGGCCCGGGTATTGCGGCCGGCGATATCGAGCGGTTGATACAGCCGTTTACGCAAGGTGATTTTGCCCGATCGAGCCGTGGTTCGGGCCTGGGATTGGCTATTGTGAAGCGTATTGTTGAACGCCACCAAGGGCGCATCAGCTTTGGCCGTAGTGCTTACCTCGGTGGTCTAGAAGTTCGCGTCGAACTACCCATTGCATCAGCTACGAACCCGGGTAAATCCATTTAAGGCCGCGCCTGGGCCGCGCTAGCAATGACCACCGCATGGTAATCGCGCAGTGCTTTGCTCATGGTGGTTATCCTTTCAGCGGGTTTAGCATTGTACGGCTGTTCATTTTGCCGTTATAGTAACCAACATCAGTGATTAAAACAGCCGTTGAGCCAGCATTACGGAATCGTTATGGCGCATAAACAGATCCCCGAAATATTAACCCGAACCGTGGTTGCGCGGAGTCGCTTGATGCGTATAGAAGCGATTGATTTGCGCTTCAGCAACGGCGTTGAGCGGCAATTTGAGCGCATGCAAAGCAGCGGTCGTGGCGCCGTGATGGTGGTACCATTTTTAGACGATGAGACGGTGTTGCTGGTGCGTGAATACGCCGCTGGTCTGCACAATTATCAACTTGGCTTTCCTAAGGGTCTCATTGATGAAGGCGAGAGCCCCGAGCAAGCTGCTAATCGTGAGTTAAAAGAAGAGATCGGTTATGGCACGCGAGACCTAGTGTGGCTGAAAAGCGTGACCATGGCACCCCAATTTTTCTCGGCGACCATGCATATTTATATTGCCCGCGATCTTTACCCTGAGCAGCTGCCCGGCGATGAACCGGAACCATTGGAACTGGTGCCATGGCGCTTGGACAAAGTTGAGGCGTTGTTGGAACAAGATGATTTCACCGAGGCCCGCAGTATTGCCGCGTTACTATTAATGTTGCGCCAACGCGAGCGACAGCGCTAATGCCGGTGGCTAGCACCGCGGCGCAGCGGCAACAGTGGTTGCACGGTGCTATGCAAGTCGCTCGCGACGCTGGCGCGCTGGTGCAGCAGCTCTATCAGCAACAGGCGTTTGATACCTTCGCAAAGAGCGATGATTCGCCGGTCACGAGCGCCGACTTTGCGGCCAATCGCCTGATTGTCGATGCCCTACAGCAACTTACCCCAGGTATACCGGTGCTATCTGAAGAGGGTACGCATTTGAAATTTGCCGAACGCCAGCAATGGCCGCGCTACTGGTTAATCGATCCGATTGATGGCACCCAAGAATTTATTGCCGGTAGCGGTGATTTCGCCGTTGTTATTGCCTTGGTCGAGGCACATCAACCGATTCTTGGGGTGATTTTTGCGCCGGAACATCAACGCCTGTATGCTGCGCAGCGTGGTGCGGGGGCATGGCGTTTTGACCGCAACGGACAACAACCGCTCAGCGTACGGCGCTTCACTGCACCCGCCGATGACGAAGTAGTGGTGGCGATTAGTCGCCGTCAGAATCAGCACAAAGTATTATCGCAGCTCAATCCAGCGCGCAGCTATCAGCAAGTAGCGCGTGGGAGTTGTTCACTAAAAGCCTGCATGGTCGCCGAAGGCAGTGCCGATTGTTTTATGCGCATTGGCCCCACCGGTGAGTGGGATACTGCTGCGGCTGAAGTGATTGTTGGCGAGGCTGGTGGGCGTATTGTCAGTGACCAGTTTAAGCCGCTGACCTACAACCAAGAAGCCAATTTAGGCAACCCGAACTTTATGGTGTTAGGCGACCAGCAAGTGCCGTGGCAGCAGGTGTTTAGCGGCCGGGGCGGGGCACTATAGTCACCGTTTCATGGAGTTCTGAATAGACTAACATCACTTCCTTGCGAGCCAATTGCGCCCGTACGTCGTCTACTTTTTCAGCCAAGCTTTTTTCTTGTTCACCGTAATCGGTGCCCTCACGCAACACAAAACTCTCCAGCACATTGGTGAGAGTATCTGGGTCGAGCTGTTGCCACGGAATTTCCATTATTCGGCCTCAGCCTGTTGCAGCGCTTCGGCAGCATCCATCCAGGCTAGTTCAGCCTGCTCGAGGTGTTGCTGCAACTGCGCTTGCTGGCTTAACAGCTGGGTCAGCTCAGCCTTTCGTTCAGCGCTGTAGAGGTCATTATCACCCAGCTGTGCGGTCACGGCGGCCAAGGCTTGTTCGTGCTGTGCCATGATCTTTTCCGCCTTTTGCAGGGCATCTTTGAGCGGCTTTAATGCTTGCCGGCGTTGCGCCGCTTCACGTTTTTCATCTTTACGTGACGGCGTATTGCTGGCGCTCGTGTTGGCTGTTGTTTGTGGTTGGGCAACATGCTGCTTGAGCCAGTCATGATAATCGTCTAAATCACCAGCAAACGGCTGAACTTGTTGGTTCGCAACTAGATAAAACTCGTCTACGGTGGTGCGCAATAAATGCCGATCGTGCGACACAATCACCATCGCGCCTTGATAATCCTGCAGGGCAAACACCAATGCCTCGCGCATGGTGCTATCCAAGTGGTTGGTCGGCTCATCCAGCAACAGCATATTAGGCCGTTGGTAGACTATCAGCGCCAGTACCAAACGTGCCTTTTCGCCGCCTGACATAGGGCCAACCTGACTTAATGCTTGCTCACCTGAAAAACCAAAGCCGCCAATGAAGTCACGCAGTTGCTGTTCGGTGGCTTTTTCGTCTAAACGCTGCAAATGCAATAGGGGGCTGGCGTTGACGTCCAGCAATTCCAGTTGATGCTGAGCAAAGTAGCCTAAGCGCACCCCGCTACTGAGTTCAATCACGCCGGCTTGCGCCTTTAATTCACCGGCTAATAACTTCACCAGAGTTGATTTACCGGCACCATTGCGGCCCAACAAGCCGATGCGGCTGCCCGGTACTAAGTTAAATTTGATGTCGCGTAACACCACTTTATCGCCATAACCGGCTTGCACGCGAGCTAGGGTGAGGAGCGGGTTCGGCAGTGCTAACGGTTCGCGAAAGCTAAACTGAAAACCACTGTCGGCCAGCAGCGGGGCAGAACTCTGCAGTCGTTCCAGGGCTTTAATTCGGCTCTGCGCCTGACGTGCTTTGCTGGCTTTGTAACGGAACCGATCAATATACGCTTGTAGGTGCTTGCGCTGGGTTTGTTCTTTGTCAAACTGTGCCTGTTGTTGCGCTAAGCGCTCACTCAGCTGGCGCTCAAAGCTGGAATAATTGCCGCTGTAACTGGTTGCGGCTTGGTGTTCAATATGAATAATTTGCTGCGCCACCGCATCGAGAAAATCACGGTCGTGTGAAATCACGATAAGTGTACCGGGAAAGCGCTTGAGCCAATCTTCCAACCAAAAAATCGCATCGACATCTAAGTGGTTAGTGGGTTCATCGAGCAGGAGTAAATCGGCCCGCGCAATCAGCGCCTGAGCCAAGTTTAAGCGCATCCGCCAACCACCTGAAAACGCCGCTACCGGTTGGCTGATTTGTTCTTGGTTAAAGCCAAGACCATCGAGCAGGCTAGCGGCCCGTGCGTTAGCGTCGTAACCACCGATAGTGGCGAGTTGATCGTGTAACGCGCCAATGGCAACGCCATCGTGAGCGCTTTCAGCTTGCTCGAGCCGCTGCTCCAGCGCCCGCAATTCGGTATCACCGTCAAGAACATAGTCAATCGCTGAGCGTTGTAGCGCAGGGGTTTCTTGCTTGACGCTGGCGATACGCCATTGGCTCGGCACATCGCAGCTCCCTTGTTCGACCTGCAATTCACCACGCAATAACCCAAACAATGATGACTTACCAGTGCCATTGCGACCTACCAAGCCAACATGATGGCCGGGAAATAGACTAAGCGAGGTATCTTGCAGGAGTCGTTTGCCACCGCGCATCAACGCCATGTCGCGAATGTTGATCATTACCTATCCTAACTGCCGATTGCGGCTACACATTTGCTGAAAATCTGCCACAATCATACACGAAGCTACTTGAGGTGAATATGAGCAAACCACGTAAACGCTTTATTGCTGGAGCCAGTTGTCCGGCGTGCAAAGCCACAGATACACTGCAATTAACTATCAGTGACAACAGTGAACAAGTGGTGTGCGTGGCCTGCGGACATCATTTCGAGGGCCGCGATGGT
>DIVC01000026.1 GCA_002423905.1 Idiomarina sp. UBA6142
GAGCAGTCGTGGTACTACGAAGATGGCTTACGCGATTATTTAGTCGAAGCGGTACGCGAGTATCCAACCTTGCCCGAAGAGCCCTTTATTGGTGCATTTAGTAGCAATGAACAAACCGTTGATTGGGCGCTGACATGGTTGCCCGAAGGCGGCGAAGGGGCGATGGAAAGTTACGTCAACTTGATCCCAACCGCACAAGGCGGCACCCATGTGAATGGTTTGCGGCAGGGCTTGCTCGATGCGCTGCGTGAATTTTGTGAATTCCGCAATTTGCTGCCACGCGGGGTGCGCTTAACGCCAGAAGACGTGTGGGAACGCTGTAATTATATTTTGTCGGTGAAAATGCAAGATCCACAATTCTCTGGGCAAACCAAAGAACGCTTGTCGTCGCGTCAGTCGGCGGCGTTTGTGTCGGGGGTGGTGAAGGATGCCTTTAGCCTATGGCTGAATGAACACACTGATTTAGCCGAGCAAATTGCCGATCTGTGTATCAACAATGCCCAGCGGCGGCTGAAAGCGAGCAAAACCGTAGTACGGAAAAAGGTTACCCAGGGGCCACCGTTGCCCGGCAAATTAACCGACTGTGCCAGCCAAGATAACGCGCGCAGTGAATTGTTCCTGGTCGAGGGTGATTCGGCGGGAGGTTCGGCCAAACAGGCGCGCGATCGCTATTTTCAAGCAGTGATGCCGCTCCGTGGCAAGATTCTTAACACCTGGGAAGTAGAGTCGGATCAAATTCTTGGCTCGCAAGAGATTCACGATATTTCGGTGGCCGTAGGCGTTGACCCGAACTCGATGGATTTGGAGAAATTACGCTATGGTAAAATTTGTATTCTTGCCGATGCCGACTCCGATGGCTTACACATTGCCACCTTGTTATGCGCACTGTTTATCAAGCATTTCAGACCGTTAGTTGAGCAGGGACACATTTATGTGGCGATGCCACCGTTGTATCGTATCGACGTGGGTAAAGAAGTTTTTTACGCCCTTGATGAAGACGAAAAACAAGGTGTGCTAGACCGTATTGAAGCGGAAAATCGCAAAGGTAAAGTGAATGTGCAACGGTTTAAAGGTTTGGGTGAAATGAACCCGCTGCAATTACGCGAAACTACCATGGATCCAAACACCCGTCGCTTGGTGCAACTCACTATTGATGATGCAGTTGCGACCGAGGAATTAATGGATATGCTACTCAACAAGAAGCGCTCGAGCGACCGCCGTGATTGGTTGGAAAGCAAAGGTAATTTAGTTGATTTGGCCGAGCTGTAAGGAGGCGCCGCAATGTCTATAGAAAATATTGAACAGTTACCACTGCGCCGCTTTACTGAGGATGCTTACCTCAATTATTCGATGTATGTGATCATGGATCGTGCCTTGCCACATATTGGCGACGGTCTGAAGCCAGTGCAGCGGCGTATTATTTACGCCATGTCAGAGCTTGGTTTATCGGCACTCGCGAAATATAAAAAATCTGCGCGTACCGTGGGTGACGTGTTGGGTAAGTTTCATCCACACGGCGATAGCGCCTGTTATGAAGCCATGGTGTTGATGGCGCAGCCGTTTTCGTATCGCTATCCGCTCATTGATGGCCAAGGCAACTGGGGCTCACCCGACGATCCGAAGTCGTTTGCTGCCATGCGTTACACCGAGTCACGGTTGTCCCGTTTTAGCGAGGTATTGCTGAGCGAGTTAGGGCAAGGCACCGTTGATTGGTCGCCGAACTTTGATGGCACCATGAAAGAGCCGCGCATGTTGCCGGCACGCTTACCACATATCTTGCTCAATGGCGTGACTGGTATCGCCGTGGGTATGGCTACCGATATTCCACCGCACAATGCGCGTGAAGTGGCGCATGCCTGCGCACTATTGCTGGATAAGCCGAGCGCTACCTTGGCTGAGGTCATGGAGCATTTGCACGGTCCTGATTACCCCACCGATGCCGAAGTGATTACCTCACCGGAAGACATTATTAAAATGTACGAAAGTGGGCGTGGCACCATCCGCATGCGTGCCAAATATCAGCTGGAAGACGGTGAAGTGGTTATCACTGCGTTGCCGCATCAGGCTTCAGGTGCCAAACTACTTGAGCAAATTGCCGCACAAATGCAAGCCAAGAAGTTACCCATGGTGGCTGATCTACGTGACGAATCGGACCATGAAAATCCGACCCGGCTGATCATTGTACCGCGCTCAAATCGCGTTGATATTGAACAAATGATGCAACATTTGTTCGCCACTACCGATCTTGAAAAGAACTATCGCGTTAACCTCAACATGCTAGGCCTCGACGGCCGTCCGCAAGTGAAGCCGTTATTGGCTATCTTGCAAGAATGGCTGCAGTTCCGTCAGCAAACGGTTACCCGCCGTCTGCAATATCGCCTCGATAAAGTGCTGGCGCGCTTACACATTCTTGAAGGCTTGCTGATTGCGTATCTGAATATCGATGAAGTGATTGCCATCATTCGCTATGAAGATGAGCCGAAAGCGGAATTAATGGCACGCTTTGGTCTGACCGATATTCAGGCGGAAGCTATTTTAGAATTAAAATTACGCCACTTAGCCAAATTGGAAGAGGTGAAGTTAACCGCTGAGCAAAATGAGCTGGCTGCTGAGCGCGCCCAGCTTGAGTTATTGTTAGGTTCAGATCGCCGCCTGAAAACATTGATCCGTAAGGAAATTCTTGCCGACGCCGAGAAGTATGGTGACGCTCGCCGTTCACCCTTGGTTCAGCGTGAAGAAGCCAAAGCACTCAGTGAACGCGATTTAACCCCGGCCGAAGCAGTCACGGTGGTGTTGTCACAAAAAGGCTGGGTACGCGCTGCCAAAGGCCATGATGTGGATGGGGCCACCTTGGCATACAAAGCTGGCGATGGCTTCCTTTCCTCGGCGCAAGGTAAGAGTAATCAGCAAGTGGTGTTCTTAGATAGTTCTGGCCGCAGCTTTTCCTGTGAGGCGCATTTGTTGCCGTCGGCCCGAACTCAAGGTGAACCCTTAACTGGGCGTTTCAGTTTGGTGGCGGGTGAAACCGTTGATCAGGTGCTGATGGCGAAAGATGAACAGCGTATGTTGTTAGCATCCGATGCCGGCTATGGCTTTATTTGTCGCTTCGGTGACTTGGTCAGCCGCAATAAAAACGGCAAGGCGGTGTTGAACCTTCCGACTGGGGCGAAGATTTTGCCCCCTTGTTTGGTCCACAATTACGAAACCGATCAGCTGGTAGTGGTTTCCAATGAAGGCCGTATGCTCATTTTCCCAGTGAAAGACCTGCCGGAACTCGCTAAGGGTAAGGGTAATAAAATGCTCAGCATTCCAACCCTACGAGCACAGTCGCGTGAAGAATACGTGGTCGCTGCGGCGGTGGTTGCCGATGGGTTGCCGATTACGCTATTAGCTGGTAAACGCAAACTCACCTTAAAAGCGGTTGATTTAGAGCATTATCGCGGTGAGCGCGGGCGCCGTGGCAACAAACTGCCACGTGGTTTACAGCGTGTTGATGCAATCACGGTAGAAAATCAGGACTGATCGGACGTTCTTGTTGCACTTAATCAGTATAATGGGCGACATCTAAAGAGAGGAATATGAATGTTAGCTGTCGTCCGAATTTTCTTGCTCGGCTTATTTGTTGTGGCGGCCAGCACCTTGCTGGTGCTGCGCTTTTTGCTGCGTCCGTTCCATGCCGATAACACCACCACGGCGGCGCACTGGTATGGCCGTATGCACAAGCTGATTGGGCTGGAACTCGAAATTCGCGCGCCACAGGGGTTATTTGATGGCGGGCCCTATGTGTATATCGCCAATCATCAAAATACCTGGGATATTTTCACTTTATCCCGCGCAATGCCGCCCCATACTCAAAGCATCGGTAAAAAGAGCCTGATTTGGATTCCATTTTTTGGGCAAATGTATTGGTTAGCTGGCAATATTTTAATTGATCGCAAAAATAGCGGTAGAGCGCGCGGCACCATTGAACAAGCTGCTGACGCCATCAAACAGCGTGGTATTTCGATCTTGCTCTTTCCTGAAGGTACGCGCAGTTATGGCCGTGGTTTATTGCCGTTTAAAACCGGCGCGTTTCGCACCGCCGCGCAAGCTCATGTACCCATTGTGCCAATTTGTGTGTCCAATTTACACGGTAAAGTGAAACTCAATCGCTGGAACAACGGCAAATTAATCATTGAATTTCTGCCACCTATGACAATTAGCGGCTATGATAATGAAGCCGTTAAACAGGTCGTCAGTCGCTGTCATCAATTGATGCAACAGACTATTCAACAACTCGATCAGCAGTTAGCCCAAGGATAACCACTATGGCCGTTGATATTGCTGCGCTGCGTGCGCAAAGTGAAGAAACCATTGAAGCACTATTAGCCGATGGTGCACCAAGCGATGAAATCTTTGTGATTGAACACCATTTGGCTAGCGCCGATTTCAGTAAGCTCGAGAAAGCAGCGGTAGAGCTAGTCAAGGCCGGTTACCACGTCGATGATGCCGATGAATTTGAGCTTGACGACAATTCACGCTGGTACGCCTTCGTGGCTGTCAGTGAAGTGCGCCTTGATGCTAAGATCCTTGACTTACAAACTCAAGAAGTGGCAAAAATCGCCGCTTTAGCTGCGGTTGATTACGACGGCTGGGGTACTTATTGGGGTGAAGAAGATGACCTCGAAGACGATATGGATTACGACGATAATAATGATGATACCTTCTAACCCCATAGCTTAAGGAAACTACCCTATGCTCGGTGATTTGGGACTGATAGCAGGGGTTGCCCTGCTGATTTGGCTGGCGCTGAAAGGCGTCAATATTCTGCTTGCAGTACTCATTTCAGTCTTGGTGATCGGGCTAACCAACGCCATGCCAATTGCCGATGTGTTGTTGAAGTATTTTCCTACCGGCCCATCAGGGGCCTTTACCTTTGCTGGTAATTTTCTCTTGCTGTTTTTGTGTGGTGCCTTGTTTGGCCGCGTGATGGCCGCCAGCCATGCGGCGCAAGGGGTGGCGATGGGCATTACCGAACGCCTTGGCGCCCGCCATAGCATTTTAATCGCGATGCTGGTTTGTGCGCTGCTGACTTATGGTGGTGTGGTGGTATTTGTGGTGATGTTTACCATGTATCCCATTGGCGTAACGCTGATGCGCCAAGCGAATTTACCCCGCCGTCTGTATGCGGCTGCTATAGCGCTTGGTGCCGGTACCTTTACCATGACGGCTTTGCCGGGCACACCCTCGATTCATAACGTTATTGCCGCGCGCAGTCTCGACACCGATCTGTTCGCCGGAGGCTGGTATGGGCTGCTGGGCGGCCTGCTGATGGCGGGATTGGGTGTCTGGTATTTGCAACACCAATGGCACCAAGCACAAGCCAACGGAGAAGGCTACCAAAGTCATGCCAAAGATGACCAGATGGCCGTCTTAGCGCCGCGTGCTGACCAGCAATTACCGCGTTTAAGTAAATCATTGTTACCGATAGCGGTGGTGCTGTTGATTATTATGTTACCACGGTTACTACAACTGGCTGACGTGCAGGCGCAGTGGTTGTTATTCGCTGCTAGCCAGCCGGTTATTTGGTCGAGTATGGCGCTGCTTGCTGGTGTCGCCAGTTGCTATGTGCTGTTTGCACCAGCACGGCAAAACTTTATGCAAACTATGGGGCAGGGTGCGGATGATTCGTTATTGCCGCTGATCAATACTGCCGCCGTGATTGGCTTTGGTGGCGTGGTGATTCAAACTGCAGGGTTCCATAGCTTTGCCCAATGGTTGCTGGAATTGCAGGTAGCGCCGTTATTGTCGGTATATTTCTCAGCGAATTTGATTTCCGGCGTGACCGCATCGGCTTCAGGCGGCTTACAAATCTTTATGTCGGCATTAGCACCGGCGTATTTAGAGGCTGGTATTTCTGCAGAGCTACTGCACCGGGTTGCCAACTTAGCCGCTGGTGGTTTGGACTCGTTACCGCACTCAGGTGCAGTGATTGCTTTATTTACCTTAATGGGTTTGACCCATAAGCAGGCCTATAAAGACATCTTTGTGGTGACTGTAGTGATACCAATGATTGCAGCATTGGCGGTGGTAGCCACCGCCATGCTGGTTGCTTAAGCGCAGCGCTAACGCCTTAGAGCGCCGCTATTTTGTCGCGTTGCAGTAATAGTTGCTGCAACGTTTCTTGCGCTTCCGCCTGTTTCGCCCGTTCCTTGTCAATCACCTCGGCCGGCGCTTTGCTGACGAAGTTGTCATTACTCAGCTTACGGTTAAATAAATCGACCTCTTTGTGGGCTTTTTCAATGGCTTTATCCAGTCGCGCCAATTCGGCCGCAGTATCAATCAGGCCAGCCATGGGAATATGAATTTCCATTCGACCCACTAAGGCGGTGGCGCTGGCAGGCGCTTCTTGGTCAGCGTTTAAAAAGGTCACTGATGCCAATTTGGCCAAGGCACTGAAAAACGACTGGTTGGAAGTTAATCGTTGTTGTGCTGTCGTATCCGCTTGCTTCAGCAAAATAGGTAATGGCTTACTCGGCGATAAATTCATTTCACCGCGAATGTTGCGAATTGCCACGATCACTTGTTGCAACCACTCCATATCATCACGGGCTGACGCGAAGCGTTGCTGCTGCACTTGCGGATAAGGCTGCAGCATGACGGTAGTGCCGGTAATGCCAGCCAATGGCGCCACCCGTTGCCAAATTTCGTCAGTAATAAATGGCAGTAGTGGGTGTAACAGCCGCAACAGCTGTTCCAGCACCGTCACCAAGGTGTGACGAGTGCCGCGTAATTGTGCTTCGTT
>DIVC01000070.1:0-9207 GCA_002423905.1 Idiomarina sp. UBA6142
ATGTCGGGCGTAGCAGCGCTGTACCCAGAGCTGTGGTTTGTAACTATGGTGTTTTTAGCCGGCGTGGCCTACTCGGTTTACCTGCTCTATACCGGAGTGCCTATTCTCATGCACATTCCCGAAGAACGCGGCTTTATCTACGCCAGCTCAGTAGTCACTGCCGGCTTAATCATGTTGGTAGTACTCATGGTTACCTCAGCGATTTTGTGGACCAATGGTTTCGGTCCCAGCTACATCAGTTAAGACCCATTAAACCTTCAACCAAAACCCGAGCCGACACTCGGGTTTTTTATTGCGCAGTTGAACGCACAAAACTTTGGCGTTGCCACAACTTCTGCTAGTCTAGTGCCCATTCATACTGTTGATTAACTAGCGGAATAACCTGCCATGAGCAATAACTCAAAAAAACTAAGCCTCACCAGCCGAATTGTCATTGGTATGTTCGCGGGTATCGCCGTGGGTATGCTGTTAAAAGTGCTGTTCCCTGACAATCTATTGGTTGAAGGCTATCTCACCAAGGGCTTGTTCTACATCATTGGGCAAATCTTTATTAGTGCCCTGCAAATGTTGGTGGTCCCGCTAGTGTTCGTGAGCTTGGTGGTCGGTACCTGCTCGCTCAGTGACCCCAGTAAATTGGGTCGTCTTGGCGGCAAAGCGGTAGGGCTGTATTTAGTCACCACTGCCATCGCCATTTCTATCGCCATTAGTTTCGCCATCTTGGTGCAGCCAGGTGCTGGCATTGAACTGGCCACCGAAGCGGTCTATCAAGCCCAACAAGCGCCGTCTTTAGCCCAAGTCATTATCGATTTGTTCCCGAAAAACCCCTTTAATGCCTTTGCTAACGGCAATATGCTCCAGGTCATCATATTTGCGCTATTGTTTGGTATTGCCATGGCTTTGGTGGGGAAATCGGGCGACCGCTTGAAAGGCCTGTTCGAGGATTTTAACGAAGTCATCATGAAACTCGTGGTTATTTTGATGAACTTAGCTCCATACGGCGTGTTTGCGCTGATGGCCAAACTGTTTACCGAAACAGAGTTTGATACCATTTATAGCCTCGGTAAGTACTTCTTGCTGGTATTCGGTGTATTGATTTTGCATGGCTTAGTCATCTATTCACTGATCTTAAAGTCGCTGACTGGCTTAAACCCACTAATATTCTTGCGTAAAATGCGTGAAGTGATGATTTTTGGCTTCTCCACATCAAGCAGTAATGCCACCATGCCGATTACCCTAGAAACCGTGACCAAGCGCTTAGGCGTGCATAACAGCGTTGGCTCGTTCACCGTGCCGCTGGGAGCTACCATTAATATGGATGGTACGGCCATCATGCAGGGCGTAGCGACGGTATTTATCGCCCAAGTGTACTTAGTCGATTTAACCCTAGCCGACTATGCCATGGTGGTGCTAACCGCCACCCTAGCCTCAGTGGGCACTGCAGGAGTGCCAGGAGTTGGCTTAATTATGCTATCCATGGTGTTAGCCCAAGTGGGCTTACCGGTAGAGGGTATTGCTCTGATTATTGGTGTAGACCGGCTACTTGATATGACCCGCACCTCAGTGAACGTTACCGGCGATGCCATGGTATCTATTATTGTTGCGCGCAGCGAAGGCGCATTTGATGAAAAAATATTTAACAATCCGAACGCTGACTTAGCTGAGCGTGATATCTCCGATAAGCTCTAACATCGGTGTTGAGGCGCGCCTAGCGCGCCTCACGCCACATAAATTGCAACAACCGTGGGGTATCAACCACCACATCACCCTGCTTACCCGCTACCACTTGATCAAAAATCGGCCATAACACCTGCTTAATATAGGCACTGGTATCGCCGTCTTGCGGCAGTTCAGGCAACATCAACTGTGCCAGCCGCACACTCAGAATAGCCTGACCATTATCGAACACATTCACCACCACGTTATCCAATTGCACCTGCTCTAATTGCCACAGTAGCTGCATGGCAGCAGGCTGCGCTTTAGGCTTGCGCAACTGCTCGAGCATACTATGCAAATTCGATTGCCCTTTAGCGAAATAAGCGATGGTAAGTTGACTATTTTGCACCTGCATCGCGGTGAGTAAGAGCTGCTGTTGCGGTGCCGTATGCCAACGACCAGTAACGCGAATACTGTCAGCCTGTAACACCTCGTTCAGGCCATCATCGAGCTGTTTGAGCGCCGTGGTGACTCGTACCTCAGTCGCCACTACCTGTGGCGTGCTTATATCTAATTCAAAGCGCTGATAACTCATTTTAGCATTGAGGCTGCGTTGTAAATGCTCCGTAACCACTTTGCCTACGCGATCAGACAATGGATCAGCCTGCACAGAGAAACCACCAAACCCACTTGCTAGCACCACCACAACTGCCAGAATACGCACACGATACATAGCTTTACCGCCGTTGATGAAGTTCACGATTATGCTGTTTTTGCTCAGCATTCTTTTTTAACAATACGTACACTGAGCCTGCCCCACCATGCTGGCGTTGGCTGCTATGAAATGCCATGACCGGCTCCATCTGTTGTAGCCATTTATTCACATAGCTTTTCAACATAGCTGGCTGGGGTTTGGAAAATTTACCCATACCATGCACTACCAAGGCACTACGGACACCTCGCTGGTGACACAAGGTAATAAACTCAAACAGTGCTTTACGGGCTTGGCGCAGCGAATGATGATGCAGATCGAGCGTCGCTTCAAGCTCATATTGGCCCAGCCGCATACGCTTATGCACACCATGCTGGACACCGTCACGACGAAAATCGAGTAATTGCTCAGGTTCAACAAATTCCACGAATTCCATCGATAAATAATTGATATCATCAGCCAACTGCTGCTCCGCTGCTTGGCGCCGCTGCAATTGCGCTAGCGTTGGCGCAAATTCCGTACGGGTATCGGCAATGTCAGCGTTATCGATAGGTTTTACCCCCGACATTTCGCGACGGAATAGCTCAAACTCATCACTCATTTTTGCACAAACTCTCGCATACTGGTCAACACCGCGCTGACATGCTTACCAATACGTTCACCGAGTGGCTTTTTGTTCACATAACGCAAACCAAAGACTTGATAGCTGTCGACTTGTTCAAGCAGCCATGCATCGCTGGTTTGCAATTTATCCAGTAAGCCCAGTTGCAGTGCTTGTTGGGCCGTCCAAAATTCACCGGTGGCCACCTGCTCAAGTTCCAATTGCGGGCGATACTGGCTAATATGTGCCTTAAATTGTTGATGAATAGATTCCAAATCACGCTTAAATTTATCGCGCCCCGCAGCGGTATTTTCACCGAATAAAGTCAACGTGCGTTTATAGTCCCCGGCAGTAACTTGTTCAAAATCAACATCGTGTTTTTTCAACCAGCGATTGAAATTAGGCATTTGTGCCACCACCCCAATCGAGCCGACAATGGCAAAGGGGGCAGCAACCAACTGCTGTGCTACACAAGCCATCATATAACCGCCACTCGCAGCTACCCGGTCAACACACACCGTCAACTCAAGGCCGGCATCACGCAAGCGCTGTAGTTGCGCAGCACCTAAACCATAGCCATTGACCGTGCCACCACCGCTTTCTAGCCGCAACAGCACCCGATCACCGGGCTTCGCCAAACTGATGACCGCAGTAATTTCACGACTTAAGCAGGTTACTTCTTTGGCTTCCATGCTACCAACGAAATCAAGCACAAAGAGCCGTGGCTGCTCGGCCTGTTGTTGCTGCTGCTGTTTGCCCTGCTGTTTTTCTTCTTTGAGGGCCTTTTTGGCGGCTTTCTTATCCAACATCTTCAGCTTCAGCCGGGTGACTGTAGCACGCCAGCTGGCGGATAAGTTCTCCAGCTGTAACTCACCTTTTTCCGATTTTTGCCGTTGTGCTGTATTGGCGATCAGGCCCACTACCACGACCACCGCGAACACAATAATCGCAGCTTTGGCAACAAACTCGAACAGGCTCCATAGTAATTCCATGACCACTCCTTAAAACTGGCACCAAACTCAGATAGCGCTATGGCATTTATTTTAGCAAATAAAAAAGGCCGACAAGCGGCCTTTTTCAAGCGTGCTTTGCAACAATAACTTAATTACACAATACTGCTGTATTGGTGATTGGCAATACTGTGGCATCGGTGGTAAACCAGCCAGCCGTTTGCATCTGCATTTCCATGGTTGCTGCTACCGAAGCCGCTGGGCTAACAATAGAGCCATGGTCACCTTGACAGAAGCGAACCGCGCCTGAAATTTTGGCACCGTCGACCCCAGCGGTGGTTTGCGTACGATTTGGCAATGCCAAGCCGGCAATTAATGGCTCAGTACCTGCAAGTGGTTTACCAGTCACACTGTTCGGTACCACTAGATCTGGTATCACTTCAATCAAATGCACTGGGCTAGCGTTCGCTACCACACGTGCTGAGTAGTTGATTGGATCAGCTGAATCGATCACCGTTTGCGCAGCAAAAGCGAACTGCTCAAATACACCGTTGATCTGCGCCACAGTTGCTGCACTTGCACTCGCCATAAACTGGGTATAGACCTGACCTAACAAGGTTTCGAATGCTGCTGTGCCAGGTTGCACGCCACCAGCTTGCGCAGCGCCATTGACCGCCGCCGCAAAATCAGCGTTGCCAGCGTACAATAACTGGCTCTTTATGGTGGTACCAAAGGCTTGCGAAGCTAACAAGAAATTAGCGATACTCTGGCCTGGTGCCATAAAGGTGCTAGCACGCACATTAAACAGCCCTGATGCAGGAGCCAACGCGCCAGTCATAGGCGTGTTCGCCATAGCGGTAAACGGGGTACCGGCAATAGCACCTAACGAGTGACCAACAAAGTACACGCGAGTACCATCAATTGGCGCACCTTGCGCTGCGTTTAAGCTTAAGCGCAAGCCCAACATGTCTGAAACCGATTGACGAATGTTGTCACGTGCGGTTAGCAAGCTGCCCAAGTTCATGTACGCAGTAGCACTACCGGTTGAGGCGTTGATGGCGCCAAAGCCACGATCACCGTGTAATGGGTGATCCATGGCCACTACCGCAAAACCTGCCACTGACAAACTACCAGCAATACCTAAGGCGTTGGTCTTGTTCCCAGTAATACCGTGTTGGAAAATAACCACCGGCCAGCCGTTAGCTGGCATAGTAATTGGTGCCAGACCTTGGAACCCGCGCACTTGGTTAACTGCCGCTTCATTCGGTACTGACATGATAACCGGCACGTTGGCCTGCGTGACTACTGCTGGAATCGGGTTGTACTTGGTTAAGTGACGCTCGTTGTCGATACCTGGGAAGTCATAACAGGCATTCGGTGGCAACAACAACGCTGGGTTGGTTAACGCCGCTGGATCGATACCCGCTGTCGCTGGGTTGATAGCACCGGCGGCAATAGCACCTAAAATGGATGCTGGGCTGTCACAAGCCGCAGTCCAACGACCGTTAAGTGGCGCAGTTGGATTCTCAGCCGTGGGTACTGGTAAGAAGTATGGTAAAGTGACTGAACCTTGATAGAACGCCGCGGTACTCGCCGCTGCATAGGCTGGGTTGGTTGGATCTGCTGGTAGTTGACCCGCGCCGACCAACACATCGGCAACGGTCAAACCGGTTGCCTGAGCACCCAAAGCTGGCGTTCCAGTGGTGCTGAATTGCTGCGTCATCAGCGCTTTAATGGCGTGGAATACGTCATCGACTGACTGCGTGGTAAAACTTGAGGTATAAATAATCCGATCTTTATTCACCCCAAATGCTTGCAGCGCGTTTTCATGCGAGTTAATCAAGCTCTGTAAGCCCAATGCTGAAGCATCAGCAGAGATTGGGAAAGTGGCCGGATCGCGTTTCATCAAACCATAGGTTTGCGAGGGCTGAACATCGCGACCGAGTGAATCACGAATGTTATCGGTTAATACCGCCACATAACCGGTTTTTGCTTTCCACGGTTTCAATGGAATCACCGCAACCCCGCTAGGACCGGTAGCACGCACAATGAAATCTGTACCATGGACTAATTCAGCCGCCACCGCACAGGTCGCGGCAGGGCTTGCCGCTGCACAGCCGGCGCTTACCGCGGTACCACCCATGATGGTCTCAAATAGACGTATTGAACCTGGAGCTTCGAGTGAGGCTGCCGTCACGGTCACTTGATTGCCAGTGGCATCTACCGGCAGCGAGAAACCAAAGGTCAGGGTCGAATGCGTACCCCAGCCATCAAGACCATTCAAAGCCACTTGTGGGTTGGAGTTATCATTTGGATTTGGTACTGGAATATTCAGCGTACCATCAACGCTGCCACCGAGTAGAATGTTGGTTGGCACGGGCACCGCGCCAGCTGTTGGATCAAACAAAACCCGCGTAGCGTTTACTTGGGTTTGCACTTCGGTGACCGGCGCATCATCGCCACCACCACCACAGCCCACCAAAAGTACGCTGCTGATTGCCGTTGCTAGCAAAAGTTTTTTCATGAGGCTTCCCCAATCCTTATTCGTGTTGTTATGTAATGAGCACCTGCAGATGCTTTTTATTCGTGTTGCCCTATCATCACCTTTTCTAACTGGTAGGACAAGAGCCTTTGTTAACAAAAATTTATACACCGAGCGCAACAAACTTGAAAGTATTTTTGCGGTTTTTTATTGCCTAATGCTGAGAAACTGCCGAAAAACCAGTACACTTCGCATTAATTATTAGCTCCTAGTGTAAGCATAAAATGACAACAATGCATAATTACCCGATTCTTCCCACCAGCTTAACTGGAAAAGTTATCCTCGTCACCGGTGCTGGTGATGGCATTGGCAAGCAAGCGGCGCTCACCTTTGCGGGTGCCGGTGCCACCGTAATACTGCTCGGCCGCACGGTCAAAAAGCTCGAAGCCGTCTACGACCAAATCATTCAGGCCGGCGGTCCCGAGCCGGCTATCGTGCCGCTCGATATGAAAGGCGCCACGCGCAGCCATTATCAAGCCATGTGCGCTACTATCGTGGAACAATTCGGTCGGCTTGACGGCTTACTTCAAAATGCCAGCTTACTCGGAGTGTTATCACCGTTTGAACATATCGATCTCGATAGCTGGAATGATATTATGCAGGTCAACGTCACCGCACAGTTTGTCATGACCCAAGCCTTAATGCCGGCGCTCAAACGCGCTGAACAAGCCAGTATCCTATTTACTTCGTCTGGCGTCGGTCGCCGCGGCAAGGCCTTTTGGGGCCCTTATGCGGTCAGTAAATTCGCCACCGAGGGTCTAGCGCAAGTGCTGGCCGATGAATATGACGGCACCAGCATTCGTATTAATGTAATTAATCCGGGCGCTACCCGCACCACCATGCGTTCCAAAGCCTATCCGGCCGAAGATGCAAGTCAATTAAAAACCCCGGCTGAGATCATGCCACTTTATGTCTATTTAATGAGTGACGACTCCAGCGCCGTCAATGGTCAATCGTTGAATGCGCAATAGCTGAAGTAGCAACAGTAGCGGCAATACTAGCAGCCGCGCCAAGCTTCCGTTACACTCAAGCTTCATGTTAGTGACTTGAGAGTGCTTATGTTTGTCATGAATTCTGTTGTTGCCAATGCACTACTGCTGACCAGTAGTATCACTATCACTCCACTGAGCAGCCCAACCGATATCCATTGGATTGGGGTCAGCGCACCAAGCCCTGAAGTGGTTTGGATCAGTGGCTCCAATGCCACTATTGGCCGCAGCCTCGACGGTGGCGCTAGTTGGCAATACTTTAACCCGGTCAACCAAGCGCTCGAATTTCGCGACATTGAAGCCCTCGATAGCGACCATGCCTACGCCTTGAGTATTGGCCGCAATGGTGATTCGCGGATCTATTACACCGCCAATGGTGGGCAAAATTGGCAATTGCGCTATCGCGCCGGTGGGCAGCAGTTTCTTAACTGCATGGCGATAGCCACCAACGGCGAAGCTTGGGTGTACGGTGATAGCAGCGAAAATAATTGGGAGATGATTCGTGGTGCCGATGGTCGCAATTGGTTAAGCGCGCGCAACGCCGTCGATAGTCAACCACTTGCTGGTGAAGGTGGATTCGCTGCCAGCGGCGGCTGTATTCGCTTTGCCAACCAAAGCTGGGCGATAGGTACCGGCAATGCCAGTACCGCCAGGCTATTGCTGAAACGTGCCACCGGCATTCGCTTTCGGGCTATCGACACCCCCATGCCAGCTGGCCCCAATGCGGGCATCACCAGTGTTTGGCCATTAGCACATGATCATGTGCTGTTAGCTGGTGGTGATCTACAGCATCCTGAGGTGCGCCCACGGCTGCTCGAATACCAAAACAATCGCTTTACCGAACTATCCGAACCACCCATTGATGGCGCCTTATACAGCTTAACATTGCTACCAGATCAACAGGGGCTATTGGTTAGTAACCCCAATGGTGCTGCGCTGTTACCGAATCGCACAGGTAGCTGGCAAAGCTTAACCAACGCAAATGTCTGGAACAGTGCCTGTGCCGGCGATAGTTGTTATTTGGTCGGCAAAGATGGCTATGTGGCGCGCTTCAATTGGTCAACAACGTCAGACCGCCCAGCAGCTGTCGTACTTGAGTAAAGCCATGCCGTTGCAGGACCCGCGCGGCTACCGCGCTGCGCTGGCCGCTGCGACAAATACATAAAATCGGGCGACTACCAAGCTCAGTGCGGTGACTGTAGATAAATTGCGCTAACCGGGTCAGTGGTACATTCATGACCTCTGCGTTGACTGCCAGGGGTGTCACCGCATGCTCTTGTTGTTCGCGCACATCAATCACTAACGTATTAGTGCCTTCCAACCAATCGGTATCAGCCTCAGGTATCACGTTATCCAAATTGCACTCGGGGCAACCATTGGTCAACTCACAAGGCCGCCGCACCACGCTAAAATCGTCATCGATACGACTGCACAATAAACTGTCCGAATGCACCATAGGCTGAATCACCGCTGGGTTTTCCTGCTCACCGATAAAGGCAAAGTCAACCCGTAATTGATCCGCACTGCTATGCGGTAATGGTGAGCTCAACAAGTACACTGGCTGCCGACTCCCGACTCGGAATAAGCGCCGGTCACCAATACTTAAGCAACCATGCACTGGCACAATGCAGTCGATAGGCGCAGGACACTGGGTGGGAACCTCTAATGGCCAGCCCACCGCATCACGGGCCGCACCACAACCGCTAGCGCATAGCAATTGCGCCAACATGGCAGCAGGGCTGCTTTGATCATGGGGTTCG
>DIVC01000070.1:9257-10890 GCA_002423905.1 Idiomarina sp. UBA6142
AGACAAGACTGGCGTAACGCACTGGCGGCGTGTTGAATACGCTCGCAAGCGGCGCTAATGGTGGCTTGACTGGTTGCTGGACCAAATGATAACCGAATTGCTGACTGCGAGCGCCAGGGCGCCAAGCCCATGGCATCGAGCACAAAACTACGCGGCACTTTAGAACTGCAAGCGGAGCCAGAACTCACCCGAATATTGGCCGCATCGAACACATCCATAATGTCGCGCGATGGCACCCCGCGCACCGAAAAATTGATGGTGGTGGGAACACTCAGTGCGAGCTCATGGTTCAGTTCTAAAGTTGGAAAAACCCGCCGCAGCGCAGTCAATAGTTGATCGCGATAACCCATCAAGGTGGCGTGATCATGAAATACTGCTTGCTGCTTATCGAGTAACAATTCAAACAAGGTATGGAGGGCAGCAATGCCGGGCAGATTCTCAGTTCCGGACCGCAAACCCTGCTCTTGCCCGCCGCCAATAATTAATGGCGTATAGGCGGCACCGGCGCGTACATAAAGAAATCCAATACCTTTGGGGGCGTACAGCTTGTGGCCACTGAATGGCGCATAATCAATAGTCGTATCGGCCAGTCGCAAGGCTTGTTTACCCAAGGCTTGCACACAATCGACCATCCACGGCACAGTCGGATTGAACTGCCGAATCACCTGTTCTAAGGCCGCTAGGTCTTGGCCTACACCGGTTTCATTGTTCACCGCCATGGTACAAATCATCAGCGCATCGGCCACGTGCTCGGCGATAAATTGCTGATCTAATAAGCCATTGGTATCGACCGGAATCGCCTTCAACTCAGCATTGACGCCCAGTAATCGATTCCAATGTTCCAACGCTTGGGGCACCGCTTTGTGCTCAGTAGCACCATAGAGTAAGTATCGGCCCGGATGCTGTTGCTGGCGTGCTAAGCTCAAAGCCGACAGCACTGCCGTTTGTATCCCTTCAGTAGCACCGCTAGAAAACACCACGTGGCCGCTATCAGCACCAATCACTTGGCGCGCTANNGAAGGATTGCCAAACACTTGTTCCATAACATGTTCTACCGCTTTGGCAATATGCGGCAGAACCGGCGTCGTGGCATTGCAGTCCAAATAAATTTCCGCCGTATGCGGTCGAATATGAACAGGCGTTACCACCAACAATCTCCTTATCTAATCTCGCTGCAGCTACTCAATGCGGTTATCCAGCCATTGCTGTTGCTTGGCCATACGTTGCTTCTTATCATCGCAGGGTTCAGCACAATCACAAGCCTTTTCCATACCTAACGATGAAATACCACCGCAACTACCGGAAATCGATTTACCTTGCACAATAAAGCCAATCGACATGGCCAGTACTACAATCAGAAATATGGCAAATACTGCTAGAAATAAGCCCATCTGTAACTCCTATTGGCGCTCATAGCGCGCGAACGCAGTGCTCGTATGTTCTTTAAAACCGTCGGCTTCACGAGTGATCAATAACACCGCCAGCTGCTTGTCTTCGGCAAACGCCAATGCGCGTTCTGGCCCCATCACAGTCAATGCCGTGGCATAGGCGTCGGCATCCATACAGGTATCAGTAATCACCGTTACCGAGACCAAATTATGCTGAATCGGCATGCCCGTATGCGGGTCAATAA
>DIVC01000046.1:0-4896 GCA_002423905.1 Idiomarina sp. UBA6142
GTGGCGCGGTTTAGTCAGCAACAGGCGTTACATCCGCTCGAACTGCTCGCCGAACATTTGTAGTTGCTCGGCGAGCTGGTTGGCTTAGGCGAAACGCTCAGCTTTCTTCTTGGCAATCACTTCACGCGCTAATTCATCAGCAATTTGCCCAGTTGGACGGCCTTCAGCTTTTGAACGGGTGAAAATGATGTCTAAGGTATGGTAAATATCACGTACCTTTTGGTCGGTTTCAGTACGACTCATGTTCGCTGCTTCGCTACAAACGTGAATAACACCACCGGCATTAATGACATAGTCGGGTGCGTAGAGAATGCCCAGGTCCATCACCATGTGATCATGTGCCTGCGTTGCCAGCTGATTATTGGCGCTACCAGCAATAATCTTGGCTTTGATCAGTTTTAGTGTGTCATCGTTGATGGTCGCACCGAGGGCACAGGGCGCATAGACGTCAACGTCAAGGCCGTAAATTTCATCCAGACCAACCACGGTAGCATTGAGCTCTTGCGCTGCACGCTCACAAGCCGCTTGGTTGATGTCGGTCACGAATAATGCCGCACCATCTTTATGACAGTACTCGGCAAAGTCGTAACCAACTGCACCTAACCCTTGAATGGCGATACGAATGCCAGTGAGATGGTCTTTCCCAAATTGATGCTTAACGGCGGCCTTCAGGCCTAAATAAGTGCCCAAAGCAGTGTGGGGCGATGGATCACCAGCTTTTTCAGCAGTGCCAGCAACGAATTTTGTTTCTTCAGCAACTATAGCAATATCGCTGGTGCGAATATTAACATCTTCAGCGGTAATGTAGCGGCCACTGAGCGAGTTGACGAAACGACCGTAAGCACGGAATAACTCCGGCGACTTGATGGTCTTTGCGTCACCAATAATAACTGCCTTACCGCCGCCTAAAGGAAGACCAGCGAGAGCACTTTTGTAGGTCATACCACGTGATAAACGCAATACATCAGTCAGTGCTTCGGCAGATGAGGGGTAATTCCATAACCGCGTACCACCGAGCGATGGGCCCATCGTGGTATCGTGGATTGCGATGATGGCTTTAAGGCCGGTTTGTTTGTCATGACAAAACACGACCTGTTCGTGTTGGTCGAACTCTTTGTGCTCGAATAGAGACATCTTCGGTGCTTCCTCGTTCATCCCAAAAGTGCGCGCACATTACCATTTTGTGTCGTAGTACGCTAGTCACACAACGGAGATTTTTCGTTTACGTAAACGTCAACTGTTGCAAGCTAAGTTTACACCAAATCAGACTTTGCTGTCAGCGTCTTTCGCGGTAGTATGACCAGCTATAACGACCTCTTACATCGATAGGATATGTAGTACATGGCCGAACAACAGCCCGCAATGACAGAAGCCGAAGCACAACAATGGGTTCGCTCGCATTATCAAGCCGCCGCCAAATATTTGGCCGAAGAAGGTTATATTCTGGATATGGTGCATTTACAAGATAGCCGTTATCTTGCGCCATACGTTGCGGTATGGCGTTTTACTACCATGAGTAAAGAAAATGTCTGGATCATCAACGGCGATGTGCCGACCGACATGGTCGCGGCAAAGGTGGCTCATGATGCCCGTAGTGCAATGCGTCACTTTGCCTTGCAATGGCAACTGAAAGCCCAAGGGATAGAAAACAAAGGCAATGCCGAAGAACTAGACTACGCCAAGTACCTAATCGGCCGCGCTGAAATGGTGTATCAGACGACCGATCACGATGACTTATGGACGACCAATTAATCCGGCTCTAACTCATTGACTAAATGAAACACGCCGTCATTCAACAAATGACATAAGAGCTGTTGATTGTCGGTGTGTTGTAATGCTTCAGCATAATCCTGCAACGGGACTTCCAGCCATTGTTCGGCGAGAGCTCGGGCAAAGCCGTTGCTTGCTGCGGTCAATGGATAGGGATCGCCGCTAGCGTATAAATTGGAACCCTGCGGGTCAATCAATAAGCGCGCACCGGCGCTGCGGCAGAGCAGCATATCGGCTTCCATACAGTCAGCAATATCTTGCCAGCGCAGGGCAAAGTCGGGTTGTGGCAGTGGTCGTTTGCTCTGTGACATAACTTGCATGAGCAGGCTATCAAGGTCAGTTTGCTGCAGACTGGCGAGTAAAAATTGACGTAATTGGTTTAGTTGCTCAGTACTGACTTGATACGCTGGGCCGTAGCTATTCGCCAACGGATCGCGGTAACGTGGATAGTTTTGCGCTTCAGCAGCTAGCAGCATATCCGCTATTTGCGATGTTAGCTCAGCGGTATTGGCAGCGCGAAATCCAACCGAATAGTTCAAGCTTGGCTCTAGCGCAACCCCATGGTGCGGACAGCCAGCAGGGATATAAAGAATATCACCCGCGCTTAACACGGCATCAATAACTGGCTCAAAGCTATCTTGTAGTTGTTTCAAATCAGCATGTGGACGGAATTCATTGGCTTGGCTGACGCGTTCGCCGACTTGCCAATGACGCTGGCCTTCTCCTTGAATAATAAATACATCATATTGGTCAAGGTGCGGGCCAACACTGCCGCCAGCGACAGCAAAGCTAATCATCACATCATCTAAGCGCCAGTCCGGTAAAAATCGAAAAGGCTCGAGTAGGGCGTGGATCTCGGGCATCCATTCATTGACCGATTGCACCAGCAGGGTCCAATCGCTATCGCCAAAATCATCATAGCTGGCAAACGGACCATGGCTAACAAACCACTGCCCAGCGCGGTTTTCAATAACCCGTGAATCAACCTCAGCTTCCTGCGCTAAACCGGCCAGAATTTCGGCTTCAATTAAGTCGCTGAAATCAGCAAAACCAGCTTTGATTAACAGCGGTTTTTGTTGCCAGTATTGGCTTAAAAACGTGGCTCGGTCGAGGTGTAAGGTGAGGCTCATGCGTCTAATTCATCCACAAAGGCAATAGCGCGGCCAAGGTAACTGGCCGGGGTTAATAATTTGAGCTCGGCCTTGACCGTTTCGGGCAGGGCTAAGCCATCAATAAAGGTTGCCATGGCAGCCTGATTGACGCGTTTTCCACGTGTCAGTTCTTTTAGTTTTTCGTACGGTTTTTCAATGCCATAGCGGCGCATAACGGTTTGAATGGGTTCGGCTAATAGTTCCCAATTTTGATCCAATTCGCGCAGCATATTATCGCTATTGACTTCCAGCTTACTGATGCCTTTGAGACTGGCTTGATAGGCGATTAAAGCATAAGCAAAACCAACCCCTAAATTGCGTAACACGGTCGAATCGGTGAGGTCACGCTGCCAGCGACTGACGGGTAGTTTTTGCGCCAAATGGGCCATGATTGCATTAGCTAAGCCCAGGTTCCCTTCGGAGTTCTCGAAATCGATAGGGTTCACTTTGTGCGGCATGGTTGATGAGCCCACTTCACCATCAATGGTGCGTTGCTTGAAATGATTGAGGGCAATGTAGCCCCACACGTCGCGGTCAAAATCGATGACTATGGTATTGAAACGGGCAACGGCATCGAAAATTTCGGCAATGTAGTCATGCGGTTCAATTTGAGTCGTATAAGCATTCCACGTTAAGCCGAGCGAGGTGACAAATTGCTCAGCTAAGGCGTGCCAATTTACTTCAGGATATGCGGCAAGATGCGCATTGTAGTTGCCTACCGCACCATTCATTTTGCCCAATAACGGAATATTTTGTAACTGCAGCAACTGACGTTGCAAGCGCACGTACACGTTAGCCATTTCTTTGCCCAGGGTGGTCGGGGTGGCTGGTTGTCCGTGGGTTCGGGCCATCATTGGTTGATTTTTGTGCAAAATAGCAAGTTCTTTAATTGCTGTGGTCAGCTCGCGCATGCTTGGTAGCATCACCTGCTGCAACGCATCAGCGAGCATCAAGGCATGGGATAGGTTATTGATATCTTCCGAGGTGCAGGCAAAGTGAATGAATTCACTCACTGCATTAAGCTCAGGAACTGCGGCCACGTATTCTTTGAGGAAATATTCGACCGCTTTGACATCGTGATTGGTTGTCCGCTCGATTTCCTTCACTCGGCTAGCATGCTGCTCATTGAAGTTAGCAACTAACCAGTCGAGATGAGCTGTCGCTGCTGCTGAAAATGGCGGTACTTCTGCGATCTCATGACAGTCAGCTAGCAACTGTAACCAACGAATTTCGACAATCACGCGATTACGAATCAAGCCATATTCACTAAAAATTGGCCGCAAAGCTGCCGCTTTACTGCCGTAGCGACCATCAACAGGGGACAGCGCTGTGAGTGCTGATAAATTCATCATGATTGGGACTCCGATGGGGTGCGCTGCTGGCGCAATAGCTGTTGGACAGTGCTGACCATGCGCTGTCGAGAAAACACAAACTGGCGCCGTTGGCCGCCTTGTTGACGCCATAATACGATATTCCGAAGGGCTGCCAACAGTAATGCGCGAATTTGATTTTGTACGGTAATTTGCTTGAGATGCTCAGGCTTACCGGTGATCTTAATGGGTTTACTCAGGGGTGAAATAAGATCGCTATAAACGCCTGCCATATTCGCAATAATGGTATCTTGGACAAACTTAAAATCGTCACGTTGGCGCTGAATGTGCTGCAGGCGTTCGGCTAATTTTTCCATCTCAGCAGGGCGCTTGTTAAGGCGCCGTTCCAGCGCCATTAAGGCCACCATATAACGGGTTATTTCAATGTCTTTGTGTTGGGTTGGACCAATTTGTAACAACAGGGTTTCTAGACCCCATTGCAATTCCGTTTGATCGGGGTAGAGCTGCTCTAACGACGTCGGGTTTAAATCCAGTACATTGGTTAACAGGCGTTGCACCTGCTTGGCATCGCGTAAGCTTCCTTCCCGCGCAATTTGCTTGACCGCAGCTAAACATTGCGCGGCAGCGCCAAGGGCAATCACGCG
>DIVC01000046.1:4952-15215 GCA_002423905.1 Idiomarina sp. UBA6142
GTTAGGGTACACGGAATGTCCTGCTGGCGATAACGCGTCTTCACCACACAACGTCGTGGAGCCGTCATCGGTTGACGATTCACCCAATGCAATTGCGTTGCAATTAAGCCATTGGCGTAGAGGCGCGGATGGTTTTTGCCTTGCGCAACAAGCAACACATTACGCTCGACATCTTTGTCCACCACGTACCAAGGCTCGCCGCTGTGCTCTGCTAAACCGCCAATAAGTAAACCTTTGCGCTGCCCCAAGGTGTGATACATCAAACCTTCATGTTCGCCCAGTAGCTCGCCATCAACGCTCTCAATAGCACCGCGTTTAGCCGGCAGGTACTGTTGTAGGAAATCTTTAAATTTACGTTCACCAATAAAGCAGATACCGGTTGAATCCTTTTTATCCGCAGTGACCAATCCCTGTTGCTCCGCAATTGCGCGCACCGCTGGCTTTTCAAGTTCACCGACCGGAAATAGCGTTTGCGCAATGTGCTCATGCGACAAGGTATATAGAAAATAACTTTGGTCTTTATTGTCATCGCGACCGCGCAATAATTGAAATTGGCCCTGATACTCGCGGCGGCGCACATAGTGTCCCGTGGCAATAAAATCAGCCGCTAAGGCCTCTGCGGCAAATTGTAAAAAGGCTTTAAACTTGATCTCTTTATTGCACATGATATCGGGGTTCGGCGTGCGACCGGCGCGATATTCATCGAGAAAATATTCAAATACGTTATCCCAATACTCGGTGGCAAAATTGACCGTGTGTAAGGTGATGCCAAGGGTATCACAGACCTGCTGGGCATCAGCAAGATCGGTCGCGGCGGCACAGTACTCATCGGTGTCGTCTTCTTCCCAGTTTTTCATGAACAAGCCTTCGACCTGATAGCCTTGTTGCAGCAGCAAATACGCCGATACGGACGAATCAACACCACCGGACATACCGACAATTACTTTCTGGTTTGACTTGGACATGAGCACTCTAAACTAATGGATAACTACCAAGGCAAAATTTTACCACACTGGGGCAACTTCGCGCCACTCACCTGGCGCCAGGTCGCCGAGATGCCATGGCCCAATTTGGGCACGAATTAACCGTAAGGTGGGATGTCCCACTGCTGCAGTCATGCGCCGCACTTGGCGATTTCGGCCTTCACGGATGGTTAATTCTATCCAGCTATCTGGAATACTTTGCCGAACCCGAATCGGCGGATTGCGCGGCCAGACCGAGGGTGGATTGGCGAGCAGGGTCACCTGTGCGGGCAAGGTCATGCCATCGTTAAGTTGGACACCCTGGCCCAGCTGTTGCAGAGCATACGCTGATGGAATGCCCTCTAGCTGAACCCAGTAGGTCTTCGACATGTTATGGTTTGGATCACTAATACGATGCTGCCAAGAACCGTTATTAGTCAGTATCAGCAAACCTTCACTATCTTTATCAAGTCGGCCGGCTGCATAGACGTCGGCGATATCGATAAACTGCTTTAACGTCACATCAGTGCGTTCACCGCTAAACTGTGTGAGCACACCATACGGCTTATTAAACAACAACAACCGCGACTGTTCAGGCTGTGGCCGACTGCGCCGCGCAGCTGAAGGAGATCGAGGTGGTGCTGGTTTAGGTGGATTAACTTTGTGCACAGTGGTTGCCGAACTAGCGAATGATTCGGTAATTATGCCATAATCAATGCAATTTAGGACAATTGAGATGAGCTTGTGAGCCAGGAAAAGCAACCAACACAACGTCTTTCAGTGGGCGACTTTAGTCGTGCATTGCGGGGTGAAATTAAGCTGGAGATAGGGTCAAGCCTGCAACGTAGCTGGGACATCACCGTCCGTGCTTTACCGATTATGTTGACCGCATTGGCGCTCATCATTGTCATCAATATGCTGTTGCATGGGCTGTTTGACCAGTGGATTCCGGTTGATCCAGCGCAACCCAATGTCCGCAATCAATTACTACAAGCAGTGGTTGGCATGTTGGTTATGTCGCCATTAGTCGCTTATTTGAGTTATGCCGGCATCTTAAATGCGCGTGATCAGAAACCTTTGTGGAGCCATTGGTCGTTGGTGCTTGCTGCGGCGCGGCGCGTTATTGCAGTCACCGCTATTCAAGCGGCATTGATGTTGATCATTGTGGTATTGGTGATAGTCATTCCGGTCGCGATTGGATTGCCATTAGGGATTGTTATGGGGCTTTTATTCGTGGCTTTAGCGTATCTCCAATTAACCTTGATTTTGGCCGTACCGTTAGTGCTTGACCAACAGCTTAGTGCTGTTCGTGCTTGCCTTGGCTCGTGGTTAGTGGTGACAAAACTGAGCGGTCCGCTACTGGGCTTATATGCGTTAATGCTGGTGATCTTGTTTATTAGTGCGTTACCGATGATGTTGGGTCTGCTATTTACTGTTCCCATGCTTTTTAATTTGACCGGTGTGGTTTACGATCAGTTGATTGGGCCAAAATCACCTACAGAATTAGCGCTGGCGGAGAGTTAACATGTTACGACGTGGCTTCTGGTTACTGTGCATTGTTGTTGTCGCATTGGCTGTCTACTTACCGCACTATTGGTTATCACAACAACCCGTGGTGATAGCCACCGACCAACTCGAACAATTAACCGAACAACAACGTCAGGTGACCATTTATACCGAAGTCCCCGATTTTAACGAGTACACCGATGTTCGTGATAAAAAACAGGCATTTTTTCAGTTTTTAGCACCGCTAGTACGGGCTGAAAATATGCTGATTGAAGAACAGCGTGCCATCTTATTAGTGCTTTACCATCGCTGGCAACAGGATCCATCCGCGCTCGCAGGAGACGACCTCGAGTTTCTCGAACAATTAGCGGTAGAGTATCGTACTGACTTTGATTTAAGCGCTGATAGTGGCATGTTTGTGTCGTTATTAAGGCGTGTTGATGTCGTCCCTGAAACCTTGATTTTGGTGCAAGCCGCGAATGAATCAGGGTGGGGAACATCACGATTTGCTCGGGATGGCTTAAACTTTTTTGGCCAATGGTGCTTTCGTGATGGCTGCGGCATGGTGCCGGAAAATAGACTTGAAGGAATGAACCATGAGGTGCGTAAGTTCAAATCTGTGAATGCATCGATTCGCAGTTATTTACGCAACATCAACACTCATCCGGCGTATTTCGAATTACGCCTATTGCGTGAGCAACGGCGGGCTGAAGGCAAGGATATTCGTGCGTTAGATCTTACCCCGGGGTTGTTAAGCTATTCAGAACGCGGCGAGGAATACATTGATGAACTGAATTCCATGATTCGGGTGAATCGCCCCATAATTATTGACCTCATTGATGCAGAGAAGCCGCCTAACTTAGATCCACCACCCGAATAACAGCGATATCATCGTTATCGCGAAAGTTAAGAAAATCAGTGGGCGTACTATGATCAAAAGCGGTATCGCCATCGCTGTTGAATTGCCCATCCGCCTGCAATGCTTTGAAGTTAAAAAGCTGCTGATCAGCCAGATGAGATGGCACCACGTTCTGTAGGGCGCTAGCCATACTTTCGATGCGCCCAGGAAAACGTTTATCCCACTGTTGCAATAACTCTTTGATGACTTTGCGTTGTAAGTTTTCTTGTGAGCCGCATAAATTGCAGGGAATAATCGGAAATTGTTGCGCTGCCGCGTAACGGGCAATGTCCTTTTCACGGGCATAGGCTAACGGACGAATGACCACATGTTGGCCATTGTCACTGACTAATTTCGGTGGCATCGATTTCATTTTGCCGCCATAGAACATGTTCAGCATCAGCGTTTCCAGCATGTCGTCACGATGATGACCTAAGGCGATTTTAGTCGCACCCAGTTCACTAGCAACGCGATATAAAATACCGCGGCGCAGGCGCGAGCACAGTGCACAGGTGGTTTTACCTTCGGGCACCTTGTCCTTAACAATGCTATAGGTATCTTCTTCGACAATTTTGTAGTCAACGCCTTGTGCGTCGAGATAGTTCGGCAGCACATGCTCAGGAAAGCCGGGTTGTTTCTGGTCGAGATTAACCGCAATTAGTTCAAAACGAATAGGCGCAACAGCCTGCAGAAAACGTAAGATGTCGAGCAGGGTATAGCTATCCTTACCACCCGATAAGCAGACCATGACGCGATCACCATCTTCGATCATATTAAAATCTTGAATGGCTTTGCCGACGTCACGGCGTAGACGTTTTTGTAACTTATTGAAGTTATAGCGCTTCTTTTCATCGCTGGTTTGAAGCTGGCTGACTGACATAATTACGCTCACCTTGACATCAACTATTGACCAAAAAACGGCGGCGATTATACCTTAACGGGTGACTGAAATCCTTCCGGTTTTACCGCTAACAGGTCACAATTAATGCGTTCAATGACGTGTTCTGCAGTATTACCCAGCAGCGCTGCGGTAAAACCGGTGCGGCCAATGGTGCCAAGTACCACGAGTTCAGCATCGAGTTGCTCGGCAAGGCTCGGAATGACTTGCTCAGGAAGACCTTCTTCGACATGCAGCTTTGACTCAGCAATAGCAAAAGGCTCGGCATGTTCACGCAGTGCTTGTTGGTGATTTGCTGCGATCGCTTCGCGATAATTACTGCTATCGAATTCTGGGATTTCCGCGGCGATGGTGATAGGCGCTCCGGGAAAAGCATTCACTAAATGAACGTCAGCGTTTAGGCATTGGGCAAATTTCAAGGCGGTAGCCGTGATACGGTTATTCAAGGAGCAATGATGATCATGCTCACCGGTGGTATGAATAGCAGCAAGTACTTTCCCGCCTGATGGCCACTGATGTTCCTTGACCAATAACACCAGACAAGGTGCCTTGCGTAAGAGATGCCAATCGGTTGGTGTAAAGAACAGGCTAGCCAGACCTTCGCGCGGGTGGGTGGCTTTAACAATAATGTCGTGCCCTCCGGCTATGGCACACTCGATAATGGCTTCAAAGGGACGGTTATGCCATACCACGTTGATCTCTATAGCGAGCCCTTGGGTGTCATAATCTTCGAGTAGATCTCCAATCCAAACCTTACGATCATAGAGTAAACTGTTTCGCATGGCGTCGCGTTCAGTCGCCGCCAACATGGTGGTCATTTCGTAAGAAAAATCGTAGATGGATACCATTAATGTGACGGAGGCACCGCTGATCCGAGCTAAATGCAAGGCGCGGTTTAAGGCTTTCTGCTCGATAGTGTTTGGGTCAAGTACTACCAATATCTTTGCTACACAGCTCATTGTGTCATCTTCCTTATTATCTCCAATGCATCCAGTCTAGCTAAGATTTGGAAAACTTTCTAATTTAGTGAGCGAATAGTTGTCGCAACGCAATGACTGCAGTCCACAGCCCGTAGGCTATCAAGAGCAGGCCCATCAATTGACGAAATCCTTGTGAGCGTAAAAAACTTTGTAGGGTTTTTGAAAACCAACCAAAAGCAAGCATAGCGGGCAGGGTGCCGAGACCAAACAAGATCATGTAAAGTGCTCCGGAACTGGCGCTGCCACTCAGTGCTGCCCAGCTTAAGGCACTGTAGACTAAGCCACAAGGTAACCAGCCCCAGACCATGCCTGCGGCCAATAAGGCTGGGTAACTGGTGCGGTTACGACTGCGTTGAGCCAGCGGCTGCAGTAACCGCCATAAGGGTTTGCCTAAGGCTTCGAGGTGGCGTAACACCAACCACCAACCACCATAATAAAGCCCAAGTAACACTAACAGCAGTGCAGCCAGTAGGCGCAAATAAATCAGGCCATGCACCGAGCCACTGGCTAAGTGTGTGAATGCGGCGCCGATAAGCGCCCCAGCGACTGCGTAGGAAATAATTCGACCGCTGTTATAGAGCAGCAATTGTCGCCACGTGGCATGTTGGCCTAGCGCTCCGGCGAGCCCACCGCACATCATTAAGCAATGCCCGGCGCCGGCCAGGCCCATCAATACTGCTGCGAGCGCATCAAAGTTCATGGGTGAGGTTCATCATCATTTGGTTTGTTCGGCTTTTTGTCATCATCGAGCAAAATATTCATGCCTTGACGCTCCAGATCTTCAAATTGATCACTGCGCACGGCCCAGAAAAAAATAGCCACAGCCACCACCACAAACAGAATGGCGATAGGAATTAAGACATAGAGGCTGTCCATTAGCGATATAACCTCAGTGAGTTCAATAATACCAGTAATGAGCTGGCAGACATGCCTAGGGCGGCAATATAAGGCGTAATGAAGCCTAACATGGCGACCGGCAGAATGGCGATATTGTAGACCAAAGCCCAACGTACGTTTTGACGCATGATCATTTGACTGCGCAGGGCCGTTTGGTAGAACGGCAGCACAGCGCTGAATTGGTTGCGCAGCAGCACCGCATCGGCAGCACTGCGAGCTAAGTCGCTGGCTTGAGCAAAACTCACCGAAATATCCGCTTGCGCAAGCACCGGTCCATCATTCATCCCATCGCCGATCATCATGACTGGATGCTGCAGCTGGCGTTCAGCCAGCAAGGCTAGTTTATCGGCGGGCAGACATTGGGCATGCACGTCGGTAATGCCTAGTTGGGCCGCAATGGGTGCGGCAAGTTCCGCGCGGTCACCGGTCAACATCACCACGGTAAGCCCCAATTGTTGTAATGCAGCGACTGTCTCGGCTGCACCATTACGTAACTGATCGCCAACTTGGAGTTCGAGCAGGATGCCAGTTTCGCTGGCGAGAAAAACGTTTGCACTGGCGATCTGTGGCTGAAACTGTGAATGCCATTGTCTGACCCAGGCAAGGCTGCCAATGCGTAATTGCTGCTGTTGCCACTGTCCACTCACACCGAAACTCGGCTGCACCTCAACGTGATCGATGGCAACAGACGTAGTGGTAAGTTGCTGCAGTGGCTGCGCTAATGGATGTTGGGAATAACGCTCTAAAGTTTGTACTAGGGACCATAGTACATCGATACTGAGTTCGGTGGCATGTTGATAGTGGTTTAACAAGCGAAACTCACCATTGGTTAAGGTACCGGTCTTGTCGACAAAGATAGTTTTGATCGATTCCATACGGGTCAGTACGTCGGCATTGCGCACAATCACACCTTGTTTATTGAGATTGTGAATTGCCCCAGTGACCGCTGTTGGCGCTGCTAAGGCCAAGGCACAAGGGCAGGTTGCTACCAATACGGCAATGGTCACCCAAAAGGCTTCGCTCGGATCGACCCAGGTCCAAATCAAAAAGGTGAGAAGTGCCATAATCAGTACTTGTTTTACAAAGCTTTGTGCTAAGCGTTCGGCATTCTCGACCCATTTGGGCTTGCGCGATAAGGCGATATCTTGCAGCGCGACAATGCTGGCTAGAACCGTATCTTGTTGCGTCGCGGTTACTTGTAGGGTCATGAGTTGTTGTTGATTAACACTGCCGGCTAAGATCTGGTCACCGACTTGTTTAGCCACGGCACGACTTTCACCCGTCATCAGTGCCTCATTAACATACGCTGTTTGTTGCATGAGCTTGCCATCAGCAGGGACGGTTGCACCAGCAGCGACGACGACCACATCATCAAGCTGCAAATCAGCAACGGCGACATGTTCAAGTTGGCCGTCTTGGTTTTTACGCTGAGCGACCGCCGGAAGCAATTTAATCAAATTCGATGCTGCACTGACCGCCCGCTGGCGAGCTAACAGTTCTAAATAGCGACCGAGCAAGAGAAAGAAGGTGAACATACAAACCGATTCAAAATACACCTCACCTTGATTGGTGATGGTGGCGTAGGCGCTGGCTATATAAGTGCTGAGCAATGCCAAGCTGACTGGCACATCCATATTGGGTCGTTGCGCCTGAATACTGCGCAGTGCGCTCAGATAAAAAGGTTGGGCACTAAATAGCAGAACTGGGGTTGCTAGCAGCAGGCTGATCCACCATAAAAATTGGCGTAACGAATCATCAAGATCGCTCACCATGCCAAAATAGAGGCCGATGGCAATCATCATCACTTGCATGGTCGCCAAACCTGCTACGCCGAGTCGGGTGACAAAATAGCGCCGCCGTTTTTTAAAATCCTGTTCCTGGCTGGCGCTTTGAAATGGTAGAGCTCGATAGCCTAGCTCAGCGATATGTTTGAGAATAGTACTGAGTTTGGTTTGATCAGGCTGCCAGGCGATGGTTACCCGTTCGCTACTGGCGTTCACTGCGACTTGATCGATGCCAGGTAAGGGCGCCAAGTGTTTCTCAATGAGCCATGCGCAGGCTGAGCAGGTCATCCCCTCAAGCGATAATGAGGTTTCACGGCTTCCGTTATTCGCGTTATCACGGGTAAACTGCTGTTGTAGCCGTTCATCATCATAGGCATCGAAGCGCTGCAATTCTTCCGGGACTAATGGCACATTCAGCGGGTTGCGGTTGTCGCGAAACTGATAAAAGTGCAGTAGCCCTTGATCAGCAATGGTTTGTGCTACCGCTTGGCAACCATAACAACACACAGCGTAATCGCGATCGAGCAAACGAATGGTATAGCCACCATCTGCTGGTAGTGGCTGTAAACAATGAAAACAGGAACCAGCTGGTGGCTCGGGCAGCTTAACCGTCATTGCTTAAACCCCGTAGGTCAGTGGCTGCAAATGTTTTTTCAGGGTTGAAGGAAGCACGATCTGTTGACTCAAACGCCAACTGTTATCAAATGGCGTGATCGTAATAGTCCATTTGCCAGCTGCGTTATTCGGTAACTCACCACGAAATACCCCATTGGCATCAGCGCTTAAGGTGAGGGTAAAGTCTCGCTCGGCTTGGGTGCTGTGATAAAAAGCGACTTTCAATGCGGCGAGCTGTACCGGTCTGCCGCTATGATAACTCAGCTCGAAGGTGTGCTCGCGCTGCTGGAAATCAAAGCTAATATCAAGCTGTTGTGCGGCTTCGACTTTGGCGACTTCAGCATTAATGCCGCGACCTTTTTTGTAGTAATCGTCAACCACCATGGGGTTATTACCATAGCGACTGGCAATACTCAGGGTAACGATCATGGCAATGATCACTGAAAATGGGAGTGACATTAAAAACCACGGCCAAAACTGCTTATACCAAGGTTTGTTCATGACAATTAAACACCTCTTGAAGAATAACCCCGCCGAGGCGGGCTCACGCATTACTGCTGTTGTGATAAGCCATACACATAAGAACTAATTACATGGATCTTATCTTCGCCCAGCGTATCGATAAACGCTGGCATAACGCCATTACGACCATTGATCAGAGTTTCTTCAATAGCTGCTTGCGAGCCACCGTAGAGCCAGATGTTATCGGTCAGATTAGGCGCACCAAGCATTTGGTTGCCCTTGCCATCAACACCGTGACAGGCTGCGCAAATCATAAAGTTTGCTTTGCCAGCTTCAGCAAGCACTGGATCGACCTTACGACCGCTTAAACTCAGCACATAGTTGGCTAGTTCGGTAATTTGCTTGGCTGAATAGGTTTCCCCGTACGCCGGCATAGCGCCTTGACGACCATAGATTAAGCTATGTTTGATCGCTTCGGGGCTACCACCATATAACCAGTCATCATCGGTGAGGTTCGGGAAGCCTTTACCACCCATAGCATTCGAACCGTGACATTGGGCACAATTTTGTAAAAATAGTCGTTGGCCTATTTTACGCACGTTGTCATCGGCCGCTAGATCTTCGATCGAGCGCGCGGCAAAAGCTTGAAAGATCGGGCCAAAAACAGCATCAGCACCATCAACTTCACGATCATATTGAACAATCAAACCAGCTGCTTTAGCCGCTTCAGTTGCTTGCTTTGATTCGTCAATCGACAATACACCTTGGTTCGAACTGGTCCAGCCTAATAGGCCTTTAAAGTTGCCAAGCCCAGGGTAGAGCGCTAAGTAAATAACGCCCCAAACGATGGTAATCCAAAACAAAATGGTCCACCAACGGGGTAAAGGGTTGTTAATTTCCACAATGCCGTCGAACTCATGATCCATGGGTTCGCCTTCTTCAATGTGGGTATAGTTGGTCATATTCCAACGCAACAACCAGATAATCCCGAGCAAAAAGACCAGGGTAATAATAATAATCCATGCACTCCAGAAGCTAGTCATTGTTGTTTGACTCCTGCTTTGTCTCTGTTCGACTTGTGGTGTTGTCTTCGTCAAAAATCGATTGCGCCGCTTCATCAAAGCGTGATTTTCGACCTTTACCGTATGCCCACACGATAATGCCAATAAAGAGCACAAAAACTAAAACGGTGTATACGATACGCCAAGTAATGTAATCCATGTTACCTCGCCTGCGTCAAGCCAGTTCCTAATACCTGTAA
>DIVC01000046.1:15223-15761 GCA_002423905.1 Idiomarina sp. UBA6142
TTCCATTTTTTTGGCGGTTAATTTACCGTCGAGGGTGTTTTTCGCCAGCCATGGGAAACCAGGCATGTTGGATTCAGGTACCACATCACGAGGGTTCATCATGTGGACATAATGCCATTCATCACTATAGCGGCCGCCGACGCGAGCTAGGTCAGGACCGGTGCGTTTTGAGCCCCACAAAAATGGACGTTCCCAAACGTGTTCGCCAGCCAGTGAATAGTGACCATAACGTTCGGTTTCAGCACGGAAAGGGCGAATCATTTGGCTATGGCAGTTGTTGCAGCCTTCACGAATATAGATGTCGCGCCCTTCGAGCTCCAGTGCGGTATAGGGTTTCAAGCCAACCACTGGTTCATTGGTGGCTTTTTGAAAGATCAATGGAGTGATCTCAACTAAGCCACCAATCGAAATAGCCAGGGTCACTAGCACAGCCAACCAACCGACGTGCTTTTCGACAAATTCGTGTTTATTTTTTTTACTCATTGTCGACTCCTTAAACTGTCGCTGCGGCAGGCGCAGGCTTTACGTCAATGAATTC
>DIVC01000046.1:15933-26168 GCA_002423905.1 Idiomarina sp. UBA6142
AAGCGCGGGAATAGGTAATACAACGCACCGATCGTGATCATGGCAACCCAACCTAGCGCACCTGAGTGCACATGGCCGATGGTCCAGTCGGTATAATGTGACAAGGCGTTCACCGACTTGATCGACATCATTGGGCCTTCGAAGGTCGACATGCCATAGAACGACAGTGACACAATTAAGAAGCGCAAAATTGGATCGGTTTTTAGCTTATGCCATGCACCAGATAAGGTCATGATACCGTTAATCATACCGCCCCATGACGGCACAAACAGAATCACTGACATCACCATACCCAACGACTGAGTCCAGTCTGGCAGGGCGGTGTAGTGCAAATGGTGAGGGCCAGCCCAAATGTAGAGTGAAATCAGGGCCCAGAAGTGTACGACCGATAAACGATACGAATACACCGGACGCTCAGCTTGCTTGGGCACGAAATAGTACATCATACCAAGGAAGCCAGCAGTTAACAGGAAGCCCACCGCGTTGTGACCGTACCACCACTGAACCATTGCATCGACAGCACCAGCATAGATGCTGTATGACTTGGTAAATGATACGGGGATAGCCATGCTATTAACGATGTGCAGCACTGCTACGGTGACAATAAACGAGCCTAAGAACCAGTTGGCAACGTAAATGTGCGAGGTGCGCCGACGTACCATGGTGCCAAAGAACACAATCAGATAGGCCACCCAGACTACCGCAATCAAAATGTCGATTGGCCACTCAAGTTCAGCGTATTCCTTGCTTGAGGTGAAGCCTAACGGCAGAGTAATGACCGCTAACAAAATAACCGTTTGCCAGCCCCAAAATACAAACGAAGCAAGCTTGTTTGAAAACAGTGGGGTTTGACAGGTCTTCTGGACGATATAAAACGACGTGCCCATCAATGCCGACGTTCCAAATGCAAAAATTACCGCATTGGTGTGCAGTGGGCGTAAGCGGGAGTAGGTTAACCATGGGGTATCAAAATTTAATTCTGGCCAAATCAACTGGGCAGCAATTAAAACCCCCACAGCCATGCCAATAATGCCCCATATAACAGTCATTATGGCAAACTGCCGAACGACCTTGAGGTTGTATTCTAGTTGTTGTGGACTTGTGTGGCTCATCTTGTGTTTCCGCGGCTGATGCTCTGAGAGAAACAGAGTAACGTGACAAAAGTTACGTGACTAAAGTAATGGTTTGCTCGGTTCTGGTTTGCTCGTTAATATGAATAATCGGTTAACGATTCAAGCCAGAGCCAACCCCGCCATTTTAAAGGGTATACCCACAAAAATACAGGCGAAAACATGCGAAAAATCAAGTATTCGACCACACCGTACAAAAAATACACACAATGTATCGGGGTATGCTTGTTGGTCACCGTACTTTCTGGTTGTTCAAAACCACCAGATATCCAAGAGCATAGCGCAGAAATTCCATTTTCCATAACTTGGCAGCCAGAATTGCCGCGTGCGGAGCAGGCCATCGTATTTTCGCTAATATTACCGAGCGAGGTGAAGCCGGAACTCAGTGAAGTTCGGGGTGTCTCCATGTATATGGGCCGCATTCCATTGCCTTGGCGACAAATCCAACCGGGTCAGTGGCAGGCGGAGTTGGTGGTAGGTGCATGCACTGAACCGACCATGCAGTGGCAACTAACTGTACCATTGCAGTCACAAGCTACTGCTAGCACGAAAACTGAGCGATTGGAGCCGTTGCGAGTGACATTTTTTACCGTTACAAATTGAGACAAATAGCCTGATGAGTCGAACGGCTTACGTGTTATAGTATCTGCATTAACAAGGGCTTAACAACATGAGGGGAGTCATATGAGTATCGCGATGATGTGGATCGTTGTCGGTATTGTGTTGATTTTATCAGAGCTGCTGCTAACCAGCGTCGTTGCTGTATTTCTTGGTGTGGGTGCTATTGTCACAGGGTTATTAGTTCACTGGAATGTAATTGAGCAAAGCGCAATTCAGTTTGCGATTTTTGGAATTGTCAGTCTATCGTTATTGCTCACGGCAAGAGGCCAGATAAAACGTTGGTTTTCCGGTTATAGTGATGCTGATCATGAAGGCAAACCGAATTTCCAGCGCGACCTTGGCGCTCGCGTTACCGTCTCGTCTGATTTCAATCATGGCGCCGGCCGCGTCACTCTGAATGGGGTGCAGTGGGATGCCTTTTCAGCCGATGAACTGAAAATCGGCGATACCGCTTGGGTAGTCTCCAATGAAGGTATCCAATTAACGGTAACAGCAAAACCACCGGTCGCATAATCATCAGTAAAGTAGCGATTTATTTAACTCACGTTTGAGGAAATCATATGATCGATGGACTAGAAGTTAGTACGGTACTCAGCATAGGTTTTGCTATTGCCGTTATTATCGTCATTTTAAAAACTGCACGTATTGTCCCGCAACGGTCTAATTTCGTGGTGGAGCGGCTTGGTAAGTACAATCGCACCCTCGATTCAGGCTTTCACTTATTGATTCCGTTTATTGATAAAGTGGCTTATCAACACACCTTAAAAGAAGAGGTGATCGATGTTGAGCGGCAGCCTTGTGTAACCCGCGATAACATTCAAGTAGGTATTAACGGGGTACTCTACATTCAGGTGGTCGATGCCTTTAAAGCCAGTTACGGTATTAATGATTATCGGTATGCGGCCTCACAGCTGGCACAAACCACTATGCGCTCGGTTATTGGTCAAACCGATTTAGATAAAACCTTTGAAGAGCGTTCGACGATTAATGAAATTGTGGTGCGAACACTTGACGAAGCTGCAGCACCTTGGGGTATTAAAGTACTGCGTTATGAAATTTCTGATATTGAGTTACCGGCAAGTATTCGTGATGCCTTAGAACAGCAAATGCGCGCGGAACGTGAACGCCGTGCCGCCATTGCCCGTTCAGAGGGTGAACGGCAGGCGATGATTAACGTCTCAGAAGGTCAGAAGCAGGAGATTATTAACTTGTCTGAAGCGGAAAAGCTGAAGCAAATTAATGAAGCTGAAGGTCGTGCCCAAGAAATTGAACTGATCGCTATAGCAACGGCTGAAGGTTTGCGGAAAATTGCCGCAGCCATTCAACAACCAGGTGGCCAAGATGCGGTCAGTTTGCGGGTCGCAGAGCAGTACGTAAAAGAGTTCGGAAATCTAGCAAAACAAACCAATACATTAATATTGCCGGCACAATTGGCAGACATTGGTGGTGCTGTTGCTGGGCTAACTGAAATCTTGAAAAGTCGTTCACAAAACTAACTTTGTGGTGACTAGCGTATTTCACAGACCGTTCATCGCTGATGAACGGTCTTTTTTGATCGAATCTGCTCCAATGTACATATACGTAGCCTAATGATCATTCAAGGAAGTTTTGGTATGTCGATAAAACGCATCGGTTGGATTTTGCTCTTAGCAAGCCTTGCGATACCCGCTGCAACTGCACAACAACGTTGGGGGGGTGACAGTTCGGCATTAGTCATTACCCAGTCGTTGGGTTTTGAACGCACCCAGCAACGTGTTGACGCCGTTGGTTATGCGGAAGCCATCCAATCGGTATCACTGTATCCAGCGGTTGGTGATTTAGTGCAGGCAGTCAATTTTAGGCCCGGCGATCGCGTTGAAGCTGGGCAGGTTTTGCTGCGTCTTGATGATCGTCGGCAGGTCGTTGCCCTTGAACGGGCAACTATTCAGCTCGCTGATGCTGAACGAACAGTAAAACGCTTGACCACCAGTCGCCAGCAAGGCGCTATCGCGCAAAATGAATTGGATAATGCAATAACCGCCCGTGATTTGCTGAAAGTTAGTGTACAAGAAGCACAAACAAATCTTGACGATAGAACTGTGATTGCGCCTTTCAGTGGTGTCGTGGGTATCAGCGACGTGCAAGTGGGTGACCGCATCACCGCGCAAACCCTGATTACCACCCTTGACCGTCGGGAGCAGCTCTATATCGACTTCGATGCGCCCGAGAGTGCGGTCGAATTGCTCCGTAATGACGCGCGCCTGACTGTGCGCCCGTGGAACCAACAAGCAGCGGCTTACGAGGCCGAAATCTTAGAGGTCGACTCACGCGTTAACATGACCCGCAGAACCATTCGGGTGCGCGCAAGCCTCGATAATCAGGATGATTTATTTCGCCCCGGTATGAGCTTTCGGGTGAGTCTGGATATTCAAGGCGATAGCTATGCGGTGGTGCCAGAAGCTGCGTTAATGTGGGGCGCCGAAGGAGCCTTTGTCTGGATTGCGAAAAACGACAAAGCACAACGCGTCGAAGTTGAGATCCAACAGCGACTGCCAGGCCGCGTTTTAGTAGGCGGTGCCCTGCAATTAGGTGATCAGCTGATTGTTGAAGGTGTGCAAAGTCTTCGCCCTGGACAAAACCTGCGCTACGTAACCAGAGAGGCAGTGCAATAATGAAATGGTCGCCGCAACTCGCTGATTTGCCCTCTATGGCTATTCGTCGCCCGGTACTTATCGTGGTGATGAATTTACTGATTATTATTGCCGGCATCGCGGCATTAAATGGTATTGAAGTTCGTGAACTACCGGATGTTGATCGACCTATAATTACCGTCTCTGCCAGTTACCCAGGTGCTGCTCCCGAAACCGTTGATACTGAAGTGACCAGTCGCTTAGAAGGCGCGGTGGCTCGGGTCAGCGGGGTGAAGAGCATTCGCGCGTCCAGTGAAGAGGGTAGTTCACGTATTGTTATCGAGTTTCGTCCCGGTATTGATTTGGATAATGCTGCCAATGAAACCCGTGAATCGGTGAGTCGTATTCAGCGTCGATTGCCGCCTGAAGTGGAAAACGTCGCCATTATTAAAGCCGATAACAATGCTCAATCGGTGGTTAGTTTGGCAGTATCAAGCGATACCTTGGACCTAGAAACCTTGACCCGTCGGGTCGAAACTGATTTAGCGCCGAATTTTTTGAATATTGCTGGGGTAGCGGATGTCACCCTCAATGGTGCTCGGCGCCAAGTGATGCGGGTGGTCCTCGATCCGTTGCGTTTGGCAAGCTATAACTTAGCCGTTACTGATGTTGCCCAAGTACTCCGTCAAGCACCGTTTGACGTGCCTGCTGGCAGCTTAAAGTCCAGCGACCAGCAGCTCATAGTCCGCGCTGATGCTAGCTCAATGACTGAGCAAGACATCCGCGATATTGTTATCCGTGATAATACCCGTGTTGGTGACATCGCCAATGTTTACTTTGCTCCGGCCGAAGCTAACAGTATGGTTCGCTTGGATGGTAAAGCGGTTATCGGCATTGGCATTATTCGCCAGGCACGCTCCAATACCATTGAAATATCTGATGAAGTGCTCAAATTGGTCGAGCGATTAAAAGTTCAATATCCAGAAATGAACTTGGAAGTAACTTCAGACGACGCTAAATTTATTCGCAGTTCAGTGGATGAGGTAATCACCTCACTGGCACTCACTATTCTGTTGGTGGTAGCAACACTGTGGGTATTTATTGGTTCTGGTCGCGCAACCATTATTCCGGCGGTTGCTATTCCAGTTGCCTTAGTGGGTTCCTTGGCGGTTATTTGGTTACTTGGCTTTTCGATTAATATCCTTACCTTGCTCGCACTGGTTCTTGCCACTGGCTTAATCGTCGACGATGCCATCGTGGTGTCTGAAAATATTCAGCGCCGACGCGCTCTTGGCCTCGGCGCGCGGGCAGCGGCAGTGATTGGCACTCGGGAAGTATTCTTTGCGGTTATCGCCACCACTGCAGTGTTGGTAGCGGTATTTGTGCCGATTGCCTTTTTACCGTCAACAGCGGGTCGTTTATTCCGTGAGTTTGGCGGTGTACTGGCGACTGCAGTGATCATTTCGTCATTTGTAGCGCTATCGTTGGTGCCTGCCTTGACAGCCCGGTTACCGGTAAAAGCGCAACAACCGCGAAGCAGTCGTTTGCAACAACTCGGGACAACGTTACTCAATGCGTATAGCAAGAGCTTAAGCTGGGTTATCAACCGCGCGTGGTGGGTATTTACCGCATGCGTTTTAATTGCTGGGTCAGCAACGTATTTCTATACCCTGATTGATAGTGAGCTAATGCCCAACGAGGATCGTGGCATTGTGCGGATTTTTGCGCGTGGGCCAGATGGCGTTGGATTAAACTTTATGGATCGTCAAGCGCAACAAATGGAAGCGTTGTTGCTTCCTTATGTCAACGGCGGCGACGTGGATAGCATTAGTACCACTGTAGGTCAGTGGGATCCAAACTTGGTATTTATTACTGTACGTTTGACTGATTGGGGCTCACGCTCGAAGTCACAGCAGCAAATCATTAGCGAGATCAGTGGTCCAGTAGGCGAAATTCCGGGCGCACCAGGGCGTGCCTTTGGCTCGAACAGCCTCAATTTACGCGGGCAGGGTGGTGGCCTAGAAATTGCGCTTACTGGCGAAACCTATGAGCAGATTTTCGTGGCTGCACAGCAGTTTGCGCGGGTACTGCAGCAACGTATGCCTGAAGTAGGTTTTCCACGGGTTGGCTTTCAGCCAACACAGCCACAGTTGCGTGTCAATATCGACCGTAAGCGCGCTGAAGAACTCGGGGTGCCGCTAAATGACATTTCAGCAACGCTGCGTGCCGCCATCAATGGTAATGATTTAGTAGATTTAAATATTGGCGACCAAGCAGTACCGTTAATTTTAATGGCGGAGCGGAGTCAGATAAAAGATCCATCTGATTTATCCAATCTTTATGTCGGTTCAAGCCAAGGCGCATTAGTGCCGCTATCGAGCTTGGCCAGCATTTCGGAAGAAGGGGTATCGGCAGAGTTAGAACGCCGTAAACAGCGCCGTGCAATTACTATTAATATGCAGCAACCTGACGGTATACCCATGGAGCAGGTGGTAGCAACCTTGCGAGAATTAGCAGAGCAAGAGTTGCCAAGTAACATCAATATGATTCTCCTCGGCGAGGCGGAAGCATATGAGGAAACTGAGCGTGAAGTGTTGCTCACGTATATCCTCGCTTTGATCATTGTATTCCTGGTCTTGGCAGCACAATTTGAGAGTGTAAACAGTGCCTTAGTTGTTATGGCAACAGTACCATTCGGCGTCGCCGCGGCATTCTTTGCAATTTACCTAACCGGAACTACGATTAACATTTTCTCACAAATAGGATTGGTCATGTTGATTGGTCTTATTGCCAAAAACTCGATTTTATTGGTTGAATTTGCGGATCAGTTGCGCGATCAAGGCAAATCGGTCCGGGAAGCGGTGGAACAGGCAGCCACGATACGGTTACGCCCGATTATGATGACCTTAGTGTCAACGTTATTGGGTGCATTACCGCTGATTCTGTCCGTTGGTGCCGGTGCAGAGGCTCGTAATGCCATTGGCTGGGTTATTTTCGGCGGCTTAGCCTTTGCCGTGGTGTTTACCTTATATCTCACGCCGATAGTTTATTATGGGCTGGCACGTTTTAGTAAACCACGCGCCGATGAAACGCAAAAGCTTGAGCGCGAGATGGCAGCCGCCGATATGCTGTAAGCTTGAGCATACTAACCTTTACTGACTGCAGAGAACCATCCGTAGCTGTTAGCAACGGATGGTTTTTTTTAGCGTGAAGGAAGCTTATGACCAAGTGTATTCAGATGAATCGAGCGCTACGTGTAATCTGCACGAGAAGGGCTATGGTTTCCCGCTAAATTTTAAAAACCACGGTATCGATGTGAGCACACACTGTGAGTATTCGCTATTGATACATTCTATTTAACATAATATACATTATACGCAATCATCTAGAATCGTTTTAACGGCCACAAAAAAGCCCCGCAACAACGCCTAATTGTTCGGGGCCACGGCCACCATGAGTTTTAACGATGCAGGTGGCGTATTCATTCTAGCGAATCATGATCATCTGCTCCAGCTTGGAGCGCGCAACTTGGCAATTATTTCACAACCTCAAATCGACTTTGCTCATAGCAGCCGTTGCTATGCGTAAATTTCAACTGTTCCAGCATCACAAAGGCGAATTCTGTTTAGCCCTTGTCGATGTCTTTGGTTTTGATTTCGATACCGCTGCGGCTCATTTTGGCGTGACTAAACGCACCGTTTATCACTGGTACGAACAAAACAAAGCCCCGCATTACATCATGGCGCACTTGGATATCATCGCCCGTGGCTTTCTACCGGCTTATTTCCCATTTAATGAATGGCGCATCGTCGGTACCGATATTCATACGCCCTACGGCATTATTTCTGCTTTTGAAGTCGAATTCACCAAACGTTATATGTGGCTTGCACGTCAGGCCTCGCAACAACTCGCCCTCAAACGTGAATTAAATCACGACTTGCAGCAAGCCATAGATCGCATTCTCTTGGAGGCCGACCGTCTCCAATTCCTCAACAAACTCGCTAAGTAGGTAACTTATGACTAGCCCATACACCAAAAAAGCCCTGGACAAAAAATACGGTTTCGACCTTGCTGATTTTGAAATTGAGGCCTTTACCGCTTCACCGTATACCCGCGCTAATCATTTAACATCAGCGCTTAAGGATTTCTCGGAGTCGAATCCCACGGATTTCATGGATACTGAATTAATCGATTACATGCTTCAGATGATGCGGCTTTACCGTGATTTGCTCATCATACAGAAGCAATCATTGAGCCAGCTCACCGCGCAACCACCAAGCAAGGTGCTTGAGCATGTGCCAATGCGAATAGCCATTGATAACTCAAAGTAATGCACTCCCTAACCGATTATGGCTTGCTACTTACCCCTAATCCGCGACTCGAGCGGGTAAGGGGTAAGAAGGAAGCCATAGGGGTTTTCTGGTCATTTACTGCCGTATTGAAAACGCTGCCGAAGGCGAAATGTCCATGTAACACTGGATATTTGTCCCATTTTTGGGAATTTCACACTTCAAAACTCACTTCACTTCTCACCGCTGCACTCTTCAAATCGCACTTAAATTTCGGGGGTAAAGGGGGTTTGTAACCCCCTTTGGAGACCCCTACCCGCTGCCAATTAAAAGCGTGATGCTCGTCAGGCTTCCACCACGTTCGGTGCGCTTGAGTTCTCACAAGCCACCCTGCAAGACATGTTTTTGCGCTTTTGAAAGGTGAGCCTATCGAGTTTAGGCGTACCTTTAGTGCCAAAAATGGCATTTTGTCGGTTTTTTCGAGGTTATACAGGCCGATTTTTAGGGGCGTTAAGCCCCGATAAAATCAAGGCCTTTTCATGCTGGAAATATTAAGTTGTATAGGTTGCATTTAGCTGGCTGATTTTAAGTTGTATACATTATACGCAATCATGGAATAAGCAAAAAGGACCGGTTTTGCCTGAGCCCTTTCGTCAGCTATTGCAGCAATCTGTTTGGCCAAATCGCGGTCATGCTGCTTGTCGCCAGTGGCGGTTTACTGTCGCCATGATATAGTGCTGCTTTGATTAAAACATTGTTTGAATAGGTACTCTTATGCGTTTTTTATTGACCACTATTTTTGCAGCTGTCGCGCTGTTTAGCTCACCGGTCCAAGCATCGTTGCTGTACCAAATCAGTGGCAATGATTTAACCAAGCCGTCTTATCTATTCGGTACCATGCATATTCTATGTGCTGATGATTTTCGGGTGCCGAAGCCACTTGAACATCACTTTGCCGATGTCGACCAACTAGTGATGGAACTAGACCTCACCTCTGCCGAAGTGATTTTTCAGTCTGCTAATTTAATGGTTAATCGCAAAGGCCCCTATTTAGAACAACATCTAGACGTTGAGCAATTAGCGCTGGTTGATCAGTATTTACGCGATAGATTGTCGATGTCAGTTCAGCGGGCGCAAGCATTGAATCCATTTGTGTTAAGTACTCAGGTGATGATTAGCCAACTTCCCTGTAGTAACACCGCGAGTTATGAAGGGCATTTATTGACCTTAGCTATGGCCGCAGAAAAGCCTATCAAAGGCCTTGAAACTGCAGCGTTTCAATTGAGTCTGTTTGACAATATACCGCTGCAAACTCAGGTTGATATGATTTGGCAAATGGTGGCTGACCCAAGCAAAGGTGCGGCCGAATTTAAAGCGATGACCGAGCTCTATTTACAGCAAGACGTTGATAAGCTCTATCAGCTAATCGCTAGTGATGCCTCATTAGGTGAATTTCAGCAAGATATTCTTGATAAACGCAATCAAGATTGGCTGACAAAACTACCAGCGATTATCCACTCAAAATCGGCAATGATAGCGGTAGGAGCTGGTCATTTGGGGGGTGAACAAGGTGTCATCAACCTACT
>DIVC01000046.1:26297-31254 GCA_002423905.1 Idiomarina sp. UBA6142
CTACGACAATCTTTAACGGTGGCCGGACGATATGCTCATGCCTATGTTGTTACCCCAGCAGGAATGCGTGTAAACGATGTGATGCAGGAGTTGGCCCCACGCATACCATGGCAGCACGCGGATATTTATGATTGGGTGTATGTAGCGAATCCAGAGTCAGCGACGGAACCTTGTTGCGTCAACTTGCCGGTCGGCAGCGCCAGACAGTTCCTTAAGCTATTGTGGGAATTCTTGGAAGCCCCTTTGCAACAACGTGCCGCTTTACAGGATGTTTTATTGGGTGAACAGCCAAGTGCGCGCTTACGCAATTACATGGCGATGATTACCGATAAGCAATTCGCCGATTTACCCGGAACTGAGTTGGCCACCATTATCGTAGAACATGATCAAATTCCTGCGATCTTATGGTGTGATCGCGTCACTGAAGCAAGTCTGTTAGGAAGTATCCGCCTGCAATCTGTTGAAGGTACCATCTCATCCGATCTGCACCTGATTCAGCCTGGTGATTTATTGCGGGCCAATGGCGGCGTGTTAGCTATTGATGCGGAAGAATTATTGTTACAGCCAGGGCTGTGGCGTAAATTAAAATATATTTTGAAAACTAGCCTCTTTCATTGGCCTTCACCCAGTGAAAATATGAATGTCGCCACCTACTATCAGCCTGAACCAGTACCAATTCATATTAAAGTATTGCTGCTTGGCGAGCGTGATATTTTTGCCCAGCTACGTGAAATTGACCGTGATTTTGATAACTTATTCCCCTATTTAGCTGACTTTTCAGAGCATTACTCGTTAACCCAACAGCCTTTGGCTGATTATTTTGGTTATTTAGCCTATGTAATTGGTGAAGCGAATGTATTGCCCGTTGACCAAACGGCCTACCCTGCGCTGTTTAAGTTTGCATCGCGGTTAAGCGATTATCAAAGTGAGTTAAGTTTAGATACGATTGCGTTAATGCAATTATTACGAGAGGCTTCCGCGTTGGCCCAGCAACAGCAAGTTTCTGAGCTTACCGGGCAGCATATAGATCAAGTCTTGCAGCAACGCAAACAACGCGATGGCTATATTGCAGAGCTTTCACGCCGCGCCATACTTGAACATCAGGTCTATATTGCAACCGCAGGTGCAGTGATTGGACAAGTAAACGGTTTAACGGTCATCACGGCAGGTGGCACCGAGTTTGGTGAACCGTCACGGATTACCGCGACGGTACACTATGGTGATGGCGATATTATCGATATTGACCGTAAGTCAGAGTTGAGTGGCAATATTCACACCAAAGGTGTGATGATTTTGAGCGCCTACATTGCCAATTTATTTGCCCGCAATGAGGCCATGAGCCTATCAGCAACGATTGTATTTGAGCAGTCCTATCATGAAGTTGATGGCGATAGCGCATCATTAGCCGAACTCTGCTGTCTACTATCGGCATTAGCCGAAGCTCCAGTGCAGCAAGGATTAGCCATTACTGGCGCAGTCGATCAGTTTGGTGCGGTGCAAGCCATTGGCGCCGTGAATGAAAAGATTGAAGGGCATTTTGCGCTTTGCCAAGCACGCGGTTTAACCGGTCATCAAGGTGTTATCATGCCAGCCGCAAACCTTAGCCAACTCAACTTAGACGATACCATTGTGGCTGCAGTGGCCGACGGACAATACCATATTTATGCGGTCAGCCATGTTACTGAAGCACTTGAGTTACTCACCGAAGTAGACCAAAAGGACTTGTATGAACGCATTGAAGCGCGGCTCGAAGAGTTACATCGCATTGATCGTGATAAACCATGGTGGCGACGTTTGCTGTGACAACAAAAAGACTAGTCGGACTTGTTAAGCGTACAAGTGTTCGCTAAGCTAGCGCCACTTTGTGCGTTGTGCACTTTAGCCGATTTTTTAGCAAGGTGATTATGAAACAATCGAGTTATACCCGCGAAGAACTCTTAGCTTGTGGCCGTGGTGAAATGTTTGGCCCAGGCAATAGCCAACTTCCTGCCCCAAATATGTTGATGATGGATAGAATCCTTGAAATCAATGAAGATGGTGGTGCCTACGGTAAAGGCTTCATTCACGCCGAGCTCGATATTCGCCCTGATTTGTGGTTTTTTGATTGTCATTTCATCGGTGATCCAGTCATGCCGGGTTGTTTAGGCTTAGACGCGATGTGGCAGCTTACCGGGTTTTTCCTAGCCTGCGCTGGCGGCCCTGGCCGCGGTCGAGCGCTTGGTGTCGGTGAGGTCAAGTTTACTGGACAGATCCTTCCAACAGCTAAAAAGGTTAGCTACTTCATTGATATGAAGCGGGTAATTAAGCGCTCTCTATATATGGGCATTGGCGATGGTCGGGTGGAAGTGGATGGTAAAACCATTTATACCGCAAGTGATTTAAAAGTTGGCCTGTTTACCGATACCAGCAGTTTTTGATCTCAGCCTAGCCAGCACGATATCCAGCACGTTGTATAAAAGAAGCCCGCTCGATGCGGGCTTATAAATTTCTGAGAAGATATCGTGTTCGTTGATTCAATTGGGGTCAACGAAATAACCCACCACCACGAGCTTCCATAGCATCGCGCCACCCGCCCAGCCACTGTGAGCGAATATCTTGACTCTGGTATGGACATACTTCTTTAGAACGGCCTGATACTCCGGCTTTGAACCCTTGTGCGTGTGCACGTTCGAGGCGATCGCGTTTCTGTCTTTTCATCATTCACTTCCTCGTCCAGATTTTCATACATTGCGTTCATTGCACGAGCCTGATTTTTCCGTGGCTCTATTACATAGATAGCAATTCTGGCTTGGAGTTCAACCCATAAAAAAGCGCAATCTTCAGTCACCAGCGTAAGTGAATGAAATTGCGCTTAATATTGAACAATGAATTTTTAGAACAAGTTAGACTGTTAAATCGACCAACGGCGTCTAATTGTAATAAGTCCACCAATCAACAACATAGAGAGCATGCCTAAAAGACCTGTTGCTGCACCTTGTCGCTCGATTACCACATCCTCTGCATTACAATTTCCGATTTGCCCACCAGCGATAGGGTTAAGCTTGACTGTTCGGGTCAAGGTTTTCTGCGTGGTTTGGCCATTATCACCGGTTTGCTCTACTTGCTCGAGGGCAGTGGCCAAAATTTGCCCCTGACTATTGATGGCATCAGCCGAAACGATAAATAACTCAGAGTTACAGGCAATGGCGTCGTTCAGATTAATTAAGCCGGCACTTGCATTGTTGATATCGTAGACAAAGCCAACACGTCGACGTGCGGTTTCGAGACTACTATCTATTTCAGCTGAACCTACCACCAAGCCACTATTATTAATTGCATTCGGAATGGTACTTGAGCCGATGAAAAATGCACCCAGTTCGGTAAACGTTTCAGTGTCAACATCGTACTTAAAGCCAACGTAGCGTAAGTATCCTTGGATAGATTTGAGCATAAACCCGATAGCAATATTTTCATCATTGATATCGCGTGCACTGCCCCAGTAATAGTCCCTACTCTGGCTCACTGCTTTAACCTCATCGCCGGTAAAAATAGCGGGCATTTTAATACGCGTGTTTGGTTTGCCCAGCCAATCATCATTGCCGGTATCATAGTAGGTCCAACTTTGACCGACAGCGATATCATTATTATTGATTGCATAGGCATAGCTAGAAAAGTCTTCTAAATCTTCTTCACCAGTTCGTTCTAGTAACGTGCCCCATAATTTTACGTCAATCACATGACCATTGGCATCAAGCTGCCAGCGCGCTGCATTCATATCATAAATTGATTGATTGGTACTAACGCTCAGCGACTGAAGAAAAGAAATCGGTAAGTTATTTGCCCGAGCACCTTGTCTAAAATGCCACAGGTTCCAGATACAAACATAGGCTGGACTGACGCTGGTGAGCGGGTCAAGACCCTCACATATTTCTATGGCATCTACCGCAGCGGGCGATAATCCAACACTCACAGCACCAACCGCTACGTTATTTTCGTTAATATCGTACATCACCGATTCACCACCTAAATAGCTAGTTTCCGGTGGTGCATACAGGTGGAAGTTGCTGCCATTAACCCACATGGCGCGTGAGGTAAAGTCGCGCTGGTAATAGGTCAGGCTGACCGGTTGAGGGTCACCATCAGCGCTTGCTGCCGGCGTATAGGTATGCGGCAATTCAGTGTATGCACTCGAGGTTATCCCGACCAACATGTTATGTTGATTGAGAGCGTGGAATTGGGTATCGATTGTGGTTGACGCTACACGGGCCAGATCAGCGCTACCATCAAGTGGTGAGATGAACTCATAGTGTTGACCATCATAACGCGTCGCCGCGTTGGTGCCGGTACGGACGTTCAGCAGTGAGCTGCTAATATTGTCCTGCAAAATACCCATTAAATTAATGTATTGCTCATCGCTCAGGGTATAGGTTGATAAATCAGCATCTGTTGGTATACCAATTGCTGCCTGTAATGTCGGAGTCAACTTGGTTAAATCGAACTCAGTATCTAACGGTATCCACGATAACAGCGCTAGCATGCCCTGATCATTGATATCACGGGGTAGTAAATTGACGAATTCTTGGGGTGTTTCGATGCGTTGAACCGAATATAAGTCGGCCTGAGCTGTGGCCGAAAAACTGCCGAGGATGGCAACACTCAAAGCAGCCAAATTAAACTTTTTCATCATGAAATTAACGACTCTCTTGTTGTAGATTTTCCAATTCTTCCCAGCGTTCAAGCAAAACTACCAGTTCATCATCGATAGCATTTAACCGATGTAAAACAGCAGCTGTGACCTCATGTGCTTGACTATAAAACTGTGGATCATTTGCTTGCACTTGCAAGCCGTTTTGCTCACTTTCTAGTTTTGCAATTTGTTGTGGCAATGATTCAAGTTCACGTTGCAGTTTGTAGGATAACTTTTTTTGCCCTGCGGCAGTAGTCTTATCCACATTAATCGATGGTTTGTCTGACTGTG
>DIVC01000046.1:31307-32500 GCA_002423905.1 Idiomarina sp. UBA6142
AAAATAACCGTGCCCTGATACTCGGCAATGATTTGCTCCAATAATTCAAGCGTATCAATATCGAGGTCGTTGGTGGGTTCATCAAGAATTAATAAATTACTCGGCTGCAAGAATAACTTGGCTAACAGCGCCCTATTCCGCTCACCGCCGGACAGCGCTTTGACTGGGGTACGCGACTGCTTGGGGCTAAACAAGAAGTCTTGTAAATAACTTAATATATGTCGGGTTCGGCCATTGTAGGTGATGTCTTGCTTACCATCACCAATATTTTCCGCCACGCTGAGTTCTGGATCAAGCTTGGCACGGTGTTGATCAAAATACGCCACCGCGAGGTTGGTCCCTATCTTAAGAACTCCGCTGTCGACCTGTTGGTCACCGAGAATAATGCGAATTAAGGTACTCTTACCACAACCATTGGCGCCGACTAAGGCCAATTTATCACCGCGCTGAAGGGTGAGTGAAAAATCATTCAGAATCACTTTATCGGCAAATTGTAACGACAAATGCTCTCCCTCAAACACTACTTTGCCCGAGCGTTGTGATTGCTGCACGCTCAATTTGGCTGAGCCTTGCTGCTCGCGGCGCGCTGCGCGTTCTCGACGTAATTGTTCAAGTGCTCGAACACGTCCTTCATTACGGGTTCTGCGCGCTTTAACACCTTGTCGGATCCAAACCTCTTCTTGAGCTAACTTCTTATCGAATTCAGCATTCTGATTTTCTTCAACTTCGAGTAGTTGCTGTTTCAAATCAAGATATTTGTCATAACTACCTGGGTAGCTGGTGAGCTTGCCGCGATCAAGATCAACAATCCGAGTAGCGAGATTGCGAATAAAGGCACGATCATGGCTGATAAACAGCACCGATCCGCGGAATTCTTTGATCATTTTTTCCAACCATTGCACCATCTCCACATCGAGGTGGTTGGTCGGCTCATCCAGCAGTAATAAATCAGGCTCAATTACCAGTGCTCGAGCGAGGGCTACCCGGCGCAACCAGCCACCAGATAAGGCATCCATCGTTGCCTCATGAGGAATACCCAGTTGAGTTAAGACTTGCTCAATACGCGTTGGTAATTGCCAGGCATCAGCTGCCTCTAATTCATTCTGTAATTGCGCTAGTTGGTCCAGTACTTTTTCATTAGCATCGTGCGCCAACTGTTCCATGACATGGTGGTAACGCTTCAGCAAGTCACC
>DIVC01000081.1:0-8763 GCA_002423905.1 Idiomarina sp. UBA6142
GTGGCCGGTGATTTGCGCCATCAGCGCCAAAAACACAAACACCTGAATTTGATTGAAGTTCAGCCCCAACGGCACATCGCACGAACGCTGGTAGCTGGTTAAATACAGCGTATCACCCAGTAACGAAAAGTTGTGGGTATGCATGCACGGGCGCAGGCAGCCGAGGTGAAATTCGCCGGGGTTATAAAAGGTCACGATTTCACCGCGATCATCCAGCCCGCGGCTCAGGTTATCCACCACTTTGCGCAGTTGGTCTAAATGGCTGCCATCGGGGCGCGCCCAACTGCGCCCTTGTACGCCGTACACCCGGCCCATGTCATCGTGACCTTGGCGCGCGGGGTTAGCGAGCCAAGCCTCATTCAAATTGGCGTTGGCATCCCAGGTGGGCGAACCCAGCGCACGAAAGTCGGCGGCACTGGAATAGCCACGAATATAGCCAAGAAACTCAGCAATAGCGGCTTTCCAATAGCTCTTACGGGTGGTGATCAGCGGGAATTCATTGCGGTCCACGCGATACTCTAAATCGGCATTGATCACTGTCAGGCAGCGCTTGCCGGTACGATCGTTGGCGACCCATACCCCTTCATCGATAATGCGTTGGCATAACTGCAAATACTGCTTCATGACTTGCCACCTTGAAAAGTGCCTGCCCCTTTAAGGCGAGGAGCATAGAACCATAGCGCAATTCCAGCGATGATCATCGGTAGGCTCAGCCACTGGCCCATACTGAGATCCAGCGCTAGGGTGCCCAAGTGCCGATCGGGCTGGCGGAAGAATTCAACCACAAAGCGCGCGCTGCCGTAGCCCATTAAAAATAACGCACCGATACGCCCAGTCACGCGTGGTTTACGGCTGTAAAAGGCCAACACCACAAACAATAACAAACCTTCAAGGCCGGCTTGATAAAGCTGCGACGGATGCCGCGGCAGATCGCCACCGGTGGGGAAAATCATCGCCCATGGCACATCGGTCTGCCGGCCCCACAACTCACCGTTAATAAAGTTACCAATACGGCCAAGGCCTAAACCAATCGGCGCTAGTGGTGCAATAAAATCACCTACTTGCAGCAGCGATAGCTTCATTTTGCGGGCGAAAATAGCCAGTACCGTGAGCACTCCAAGAAAGCCGCCGTGAAACGACATGCCGCCTTCGGTAACACTGAATAAATACAGCGGGTCTTGCACAAAGCGATCAAATTGGTAAAACAGCACATAGCCCACGCGGCCGCCAATAATTACCCCTAAAAAGCCGTAAAATAGCACATCACTGAAACGCTCTTTGCTCCAGCCCACGGCACTGTAATGCAGCTTTTCACACTGCCGATTGCCCCACCACCAGGCGAACAAAAAGCCGAGCAAATACATCAATCCGTACCAGCGCAATGCCAGCGGACCGAGTTGAACGATAATCGGGTTGATATCGGGAAAGCTTAAATAACTGCTTTGCATGGCTTATCCTATAAAAATATTCAGCGCCACCAGCGCTAAAAATACCGCAAAACCCTGTTGCAGACGGCGCACCGGAATTTTCTGCGTCAGCCTCACACCCAGCGGCGCAAAGGCCATGGAGGTCAGCGAAATAATCAACCAAGCCGGCAAATGCAGATAACCGGTCAAACCGGCATTATCCTCAAGTTGCTGACCGAGCACAATAAAAGCCAGTACCGCGCTCACACCAATACTTAAACTGCCCACCGCCGATACCGCAATGGCTTGTCGAATGGGCACCCGCAACCGTTGCAGCAGCGGCACCGTCATGGAACCGCCGCCAATGCCGATCATGCCCGACAACGAGCCCATGGCGGTAGTAATGGCAAACATCAGTCGTTTCGACACATTGGTAATAGGCTCGCCGGTGCGCTGCGGTATCAGCATACGGATACATAAGATCATCAGCGCCAGCGCAAAAATACGTTGCAACCAAGCGGCGCTTATTGCGGTTGCTAACCACGCCCCCAACGCTGCGCCAAGCATCAGCCCCGGGGCGATGCGGCGCACCCAAAACCAACTGACCTGGCCGTGGTTGTAGTGCGAACGGGCCGAGCTTAAGGTGGTCATGACGATAGTTGCCAAGCTAGTGGCAACCGCCATTTTAATCACTAACTCAGGAACAACGCCGAGGAGCGGTAGCAAAAATATCAGCAACGGCACAATAATCAGACCACCGCCAATACCGAGCATGCCGGCCATGGTACCAGCAATGGCACCACCCACCATACACAGCAGCCAGCCCACTAATGCCACTTAACCCCCTGCCCGAACGAAGCCGCCCAAGCCGGCGGTTTCTAATGCTAAGGTAACTACCTGCCGCACTTCTTGGGGAGAACGAGCGGCCAAGGCTTGGCGTAATAATTCATCTAACAAATCGGCGCGGCTATGGCGAATGATCCAGCGAATACGGTCAATGCTATAGCTGTTCATACTCAGTATCCGGTAGCCCATGGCAATCAGTAGCAACGCTCCGCCGGGCTCGCCAGCCAGCTCACCACACACCGACACCGGCTTATTGAGTTCAGCGCAGCGTTCAGCAATTTGCTTGAGCGCATGCAGCACCGCTGGATGAAAAGCATCGTACAAACTTGCCACGCGCTGATTGTTGCGATCAACCGCCAGCATGTACTGGGTTAAATCGTTACTACCGACCGAAAAGAAATCGACTTTGTCGGCCACCGTATGCAGCTGATAAATCATCGCCGGTACTTCAATCATCACGCCAATTTGTGGCTCGTACAGGTGTTCGTCGGCAGCGCAGGCGAATTCTTCCGCCACTTCGTGATAGGCCTGACGAATCAGCCGTACCGACTCATCCACTTCTTCGGCGCTGGTGATCATCGGCAGCAAAATACGCAAATTATTGTGCTTCACCGAAGCCCGCAGCATGGCCCGAATTTGCACCAAGAAAATCTCCGGATGATCGAGCGTCATGCGAATGCCGCGCCAGCCCAAAAATGGATTTTCTTCTTGCATGGGTAAATATGGCAACGGTTTATCGCCGCCTACATCGAGGGTGCGCATGACCACGGTGCCAGCGCTGAATTGCTCCAGCACTTGACTATATAATTCTACTTGTTCAATTTCGGTGGGTAAGCGCTCACGCATCATGAACGGAATTTCGGTGCGATACAGCCCCACCCCATCAACCTGCAGCTCAGCCAGCCAGTCGCGGTCAGTTTGCAAGCCCACGTTTAACTGCAAACTAATGCTCACGCCATCTTTGGTTGTAATCGGCAGGCCGCGGGCCGAACGCACTTTACTTTGTAGCTCCGCCTCTTCTTCGGCCAAGGTGCGATATTCTTGTTCCACCTGCAACGGTGGATTAATAAACACATCACCGTTGTAGCCATCAACAATCAGGTTTTTGCCGACAATATCGTCGAGATCGAGATCAGCAACGCCTAGCACCGCTGGAATACCCATACTGCGAGCCATAATAGCGGCATGGGAACTGGACGAGCCACGCAGCGAAATCATCGCCACAATATCGGACACTGGCAGCTCCGCCAGCATCGTAGCGGTGACCTCTTCGGCCACCAACACACATTGTTCAGGGGTTTTATGATGACGCCGCTCGCGCTCTTGCAAGTGCGATAAAATACGTTGGCCGAGATCGCGCACATCCGAAGCGCGCTCGCGAATATAGTCATCGTCGAGGTTTTCAAACTGATCGACCAAACTTTCGACCACTTTCTTCACCGCAGTTTGTGCCCGCCAGCCTTCACTAATAGTGGTTTCAACCTGCTGGCCTAAACTATTGGAATCGAGCATGGCGTGATAGACATCAAAAATAGCCAGACTCTCTTGCGCCACCTGCCCACGCATACGCTCACTCAACTCATTGAGTTCTTGGCGGGTACGCGCAACTGCAGCGCGAAAGGCGCGAATTTCGTGCTCTGGCATATCACTGCGTTTGGGCACAACATCACTGAGCCGTGCCCGTGGTTTCATCACATAGGCGGCACCAATGGCCACGCCAGGCGAACCGGGAATACCCTTCATATTGCGCAGCCACGGGGTTTGCGCTTGGCGTTTTAACAAACCACGACTCTCGGCGTGGGCGATGACCACCGCCAACTGCGCCGCTAGGGTCACCACAAAGGCTTCTTCATCGCGGGTAAAGGCGCGCGCTTGGGCTTGTTGCACGGTGAGCACGCCCATCACCCGACGACGATGAATCACCGGCGCCGCTAACATGGCAATAAAGCGGTCTTCTTTAACGTTCGGTAAGCGAATAAAATTGGGGTGTTCGACCGCGTTGGCAAAGTTGAGCGGCTCTTCGCGCTGAGCCGCCAGACCAACCACGCCTTCACCAAAGCGAATGTAAACGGGGTTTTCGTTGGTAATTTCAAGACCATCGGTAGCGGCTAGCTCAAACCGCTGTTGGCTATGATCCGCCAAGTAGACACTGCAACAGTCGGTTGCTAGCGCATTTTTTACTTGGCGCACCATGGTTTGCAGCGCCAGCTCAAAGTCTGGCGCTTGATTCACGGCTTCGACAATGCGTTGCAATACTCGCAGCATATCAGCGTCTCCGTCGTTGCGGGCGCTGCTTTTTCACCTGTTTTGGCGCGCTTGGAGCGCTGTAGGGGGGCATCACTAGCGGCGCGAATTCTTTCATCACGCGCCGGTAGACATCCCGTTTGAACGCCACAACCTGACGCACCGGATACCAATAACTGACCCACCGCCAGTCATCAAATTCCGGTTTCCCAGAGCTGAGCACGTTCACATCCTGCTCCTTGCATGTGAGTCGCAGCAAAAACCATTTTTGTTTCTGACCAATACAGGTTGGTCGTTGTTCGCGACGAACAAGCCGTTTCGGCAAGCGATAACGGAACCAGTGACGACTGGTGTAGACAATTTCGACTTGATCCGGCTGTAACCCGACTTCTTCGTAGAGTTCCCGGTACATTGCCTGTTCAGCACTTTCGCCGTCATCAATGCCACCTTGTGGAAACTGCCAGCTATGTTGCCCTATTCGACGCGCCCAAAACACTTGTCCCTGCTCGTTACAGATGATGATCCCGACATTGGCTCGGAATCCTTCTGCGTCTATCACGCGGGCATCCTCATAAATTCGACTTCTGGCTTCGATTTTTCCATAATCAGGCGCATATTGAAAGGGTTAAATAGGGGCAGGCACTTTTATCATGACTCTGACTGAATTATTCCACCGCGCCAGCGCATTGGCGGGTAAGCGTTTTGCGGAGGTTGCGGCGGCGCACAATATGACCGTGCCCAACGATTTGCGGCGCAATAAGGGCTGGGTGGGGCAATTGCTCGAAGCAGCTTTGGGTGCGCAAGCCGGTTCGCAGCAGCTACAAGACTTCCCCGAGTTAGGGGTGGAGCTAAAAACTATTCCCCTTGATGAGCGCGGTGAACCGCTGGAAACTACCTTTGTTTGCACCGCCCCACTCACCGATATTGCCCACCTGCGCTGGGAACAGAGTAATGTGCGCAACAAATTACAGTGCGTACTGTGGGTGCCGATTGATGGCCGCCGCCAGGTGCCATTAGCCGAGCGCACTATTGGCAGCGCCTTTTTCTGGCAGCCCAGCGCCGCTGAAGAGGCGCAGCTGCAAGCCGATTGGCAGGAACACATGGACCGCATTGCGCTGGGCCAGGTCGAGCATATTCAAGCTCAGCAAGGCGAAGTGCTGCAGTTGCGCCCCAAAGCCGCCAACAGTCGAGTGCTCACCAACGCCATTGGCGCGCATGGGCAACTGATTCAAACCCTACCGCGTGGCTTTTATCTGCGTAAAGAATTTACCCGTGCCATTTTGCAACGGATGTTTGCCGGCGCCGACACTGAATAACTAGCCATTGCCGCCGCGCAGCGTTATTCTACGCACTGACTTGGATCACCGAGAGCAATGCATGCAAACGCTAGGCTGGCGCGAATGGGGCGCCCTTCCAGAGCTGGCTATTCCGGCCCTCAAAATGAAAGTAGACACCGGCGCTAAAACGTCCTGTTTACATGCCTTTCGGCTGGAGCCATTCGAGCATAACGGCGAAGCCTGGCTGCGTATTTGGTTGCACCCCGACCAACATAGCGAGCGTGAGCACGTGTGCCAGGCAAAAATTTACGACCAGCGCGAGGTGACCGACTCCGGTGGTCACACAGAACTACGCTATGTGATCAAAAGTCGGCTACAATTAGGCAACTTCGACCGCTCTATCGAGTTAACCCTCACCAATCGAGACACCATGAAATTTCGCATGTTATTAGGCCGCCAAGCCATGCGCGGCAGTTTTATTGTCAACCCCAAGGCCTCGTATTTATTGGGTCAACCAGGAGCGACCGCATGAGAATTGCGATACTGTCACGTAACGCCAAACTGTATTCCACCCGCCGCCTGGTCGAGGCCGCCCAAGCGCGCGGCCACACGGTCGACGTCATTGATCCGCTGCGCTGCTACATGAACATTAATGCGCGGGAATCATCCATTCACATGAAGGGTAAAGATTTACCCTACTACGATGCGGTGATCCCGCGTATTGGTGCCTCAATTACCTTTTTCGGCACCGCGGTATTGCGCCAGTTTGAGATGATTGGTAGCTACCCGGTGAATGAGTCGGTGGCGATTTCACGTAGCCGCGACAAATTGCGCTCGCTGCAGCTGTTAAGCCGCAAAAATATCGGCTTGCCGACGACTGGATTTGCCAGTCAGCCGCAAGATATTCCCGATCTGATTGACATGGTCGGCGGCGCCCCGTTAGTGATTAAACTGCTTGAAGGCACGCAAGGTATTGGTGTGGTATTGGCCGAAACCAGACAGGCTGCCGAATCGGTGATTGAAGCCTTTATGGGGCTGGAATCGCACATTATGGTGCAAGAGTATATTAAAGAAGCCGGCGGTGCCGATATTCGCTGCCTAGTGATTGGTGACAAGGTCATTGCCGCCATGAAACGCCAAGCCAAAGCCGGTGAATTCCGCTCCAACTTACATCGCGGCGGCACTGCCAGTTTAGTCAAATTAACCGCGGCCGAGCGTGCGACTGCGGTGAAAGCGGCGAAAACCATGGGCTTGAACGTAGCCGGTGTGGATATTTTACGCTCTAACCACGGCCCCCTGGTGATGGAAGTGAATAGCTCGCCCGGTCTTGAAGGCATTGAAGGTGCCACGGGTAAAGATGTCGCCAACGAAATCATCTTATTTATTGAAAAGAATGCCAAACATCAGCGTACCCGCACCAAGGGGCGCGGCTAATTGGCGATGAAAAAGCATCCTTTTTATCAGCTCGGTGGGCGCAAAATTGCGCCTGGCTCGCGCCACAGCGTGAAGATCCCGGCGGCGCGGCTGTATAACGATACCCCCATGGACTTGCACGCTGAGGTGCTGCATGGCATTAAACCCGGCCCCACCTTGCTGGTCTGCGCGGCAATTCATGGTGATGAACTCAACGGGGTAGAAATATGTCGCCGATTAATGGGCGAAATCGACCCGCTTAAGCTCAGCGGCACCGTCATTATTGTGCCGGTGGTGAACGTATTTGGCTTTATTCAGCAGTCGCGGTATTTACCCGATCGGCGCGATTTAAACCGCTGCTTTCCCGGTTCGGAGCGCGGCGCTCTTGGCTCGCGGTTAGCCTGGCTGTTTAATCAATCCTTGGTGCAAAATGCCACCCATATCATTGATTTACATACCGGCGCCATTCACCGCGACAACCTGCCACAGGTGCGGGTAGATACCACCAATGCTGACGCGCTGGTGATGGCGGAAGCGTTTGGTTCGCCCGTTATTTTGCATTCGAAAGAGCGCGACGGCTCATTACGCGGGCTAGCCTCAGAACTCGGTATACCGCTTATTTTGTACGAAGCCGGGGAAGCCTTACGGTTCGATTATACCGCCATCAAAGCCGGTGTTATTGGTGTACTGAATGTGATGAAAGCACTGAAGATGCTCAAGGGTCGGCGCTCACGGAAAAATGTGAAGTCGGTGATTGCCAAGCGCAGCGCCTGGATCCGTAACGAATTTGATGGCTTGGTGATCCCTAAAATTGAGCTGGGCAACATCATTAGCAAAGACCAAATCATTGCCCATATTGTCAACCCGCACGGTGAAGAGTTGCAGCCGATTAAAAGCCCGCTCAATGGCATTGTTATTGGCATTAGTAAAATACCGGTGGCCAACGAGGGTGAAGCACTCTTTAATGTCGCACAGTTTGATGACGATATTATTATTGAAGCGTCGGAAACCATCGACGTATTCGCAGAAAATTATGAACGGAAACCGATTTAAGCCATGAGCCATTTGTCACCACCCTCGCAACTGATTATTCGCCAAGCCGAGCGCTTGCAACAGCGCCAATGGCTGCTCATCAACGCGCCCGATGCCGCGGTAGCGACTGAACTCGAGGTGGCGGCGTTATGGCATTTGCATGCCGGTGCGGCGCAGCAATGGCAACCGCATAGCGCGGTTCAGCAATTTTCCGCCAGTGCCCCCAGCGAACTCAATGGCGCCAATGCCGCGCTGTTGTGGTTACCCAAAGAAAAGCCGCTGGCCGATTATTTGTTGCATGCCATTGCCAGTATCATGCCGCTGGGTAGCGAAGTGTGGCTGGTCGGGGAAAATCGGGGCGGTATCAAAAGTATCGATAAGCTGCTTGGTGACTATTATGCACCGCTGCACAAAGTCGCTATCGGTAACCATTCGCTGCTGTTAGCCACCACCGTTCAAGCCACACCGAAGCCATTTACCCTGCACGACTATGTGCTCGAGCAGCAGTTAGCGCAACCCGGTTTCGCCGAGCCGTTGCGGCTGCA
>DIVC01000081.1:8820-18656 GCA_002423905.1 Idiomarina sp. UBA6142
AAAGTGAGCTACCTCGATGTCAGCGCGATGGCCTTGGCGGCTGCCGAAGCCACCTTGGCAAGCAACCACTTAAGCGGCGAACTCATTGCCAGCGATGGCCTGCAAGTCAATCTACCGCGCTTTGACTACATCGTCAGTCACCCACCCTTTCACACCGGGCTGGCCACCGATTACAAAATTGGTGCGGCGTTTTTGCAACAAGCCTATCAACACCTCACCAGTACCGGTGAGCTGTGGCTGGTTGCTAACCGCTTCTTACCCTGGCCAGAATTGATCAGCGCCAGCTTTGGGCACTGCGAACGCGTCGTGCAAGATAACCGTTTTGCGGTGTATCGGGCGATCCGCAAACCGGCTGCCCGCACCACCCGCAAAGGGCGCCGCTAGCATGCGTGGCTTTGGCTCCATAGGTCGCACCATTAGCGTGCTACTGGTGTTGAGCACCGGGCTATTTGTCACCCTCGCTAGCATTGTTTTTGTCACCCTACACTATCACCAAACGGTGGCACGGGTGAGTAACGAGGTAGCTGATTTCACCACCATCACCGCCGCCTTAACCACCGAACACTTAGTGTTCAACACCCGTGAGCAGCTTACTCGCGACTTAGCGCAATTGGGTCGCGCTGAATTTATTCAACATATCCATGTCTATCGGGTTGAAAACAGCTCGGGAGTGACCAAGTTTTTCGCCAGCTATAATGCCCCCTTATTAGCGCCGATCCCCAGCCGTGTGGGGCGGGTACAAGCGGTCAGCGGCGTCAGCCTAAGCGAACGCTATTTTGAAGCCATTGAACCCATCTACATCGAGGATCGTATCCTCGGTTATGTGTATGTACGAGCATCACGCAGCCGCTCCGATCAGATCCTCTATAACGGTATTGCGGTGGCACTGGCGGTAATTGCTGGGTCGCTCTTACTGGTCTACTTTTTATCGCTGCGCTTGCGTGGCTATATCACCAAGCCAGTCGACCAAATGGTGGCATCGATGAATCAGGTCGCCAGTGAAAAGGATTACAGCCTGCGCCTTGCTCGCACCAATTTAACTGAACTTAATAGCCTGACCCAGGCCTTTGATATTATGCTCGGACGTATTCAACAGCATATTGAGCGTCAGCAAATAGCCGAACAGCAGGCCAGCGAGCTCAATACTGAACTGGAACGTCAAGTCAGCGAACGTACCGAAGCACTCAAAGTGGCCAACCACGAGCTCATTCAAGCGCTAGAAACCTTGCATCAGTATCAACAAGAACTGGTGGAAGCGCAAAAAATGTCCTCGTTGGGTGATATGGTGGCGGGCGTTGCCCACGAAATAAATACCCCCGTCGGGCTGGTGATTACCTCAACCTCTATTTTGCAGGACGCACTGGCCGCCATGCAGGATAAATTTGAGCAAAAGAGCATGACCAGTAGTGATTTCCAACGCTTCTTGTTGTCGTGTCAGGAAAATCTCACCCTGATCGAGCGCAATATTCAACGCACCGCCGACCTCGTCAGTCGTTTTCAGCAATTAGCCATGGATCAGTTCACCGAAGAGAGTCGCGATTTTGATATGGTGGCATTTTGTGATGACGTAGTTGCCGCCTTACATAACCGCTTTCCGCAGTTACAAAACTATCCATTAACCCTGCATTGTCCCCAGCCTTTGCGCGTGCATAGTCGCCCTGGGGCGCTGAACCAAGTATTGATTCAATTAGTGCAAAACTCCATACAACATGGCTTTGACCAGCGTCCCCGCGGTTCTATTCACATTGAGATACAGCCCGATTACAGCACCGNNCGTGTTGCGTATTGATTATCGTGATGATGGTGTGGGTATGCCCACGGAGCTGTTGCGCAAAGTATTTGAGCCCTTTACCACCACCAAACGCGGTAGCGGTGCGGCCGGACTTGGTCTACACTTTGTCTATAACTTAGTACGACAAGTGTTGAAGGGCAGTATTGATATTGACAGCACGCCAAGTCGCGGCACCCATCTCAAAATTGAGCTGCCGCAATCCTTGATAGCTGCTCAACCGGATGACGAGAGCTAAATTTACGATCAAATATCAACTATTTTTGGTTTGAATTTTGCGCATTCACTAAAACTCATGTTAGACTCTCGTTTATCACGTTAATGCAACATATGTTAACAGCACAAACTGGACCCACGTTATGAGCGCTCGTTTATTAATCGTTGAAGATGAAGTCGTTACCCGCAATACCCTGACGCGTCTGTTCCAGCAAGAGGGGTATGATGTATACGACGCCGCCGATGGCATGCAAATGCAGCGCATTATGGCGCGCCAACAAGTTGACTTGGTCATCATGGATGTCAATCTACCCGGTAAAAGTGGTATTGAATTGGCTGAGAAACTGCGTGAAAACGAAAATATCGGGCTGATCTTTCTAACCGGCCGTGACGCCGAAGAAGATCGTTTGTTAGCGCTTGAGCTCGGCGCCGATGATTATTTGATTAAACCCTACAATCCAAAAGAATTGATTATTCGAGTGCGTAACTTGTATCGCCGTATTGAAGCGATCAAGAGCCAACAGCAGAGCATTGGTCACGACAGTATTGTTTATGATTTCAATGGCTGGCGCTTAGAGAGCGATAGTCGCTGTTTGTTCTCGCCTGAAGGCAAGATGTTCCGCTTACCAAAAAGCGAATACCGCGCCATGGAGCTGTTCTTGACCAATCCAGGCAAGATTTTAGACCGTGAAACTTTGGTGAAGAAAATGCTTGATCGCGATTTGCGCCCAGCTGACCGTACTGTCGATGTAGCCATTCGACGTATTCGTCGGCACTTTGAAGGTGAGCGCGCGTCACAGAATTTAATTACCACCATTCATGGTGAAGGATATCGCTTTATCGGTGACGTGACTATTCGTCACCTTGATCAACCCTCACTGAACTCGCCTGGCGTTTAACCAGCGCTTGAGCTGTTGTTGGTGCATGGGTAGTTGATGGACCCATTGCGCCAGCAACTGTTCCAATGTTTGCCAGTCCCAACTGTCACGTTCGAGGCGTTCCATTGACCGCGCTAATTCGGTGAGCCCAACCGAGCGACACGCGCCTTTGAGCTTGTGTGCTTGGCTACGCATACCCGCCTCATCACGTTGCTTGACCAACCACTGAATGTGGTCCACATAGCCACCTACATTGTCGTCAAAAGTGGTCAGCATATCAGCCACTCCTGCAGTTCCCATCAGTTCTGCATATTGTGTTAACAAGCGTTCATCGATCATAATTGGTTCCCTGTGCATGTCCCTGTGTAATTCCCTGTGCAGCCGTTATGGCTTTTTCGATACGCTTAATCGAATTTCTTTTCCCTAACTATTGAACCTGATGTGGCAAACTACCGTAATCAAGCTAATTCTAGTATACTATCGCCCCCTTTTGGGGTACTTGATGTAAATTTAGCAACGTTCGGAGTCGTAACGCATGCCAACAGCAACACCTACAATGATGCCAGATATTGCCAAGCAAACCCAAGCACAAACTGAGGGGACTTTGGACTGGGTGGGTATGAGTAATATCGAAATGCCGATAATCGTTGGTGCTGCCAGCGATATGGAACGGCCGGTCAGCGCCAGTATTGAGGCTTTTGTTAACTTGACCGACCCGAAAGCCAAAGGCATTCACATGTCGCGCCTCTACTTATTATTGGAAGACCTGTCCAATAATAGCGCATTGACGCAGCAAAGTTTACATAAGGTGCTCAACGATTTTATTAGCAGCCACGATGGTTTAGCCGACCAAGCCTATGTGAAATTCAGCTTTCATTATTTGCTACGGCGCAAAGCGCTGATCAGCAAAAAGCCGGGTTGGAAAGGCTATCCAGTGACGGTTGAAGGCCGTTACGATCATGGTCATTTGAGCATCGCGATGGGCGTCGAAGTGCCCTATTCATCTACCTGCCCCTGTTCGGCGGCGCTGGCACGGCAATTGATTCAAGAGGCCTTTGCCAAAAACTTTGGCACCGATGCTGAAGTTGATGCCGAAGCGGTGCACCGCTGGTTAGGGACCACCCAAGGTATTGTGGCTACCCCACATAGCCAGCGCTCGGTGGCAGAAGTGAAAGTTGGGCTGGATGACAGCATGACTGAGTTACCCATCATTCAGTTGATTGATGCCATTGAAGATTCATTGAAAACGCCGGTGCAGGCAGCGGTGAAACGCGAAGACGAGCAAGAATTTGCCCGGCTCAACGGTCAGAACCTGATGTTCTGTGAAGATGCCGCTCGGCGTTTGCAGTTCACCTTGAACCAACAACCGCAGTATCGTGATTTTTGGATCCGCGTGAATCACCTAGAATCGCTGCACGCGCACGATGCCGTGAGTATCACCACCAAAGGCGTACCGGGTGGCTTCAAAGCCTAAGCCCATGAGTTAAATCTGCGACCTAATTCGGTCGACCTCGAATTCCGGCTGCGCTATACTACGCGGCCGGATTTTTCGTTTTTAGAACTTTAGAATATGCCTGCGCGAGCACCTATGAAAACAATCGATATTGTCGGTATTGGCAACGCCTTGGTCGACCAAGAATTTGAAGTCACCGATGAATTTTTGCAGCAGCACCAGATTGAAAAAGGCATGATGACCCTCATCGACGACGCCGACCAAGAACGCTTAATCGCTGAGTTAGCGAAACGTGGCGAGCTGAAGAAGCAATCAGGCGGTGGCTCGGCAGCCAATTCATTAGTCGGTTTTAGCCAATTTGGTGGTAATGCCTTCTATTGCTGCAAAGTAGCCGATGACCAGGCCGGCAAGTTCTATTGTGAGGATCTGCAGCGGCTAGGTATTACTACCAGTATTGGTGCGCAGGCACACCAAGGTAAAACCGGTCGCTGTTTAGTCATGGTGACCCCAGACGCTGAACGCACCATGCGCACCTATTTGGGCATCACCGCCGACTTGTCCACCGCTGAGCTCGATGAAGATGCCATTGCCCGGGCCGAGTATCTGTATATCGAGGGCTATTTAGTCACCTCACCCATCGCCCGCCAAGCCATTGCCAGAGCCAAACAAGTCGCCCGCGCCAACGGCACTAAAATTGCCATGACCTGCTCCGATCCGGCGATGGTTAAATACTTTACCGACGGTATTGAGGCGATCCTAGATGGCGGTGTCGACGTAATGTTCTGTAACCAAGAAGAAGCCGCTATGCTCACCGCCACCGATGATGTGCAAGAGGCCTTGGTGAAGTTGCAACAGCACGCCAAATTAGTGGCGATTACGCTGGGCAAAGATGGCGCTATTTTGGGCGACGGAGAACGCCAAATTAAAGTGCCTGGTATTCCGATCAAAGCCATTGATACCAATGGTGCGGGTGATATGTTTGCCGGCGCCATGATGTTTGGTCTGACCCGGGGCTACCCATTAGCGGCCTGTGGTTTGCTCGCCAGCCACGCCGCCGCCGAAGTGGTCAGTGAATTTGGTCCGCGCCTCAGTGCCGATCGCCAGCAACAGTTATTAATTCGGCTGCAACACGCGCCAGAGTTTAATTCTTAAGGAAACCCAATGAGTCATTTTCAAGATTACAAAGTCGCCGACATCAGCCTTGCTGCTTGGGGCCGTCAGGAAATTTCGATTGCCGAGAGCGAAATGCCGGCCTTGATGACCATCCGCCGTAAATATGCTGACAGTAAGCCACTGAAGGGCGCGCGTATTATTGGCTGTATCCACATGACTATTCAAACCGCGGTGTTGATTGAAACGCTGATTGAACTTGGCGCGGAAGTACGCTGGTCATCATGTAATATTTTCTCAACCCAAGACCATGCTGCAGCGGCCATTGCCGCGGCCGGAATTCCGGTATTTGCCTGGAAAGGTGAAACCGAAGACGAATACGAGTGGTGTTTAGAGCAAACCTGCCATGAAGATGGCCGCCTCTGGGATGCCAACATGATCCTCGACGATGGTGGTGATTTAACGCTGTTAATTCATCACAAATATCCGCAGATGCTGGAAAAAATTCACGGTATCACGGAAGAAACCACCACCGGTGTGCACCGCCTGCTGGAGATGTTGAAACATGGCAGCTTGAAAGTGCCCGCCATTAACGTCAATGATTCAGTCACCAAGTCTAAGAACGACAACAAATACGGTTGCCGCCACTCGCTGAGCGATGCCATCAAGCGTGGTACCGACCACTTGTTAATGGGCAAAAAGGCGTTGGTTATTGGCTATGGCGATGTCGGTAAAGGCTCGGCGCAGAGCTTGAGCCAAGAAGGCATGATCGTGAAGGTGACCGAAATTGACCCGATCTGCGCCATGCAGGCCTGCATGGACGGTTACGAAGTGGTGTCGCCATACCTCAATGGTCGTAATGATGGCACCGCTGCAAGCATTAACACGGCCTTGCTAGCCAACACCGACTTATTGGTCACCACCACCGGTAACGTCAATGTCTGTGATAAGCACATGCTCGCCGCGTTGAAAAAAACCGCCGTGGTGTGCAACATTGGTCACTTTGATAACGAAATTGACACGGCCTTCATGCGCAGCAACTGGCGCTGGGAGCAAGTGAAGCCGCAAGTCCATAAAGTATTCCGTAGCAATGCTGCCGACGACTACTTATTGCTGCTGTCAGAAGGCCGCTTGGTCAACCTCGGTAACGCCACCGGTCACCCTAGCCGTATTATGGATGGTTCATTCGCTAACCAAGTGCTGGCGCAAATGCACCTATACAGCGAAAAATTCGCTGACTTGCCAGCCGCTGAAAAAGCTGCCAAGCTACGTGTTGAAGTGCTTCCCAAGCAACTGGATGAAGAAGTCGCGCGTTACATGGTGCAGGGTTTTGGTGGCGTGATCACGCAACTGACCAAGCTCCAAGCAGACTACATTCACGTGGCTGTGGAAGGGCCGTTTAAATCGGATGACTATCGTTACTAACGGCTACGACCAACTCTTAGCTTTGATACGGATGCTATGACCGCAACTGCAGCACCATTGATTGAACTCAAACCACTCACGGCCGCCGACCACGCGGCCGTGATTGAATTGGGCAATCGCGTTCATGGTGACAATTACCTGACCGTTGAAAATCTCGCTGACTATGCTGCACGAGGTCTACACCAGGGTATTAACCTCAATTGGCTCGGTTACGTAGATGGTCAATTGGCGGGCATACGCTTGACCTTTGCGCCGGGCCAATGGCCGATTGATGACAGCTGCACACCCTCCGCATGGCCAGTCGCGGCCGAACAGATGGTGTATTTTAAATGCGCCGCGGTGGATGCCACCATTCGTGGTGTTGGCTTAGGTCGCTTGCTGCTCGAACGCTCCATTGCCGAGGCCAAAAAGCTCGGCTGCAAGGCCGGTTTAGCGCATATTTGGATGCAAAGCCCCAACAACAGCGCATTTTCCTATTTTAGCCGCTGCGGTGGCCAGCTAATTCGCGAGCACGCCGACCGCTGGCACTATATTTCAGTGTACGAAGGCTACCACTGCCCAGTCTGCGACGGTATTTGTCATTGCACTGCCGGCGAGATGATTCTCAATTTCGACTAACTGAACGGGCTGACGGTTTATATGCAAGATTCTCACCTGAAGCCGCAGCCACAACCTATGTACGACCCACTCCACCATGCTTGCCCCGGCCCCAATCGGCCGCAGCCAAACAGCTACTGGCACAGTCACAGCCAGGCGTTGTGGCCCAGCCTGAGCACGCGGCTGCCGGCCCAAGCTGACATTGTTGTGATCGGTGCCGGTTATACCGGCCTCAATGCCGCCCTGGAGCTGGCCGAGCGTTATCAGCAACAGGTGCTGGTATTAGAAGCCAACGATATCGCTTGGGGCTGCTCCAGCCGCAATGCTGGGTTTGCCATGCCCAGCACCGGTCGTCTCGGCTATGCGGCGTGGGCGAAAAAAGCTGGGGAGAGCGTGGCCCGCGGTATTCAGCGTGAATACGCTGCCGCATTTGAGCGCCTTGAACGCCATCTAGAGGCCTGCCCACAGCGTTTAGAACAGCAGCTCGGTGGCTATTTAAAGATTGCCCATAGTGACCGCGCGGTCGCACTATTACGCCAGCAATTTGCTGCGTTAAACTATTATGAACCACAAACACGCTGGCTTGATCGCGCCGCGCTGGCGCAACTCATTCGCAGCCCGCAAGCCCATGCGGCGCTGCACTTTCCGCACAGTTACGGAGTCAACCCGCTGTTGCTTGCCAGCAGTGTCGCCCGCCAAGCAGTGGCCGCCGGGGCACAACTGTTCAGCCATTGCCCGGTGCAACACTGGCAGCAGTGCGGCGCTGGCCGCCACCAGTTAGATACGCCACTAGGTACTATCAGTGCCGCTAAAGTGATTGTTGCCAGTAATGGCTATACCGCCAACCATTTACACCCAAGTGTGCACGGCCGCAGCCTACCCGTGCTATCGAGCGTGTTGGTTACGCGGCCGTTAACCGCCAGCGAACGCGCTGCTAGCGGGTTAACCGGTGAGCATTTGATCATGGATACTCGCGCACTGAAATACTATTTCCGTTTGCTTCCCGATGGCCGCTTGCTGTTTGGTGGGCGCGGTGCTATTCGCGGCGCCGATGCCGATAAAGCTCACTATGCGCAGCATTTGCTCGCTGCGTTAGCGCGCACCTTGCCGCAATTAGCGGCGTTATGCCAACAGCCACCGGAGTATTTTTGGAGTGGTTGGGTGAGCGTCGCGCTCGATGATTATCCGCGTATTTATAGCCCGGCAACCACTATCTACACCAGTATGGGTTATTGTGGCGCTGGGGTGACCTTCAGTCAGTTAGCGGGGGCCCGAGTAGCGCAGTTGGCGATGGGCGAACGCCTGCCAGAGCTGCCGTTCTATCAGTCACCCTTGCCGCAGTTTCCGCTGCCACAGTTACGGCGACTGGGCCAATGGGCCTACTATCAGTGGGCCCGCTGGCAACATCAATAATAGTGGGCCGTTACAGCCCAAACACCACTTTTTCGCTGCTCAGCATGCGCCCAATCAACCTGATCAGAATGTAGCTGACCAGCAGTGTGACCAGACCACTCACAGCCAGTGCCAGCCAATGCACCGATTCGCCCTTGATGATATCCAGCAAGGCTTGGTGCTGCCCGGTCAGCGGCAGGTAATATAACAGTTGATTCTTCAAGCGCGCGAACTCTACCCCAAACACCGCCAGCATCGGCACCATCAACAAAAATGAGATATAGGTTTGTGCTTCTTTAAAGCTTTTAGCGCGGAACGATACAAACAACTGCAGCGCCGTAGCCATCAATGCTAATGGCACTAAAATGAGCATGATCAGCAACAACATCGGCCATGCTATAGCCACGCTGATACCAATTTCATGTAACGGAATAAACTTGAAAATCAGCGGGATCAGCACCACGCTAAGGATGCCACCGAAAATGGCAAAACAGCCCGCCGCTAGGGTTTTTCCCCACACCAGTTGCTGCGCACTCAGTGGTTGGGCCAAGAGCAACTCTAACGAGTTGCGCTCGCGCTCACCGGCGCTAATATCAATCGCCACGTTCATGCCTGAGAAAAACACCGATAACAGGATGAAAATCAGCACGCTTCCCATGATAAGCGCGGCACGTGAGCCCTTGGTAGCGGTGTCATGTTTGACCAAATCCACGGCCCGGATGGCATTGGGGTCAATGCCACGCATTTGCAGACGAATATAACCGAGTTGTTGGCTATAACTGCTAACAGCACGCTCCACCCGGCTAATTTCTGCGCGTTGCTTTTGCGCGGAAAAATCTGCCGTTAAAGTGACCTGAGCCGGCTGTGCGGTAGCGACTGACTCGGCCCAGCGCGGATCAATCTCTAACACAATAGCTTGGCTGCCAGTTGGCCACGGCTGAGTGCGCGCAACAATACCGAGGCTATTGAGATGATT
>DIVC01000081.1:18705-22800 GCA_002423905.1 Idiomarina sp. UBA6142
CGCATCTTTGAGCTCTTTCAGCCAAACAATTCCAATGGGTGTCATCATGCGGCGATGCCCTCATCGGTTCCAATAATCTTCACAAAGGCTTCTTCTAACGCGGTTTCGCCGGTGAGTGCACAGAGTTCTTCGGTGGTGCCTTGGGCAGCCACTTTGCCAGCCGCCACCACCACCACTTGGTCGCACAGCGCGGCAACTTCTTGCATGACATGGCTGGAAAATAGAATGCTGGTGCCCTGCCCCCGCAGTTCGCGTAATAAGTCGCGCAAAATACGTGTGCTCATGACGTCCAGCCCGCGGCTTGGCTCATCTAAAATCAAATGTTTGGGGTTATGCACAATGGCTTGTGCCAACGCTACCTTCATGCGTTGGCCCTGGGAAAATCCGGTCGCGCGGCGATCGGCAATGGCGAGCATATCGAGCCGCTGCAGCGCTTGTTGAACGGCTTGGGCCCGTGCCTCACCCTGCATGCCATGCAAACTGGCAAAATAAGCGATTTGCTCACGTGCCGTTAGGCGCTCATATAAGCCAAATTTATCCGGGAAAATACCGATGTGGCGACGCGCCTCAAGTGGCTGCTGACTGGCATCATAGCCATCGATCAGGGCTTGCCCGCTATCGGCTTTTAATAAGCCATAGATAGTACGTAGACAGGTGGTTTTACCGGCCCCGTTAGGGCCCAATAAACCAGTAATTTGACCTTCTGGCGCAGCAAAAGTGAGACCATCGAGCGCCACGACTTGACCAAATTGTTTTCGGAGTTGTTTCACGTCAATCATGGGCTAGAGTCCTTTGCCGTTGCTGTTCAGAATAAACGGCGCAGGTTTTTGTTGCTGCAGGCAGCTATCATCCAAATTGGCTAAGTTTAAGCTGTCGATAAAATTGCTGGCAAGACGATTGGCACAGGTATGACCAATAATGGTGTGCGAACCCTGCGGGGCCACCAAATGGCGGCTATTGCTCAACGTTGCCGCCGCCATGTCGCCCCACGCAGGTGGCGTGACGGGGTCTAATTCACCGGACAACAATAGCGTGGGAATGTCACTCTGAACCGGTTCAAACCACTGTGCTGGGCGCTCAGCTTGCGGCCAGGCCCGGCACATTTCAACAAAGGCATCGCCGGTACGGCCACCAATAAAATCATTATCGGCATCGGCGGCCAGTAATTCTCGGCTGGCGCGACGCAAATCTTCACTGCACAGCACCGATAGGGTTAGCCCCATATACATTTCTGATTGCCCCATGGTACTACCCAACAAGCCCATCAGCGGGGTGTAGTTACCCAACGCCGTTTGCTGGATGACATAAGGCAGCAGCTGCCGCGTGGTGGGATGGTACAAACCTACCCGCAGCACTGAAGTAAAGCGCCCAGCGGTAATCATCACCTCGGTCATTTCATTGCTGAGTGGGTCGGCAATGCGCAGGCGTTCTGGGGTTTGCTCTAGGCGCAACAGCGCATCTTGATAAGTTTGATAGAGATTGGGAAAGGTATTATTGCAGGCAGCCGATTGTTCGCAGCGGGCGAGCATTTTATGAAACGACTGCGCACCAAAGCTGCCAAATGGCCCCACCACCACTTGCACCGGTGCCAGCGCGTCGAGCACCGCCGCGCGCACCGAGTGCGGATACTCACGCATATATACTAAGCCGGCACGGCTGCCATACGAGCCACCATACAAATTCACTTGCGGATAACCGAGATGCTCTCGTACTTGCTCAAAATCGCGAATAGCGTTAACGCTATGATATTGAGTCAGATCACGGTCTTCAAACTGTGCTAAACAATCGCGAGCTATCCCTTCTAGATTAGTTTGCTCATCGGTCTTGGCTATTTCTTCAACATGATTCAGCTCACAACTCAGTGGCGCTGACTTACCGGTACCACGTTGGTCGATCAATAAAATATCGCGTTGCCGCCGCACGTCTTTAAAAATGCGATCGATCATTGCGGCTAACTCAGTGGCCGCTTGCCCCGGCCCACCAGCGAGAATCAGCAGCGGATCAGGTTTCTTGTTCTCACTCACCGCCGGGAGCACAGCAAAATTCAGCGCGATGGTGGCTCCTTCCGGAAACTCATAGTTTTCTGGCACCGTTAAGGTGCCGCACAACACCCGCTCAGAAATGTTCTTGAGGTAACAGCCAGCTAATTTACTGGTGGGTAATACTGCCGCGCGCGCTGGCTGGTCAGCGTCAGTCATCGCCATAACTGGGCTAAATAACAACGCTGAGCCGGTCAGCACTGTGCTAAGCAGAACCGACAGCACGGCAACTGGGCGCAATGAAAATGTAGTCACAGACATGAATGTTATCCAATTGTAACAATGACCCACAGTGTAACGGCTCAACGCAGCTTTACCAAGGCGCAAACTGTAACGTTTCGTTAATTGTGCAAGCGTTGCAGCAACACTTGACCCACTGCTGTTTCCATCAGGTCACGCTGGGTCAACCATTCCAGGTCACCGCTCGCGACCAGGTCGTCAATATTGGCATGACTGGCTAAATAATAAGCAACATTGATGGCTTCGTAGGACATGGCAAATTGCATCAGGCTGAGTTGGTTGCAGCGCACGCCCGAGTAGATATCACGCAAACGCACGCGCAGCTCTAACAGTTTTCTCTGTAATTCACGGGTGCTATCATCGCGGGCCATGGTACAAATGGCGAGGGTTATTTCTGTAGGGCGGGCAAGGGTTTGGGCTGGTAGCTGATTGGGCACCATCAATAAGGTGATCACAATGACGAACATCGACAAGCGCACTAGTGTAACCTCATACCGCAAAACAAATGCATGGTAACGCGTGAAAATTAGCGAAACAACGGACAATTTTGTTGCAAATGTAGCTGAACGTTAAAATCTAAAGCGGCGGCTTAGCGCCTATGCGACGGTACACTGCGGTATAGAACGGGTGAGGATTGTTGGCATCGGCGGCATGGTTGGCGGTGACTTCACAGTGCCAATTCAGCGCTTGGGTATAATCTGGAAAGAATGTGTCACCGTCGGTCTGCAACTGAATGTGGGTGAGATACAGTTCGTCAGCATAGGGCAAAAACTCTGCGTACACCCGCCCCCCACCAATCACCATCAAGCGCTCGGCATTCGCAGCGGCTGCTATGGCAGCTGCTGGGCTATTGACCCAAATCACCCCACGCTCATCGCTATGGGTTTCGGCACAGCGGCTACTTAACACAATATTGGTCCGCCCCGGCAGCGGCCGCCCAATCGATTCGTAGGTCGCCCGCCCCATGACCACTGGGTAGCCCATGGTAATGGCTTTGAAGTAGGCCAATTCAGCAGGTAAATGCCATGGCATTTTACCCTCTTTACCAATCACTCGGTTCTCTGCCATAGCCGCTACCAGTGCTATTTTCATCGGTTTCCTTACATCACTGTTGATCGACACCGGTGACTAACCGTGGCTGCTAACGTTGATAAACCACCTCAGCGCCATCCTCGTCGTCCCAATCGTCGTCATCATCGTCGTCTTCGTCATCCCAGTTTTCTGCAGCAGCTTGACCCATTTGCTGCTGATGATACTGCTCCCATTTGAACTCAGCACCTACTTTTGCTTGCGCTTCGAGCTGTTCTGGGGTGACTTTCGGTAACGCCTCAATATAGGTCATGATTTCTTTGCATAAAGCATCGGTATTTGTACCACTGATGCCAGCAATTTGGTAGACCGGCCCATCCCATTCAAGCGCAGCTTTAATGGCCTCAATGCGCTCAGCAGCTTGTTCTTTGCTTAGCAAATCAATCTTGTTGGCAACCAACCAACGTGGCTTGGCGGCCAACTCAGGGCTGTATTTTTCTAGCTCACGGACAATCTTCACCGCCTGCTCAGCCGGGTCGGTGCCGTCAAATGGTGCCAAATCGATGAGATGCAGCAATAACCGACAGCGCTCTAAGTGTTTCAAGAAGCGAATACCTAAACCAGCACCTTCGGCTGCGCCTTCAATTAAACCGGGAATATCCGCAATCACAAAACTGGCATGGGGTACTGGATTCACCACCCCCAGGTTAGGCACCAAGGTGGTAAACGGGTAATCGGCGACTTTAGGGCGCGCTGCCGATACTGAGCGAATAAAGGTCGACTTGCC
>DIVC01000092.1:0-6417 GCA_002423905.1 Idiomarina sp. UBA6142
AGCTTGGTGGCTGCCGGTGCACAGATCGATTATGTCGGCCAGCCGGGGTATCCGCCGCTGCGCTTGGGCGGTGGTTTAGCTGCTGGGCAAGTCAGTATCGATGGCAGTGCTTCCAGCCAATATGTGAGCGCTTTGCTGATGGCGTTACCGCTACTAGCGCAGGATAGCTTGCTGAAGCTGACCGGCACGGTAGTGTCTTGGCCCTATATCGAACTGACCCTAGCGATGTTACAGCGCTTTGGTATTCAGGTGCATCGTGTTTGTGAGCAAGAGTTCTTAATTCCTGGTGGGCAACGCTATCAATCACCGGGACAGTACTGGGTGGAAGGTGATGCTAGTGCCGCCAGCTATTGGCTAGCTGCTGCAGCTATTGGTGGTGGTCCGTTGCGGGTGCATGGGGTGGGGCGCGCGAGCATTCAGGGTGACGTTGCTTTTGCCAACTATTTGGCGACTATGGGGGCAGAGGTCGACATCGCTGAACAGTGGATCGACATCCAAGGAGCGCCGTTAAAAGCGCTTGATGCCGATTTAAACGCCATTCCAGATGCGGCCATGACCTTTGCGACATTGGCATTATTCGCACGCGGGACCACGCATATTCGAAATGTCGCTAATTGGCGTATCAAAGAATCCGATCGCCTGCATGCTATGGCTACTGAGCTACGAAAACTTGGCGCTGAAGTGGTGGAGCGAGCCGACAGCCTGCAGATTACCCCGCCGCAGCAACTCCAGCATGCCTATATCGACACCTACGATGACCATCGTATTGCCATGAGCTTTGCCTTGCTTGGTTTTAGTGCCACGGGCGTCACCATTATCGATCCAGACTGTTGCCGCAAGACCTATCCTGATTTCTTTCAGGTGTTTCAACAACGTTGCCGTTAGCCGGGTACGCCGATAGTGGGTGCTTTTTGTGGCGAAATCCGTATAATAAGCGCGCTTTTGTTTGCTAGAGGAACGCATGGGGCAATCTATTCCAGTTATTACTATCGATGGGCCAAGTGGCGCTGGCAAAGGTACGGTAAGTCGTATCTTAGCGGAGAAGCTCGGTTGGCATTTGCTCGATAGCGGCGCTATCTATCGGGTTTTGGCCTTAGCTGCGCTGCATCATAATATTTCAGCCGATGATGAAGTTGGATTGGTGCCCTTAGCAAGCGATTTAGACGTAAAATTTGATGTGGAAGAAGAGAAACACTTAACCCATATCATTCTCGAAGGCGAAGACGTTACTGTGGCCATTCGCGCCGAAGCTATCGGCACTATGGCGTCCAAAATTGCGGCACTGCCGCGCGTACGAGAAGCCTTGTTGCGCCGGCAACGCGCCTTTAAAGACCTCCCTGGTTTAGTCGCCGATGGGCGTGACATGGGAACGGTGGTATTTCCGCAGGCAGACGCCAAGATATTTTTAACCGCAAGCCCCGAAGAACGCGGGCGGCGGCGTTACGAACAATTGCTAGAAAAGGGTTTTGCTGCTAATATTGAGCAATTAATCGCCGATATCGTTGACCGCGATTATCGCGATTCCAATCGTTCGGTGGCACCACTGGTACCAGCCGACGATGCGCTATTCGTAGACTCTACCAATTTATCGATTGCTGAAGTGGTTGATAAAATTCTAGTTTTTGCCCATAGCAAGTTATCAAATTCTGAGAAAGTTGGTTAAAGCAACCCACTAACTTAGCGGTCTGTGGCATGGATGCACACAGATAAATGTTAACAACCCCGCCTCACTGGAGTGTTTGGTGGATGTACTCAACCTGAAGATACATAACCTTATGTTAGAAAATTTTGCACAGCTGTTTGAAGAAAGTCTGAAAACGACCGAAACTCGTCCTGGTTCAATTGTTAAAGGTACTATCGTTGCGATTAATCGTGATGTCGTGCTGGTTGATGCTGGTTTGAAATCAGAAAGCGCTATTCCAGTAGAGCAATTCCGTAACGCCGAAGGCGTGGTGGAAGTAAAAGTTGGTGACATCATCGACGTGGCTTTGGATGCGGTAGAAGATGGCTTCGGTGAAACCATTCTTTCTCGCGAGAAAGCGAAGCGCTTTGAAGCTTGGCTGCAGCTGGAAAAAGCTTATGAAGAGCAAGCTACCGTTGTTGGTTTAATCAGTGGCAAAGTGAAAGGCGGTTTCACTGTTGATTTAGGCGGCGTTCGCGCGTTCTTGCCTGGTTCACTGGTTGACGTGCGTCCGGTTCGTGAAACCACGCATTTAGAAAACAAAGAATTAGAATTCAAAGTCATCAAGCTCGACCAGAAGCGTAACAACGTCGTTGTTTCTCGCCGTGCGGTTATCGAAACTGAAAACAGCGTAGAGCGTGATCAGTTATTAGAAAACCTGCAAGAAGGTCAAGAAGTTAAAGGTATCGTGAAGAACCTGACTGACTACGGCGCGTTCGTTGATTTAGGCGGCGTCGATGGTTTGTTGCACATCACTGACATGGCTTGGAAACGCGTGAAGCACCCAAGCGAAGTGGTGAACGTTGGTGACGAAATCAACGTGAAAGTATTGAAGTTTGACCGTGATCGTACGCGTGTTTCTTTAGGCCTGAAGCAGTTAGGCGAAGATCCATGGGCCGCTATTGCTAACCGTTACCCAGAAGGCCACCGTTTGACTGGCCGTGTCACTAACCTGACTGACTATGGCTGCTTCGTTGAAATCGAAGAAGGCGTTGAAGGTTTAGTACACGTATCTGAAATGGATTGGACCAACAAAAACGTACACCCATCAAAAGTAGTTAACTTAGGTGATGTGGTTGAAGTTATTGTGCTGGAAATTGACGAAGAACGTCGTCGTATTTCTTTAGGCTTGAAACAGTGTAAAGCTAACCCATGGGAAGAGTTCGCGAAGCACTTCAACAAGGGCGACAAAGTATCTGGCAAGATCAAGTCAATCACTGACTTCGGTATCTTCATCGGCCTTGATGGCGGTATTGATGGTCTGGTTCACTTGTCAGACATCAGCTGGAACGCTACTGGCGAAGAAGCGGTTCGTGAATTTAAGAAAGGCGAAGAAGTTACTGCTATCGTCTTACAAGTTGACGCTGAGCGTGAGCGTATCTCTTTAGGTATCAAACAACTTGAAGAAGATCCGTTCAACAATTATCTGGCGAGTATCAAAAAAGGTGCTATCGTTACTGGTAAGGTTATCGAAGTTGATGCCAAAGGCGCCAAAATCGAACTGGCTGACTCAGTAGAAGGCTACGTTCGTGTTGCTGATATCTCACGCGACCGTATTGAAGATGCTAGCACTGTCCTGAAAGTTGGTGACAGCATTGAAGCTCGCTATATGGGCGTTGACCGTAAAGGCCGCGCACTGAGCTTGTCAATCCGTGCGAAAGACGAAGTTGAAGAAAAAGAAGCTATGGAAACTGTGAACAAGCAGCAAGACGACGCTGACGGTTTCTCAAACGCCATGGCAGAAGCTTTTAAAGCAGCTAAAAACGACTAATAGTGTTTTTAGCCCGATTAAACTAGGCATTGACGCATCACAGAGGAGCTTACGATGACAAAGTCAGAGCTGATTCAGCAGTTGGCAAGGTTGTATCCTGAGTTTTCTCCGCGTCAGGTTGAAGATGCGGTGAAAGAGCTTATCGAACAAATGGCGCAAGAATTAGCGTCAGGCGGGCGTATTGAAGTCCGCGGTTTTGGAAGCTTTTCGTTGCATTATCGGGCCGCACGTGTAGGGCGTAATCCAAAAACTGGTGAAGCGGTGGAACTAGAAGGTAAATATGTTCCGCACTTCAAAGCCGGCAAGGAATTACGCGAACGCGTCGACACTATTTAACGTCGAGTAAACAGAAACGGCATGCTATAGTTAAGCATGCCGTTTTTTTTTGAGCGTCGTATAGGAAACCTTATGATTCGCTTTATCTTTGTGGTGTTGCCCTTGTTGGTTTTATTTCTGTTTGCGGTGGCCTTTGGCGCCCTCAACCAGCAGCAATTAAGCATAGATCTATTGATTGGGCGCTACGATATGCCGCTCACCTGGGTCGTTGCCGGCTTCTTGTTTATCGGTTTTGTTCTCGGCTTATTGAGTATGCTCGCCCGTCAACTCGGCTTGCGTAACCAGTTACGTCAACAGCGCAAAACTGTGCAAAAATCGAGTTAACCGCGCATGCTTGAGTTACTGTTCCTGTTACTTCCTGTGGCGGCCGCCTATGGCTGGTTTATGGGCCGTAATAGTGTTCGTAACGAAGACCGCCGCGAACAAGAGCAGTTTTCTCGCCAATATGTTACCGGCTTAAACTTATTGCTTTCTGATCAACCAGATAAAGCAGTTGATTTATTTATAGAATTGCTCGATGTCGATTCCGATACGCTTGAGACACATTGGGCTTTGGGTAAATTATTTCGCCGCCGCGGCGAAGTAGACCGAGCGATTAAAATCCATCAAAACTTAACTTCGCGGCCGTCTATTACCGAGCAGGAACGTCGTGCTGCCATGTTTGAGCTAGGGCTTGATTATTTAGCCGCCGGCATTTACGACCGCGCTGAAGAAATGTTGCTCGCCTTACAACCGGATAAACAATTTCAGCAGGCCTGCCAACGGCACTTGTTGGAGTTATATGAAGCGACCCATGAATGGGATAAAGCGATTAAAATTGCGTTGAAGTTAACCCGCACCGATGCGGGTGCCCAACGGGTGGTCGCGCAGCTCTACTGTGAGCTAGCAGAACAGCAGGATAACGTCGAGTTTTCCGAAAAATATTATAGCAAAGCCCGTCAACACGATCCGCGTTGTGCGCGGGCGGCGCTTGCACTCGGGCGTTTATGGTACAACCAAGGTCACTATAGCAAAGCGTTGAAGATGCTCAGTGGCATTCTGAGCGAAGATCCTGACTTTGTGGCTGAGGCATTGCCCCTGATCAAGGCTTGTTATGTTGGCCTTGATGATGAGGCTGGGCTCATCCATTTCCTCCATCAATGCGTCAAGTTGGCGCATTCAACCAGTGCTGCAGTGATGCTGTCAGAGTTGGTGGCCCGAGAAAATGGTATTGAGGCCGCTGAGCGTTTTGTGCAAAGCACGCTAATTAAAAATCCGACCATGCGTGGTTTTCATCAGTTGATGGATTTTCACATTCGTGCTGCTGATGTGGGTAAAGCGCGAGATAGCTTGCGCATGCTGCAGCGGTTGGTGCAGCAGCAAATGCAGCAACGACCAAAATATCGTTGTCGTCATTGCGGCTTTTCCGGGAGTACCTTGTATTGGCACTGCCCATCGTGTCGTAGTTGGGGTCAAATTAAGCCCATTATTGGATTAGATGGAGAATAGATAGGCATGAAGTCGCAGGTTTTTGTTGCTCTCGATTACCCAACAGCGGCTGCTGCTTGGCCACTGATTCAGCAATTAAGCCCAGATCAGTGTGGTTTGAAAGTAGGTAAAGAGCTGTTTACTGCGGCTGGGCCTGAGTTTGTTCGCCAATTAGTCGAACTTGGCTTTAAGGTTTTTCTCGATTTAAAGTTTCACGATATCCCTAATACCGTTGCTAAGGCGGTAAGAGCTGCTGCCGAGTTGGGAGTGTGGATGGTCAATGTCCACGCCAGTGGCGGTACTCGGATGATGATTGCGGCTCGAGAAGCGCTTACGGAGCTGCCGCAGCCACCATTATTGATTGCGGTAACAGTATTGACCAGTATGGCCGCTGACGACTTACAAGAACTTGGTATCAACCAGCCTGTTGTTGACCAAGTACAACACTTAGCGAGTTTGGCAGCGCGCAGTGGGTTAGATGGAGTGGTTTGCTCAGCACATGAAGCCGCACAATTAAAAGCGCAGTTTGGTCGCGATTTTGTGTTGGTGACTCCAGGCATTCGCCCAGCTGGTTCTGATCAAGGCGATCAACGCCGGGTGATGAGCCCAGAACAAGCCGCAGCGCTTGGTATTGAGGTGTTGGTAATTGGACGTCCGATAACGCAAGCAGCTGACCCTGCTGCCGTCTTACAGGCAATTAACAACTCACTGACAGCATAGTATGCCCTAGTCATTAGCGCTTCTTTCCGCAGCGCGTTACACTTCTTGAACTGCATCACGCAGCTTAACCAAGGAGTCTATTATGTTACGGAAAACCCTTATTGTTACCGCTATGCTCTCGCCATTGTTATGGCTGCAGCCAGCACTGGCGGAGCCACTGCCGAATCTAAGCCCACAAGCGCAGCAACTGCAAGCAGTCAATCTCAATACTGCTACGGCTGAACAACTGGCGATGGGCCTGACCGGCGTTGGGCTGAAACGCGCCGAGGCAATTGTCGAACTACGAACTAAACTGGGCGGGTTTACTGATGTAAATCAATTGCTGCAGGTCAAAGGAATCGGCCCACGCATGTTGGAGCTCAATCGCGAACGCATTCAATTGTAAGGCTTTGGTGGATTAGTCAGATTCCAATCCAGACAACGCATCCTTAATAGGCTTGCT
>DIVC01000092.1:6440-10893 GCA_002423905.1 Idiomarina sp. UBA6142
AGAGCGACTTTGCCGACCAGTATGACCATGATCGCTATCATGAGTGGATCACGGCGAAATTGCCGTTGTTGCCATTCCAATAACACGCCTTGTAACAGCAAACCATGCAATACCCCAGACAGTCCAACAAACTGCTGTGGTTGACCTATCAGCCAAGTAAATAAACTAGTGCCAACCATAATAATGAGTAGCGCGTTGATCCAGCTACGCACCTCATAGTGGCGCACAAACAGCACGGTCAACATCACCAGCGCGGCCAGATTAAGCCACAAATGACTGCGGCTCAAATGCAAGACGTGGGCGCTAAGCAACCGCCACGGTTCACTGAGGGCAAACTGCTGATTGAAATCGTAGGCCACTAACAACTGCGGCTGTTGTTCGGCAAATAAACTCGCCCACAAGGCAATAACCACCACCATAATTGCGCAAATAAATACTTGCTGATACTTAGTCATCGGTCTGATCTCTTGTTTTCCAGTTGCTGTTATCGGTCTGCCTGCCTATGATAGGGTTTTTGTCTGGGAAGGGAAATGCACATGCGCTTAATTAGCTTAAGCTTATTAGTGGTTGCGATGGCTGGCATCAGCGGCTGTAGTGAACCAACAGTGAATAGTGATGTGGTAGCACCAGAGGCCGCAACTGGCTTTATCGAGAAGCAAGGTCAGACGAGTAGCCGTTATATGGTGGCGGCAGCCACCCAAGAAGCCGCTGATGCCGGCGCGAATATTCTCGCTCAAGGCGGCACCGCTATTGATGCTGCCGTAGCTGTGCAAGCTATGCTGACTTTAACCGAGCCACAATCAAGTGGTATTGGCGGTGGCGCTTTTATTTTGTATTGGGACAACAGTAGTAAACAGTTAACGACAATTGATGCGCGCGAACGTGCTCCTTTAGCCGCTACGCCAGCTTTGTTCTTAGATGCTCAAGGGCAGCCACCGAAATCCTATTGGGATGCTATTGTTGGTGGCCGTTCAGTCGGCACTCCGGGCGTATTAAAAGGCTTAGAATTAGCCCATCAGCGCTGGGGTAAGCTCACCTGGGCAGAGCTTTTCAGCGATAGTATTGCGATGGCGGAAGCCGGATTTACCGTATCACCGCGCTTACATCAATTATTAGCCATGGATTTTCATCCTGGGCTGCGTACCATGCAGCCGGCGGCCGATTATTTCTATCCCAATGGTGAACCATTACAAGCGGGGCAGTTGCGCCCAAACCCTGAATACGCGGCGGTACTCAAGCGCGTAGCGGCAGAGGGTACGAGTGCGTTTTATCGTGGTGAAATTGCCGAAGCTATGGTGACGGCAGTGCAAACCAGCGCTATTAGTCCGGGCTTACTGAGCATGGCAGATCTGGTCAGTTACGAAGCTTTAGAGCGCGAACCTATTTGTGCGACTTACCGGACAGTTTACCAAATTTGCAGCATGGGCCCACCAAGTTCAGGCGGGATCACCGTGGTGCAAATGCTTGGTATTCTTGAGCACACACCGATCGCTGACCTGGCGCCGATGAGTGTGGATGCTGTGCATTACTTTACGCAAGCGGCGCGGCTGGCTTATGCCGACCGTAATCGCTACATCGGCGATGCCGATTATGTTGAAGTGCCGACCGCACAGATGCTCGATAAAGCCTATTTAGCGAAACGTGCTCAATTAATTTCTGAACGTGATATGGGTCAAGCAGAGGCCGGTGAATTTGGCCTATTAGCCCGTGCTGATGATCAGGCACTTGAGATCCCAAGTACCAGTCACTTTGCCATTATCGATAGTTATGGCAATGCCGTTTCCATGACCACTACCATTGAAATGGGCTTTGGCTCAGGGGTAATGGCGAATGGCTATTTATTGAACAACCAGCTGACTGATTTTAGCTTAGTGCCTGAAGTTGATGGACGCATAGTTGCTAATCGTGTGGAAGCGGGAAAACGGCCGCGTAGTTCGATGTCACCAGCTATTGTGTTCAATAATGAAACACAGGAAGTGATGCATGTCGTTGGCTCGCCAGGTGGCCCTAACATCATTAATTATGTTGCCCAAACCTTAGTTGCAGTGCTGGATTGGGAGCTCGACATGCAAGCGGCGATGGCCTTACCACATGTCACCAATCTGAATAACTTCACCTCATTGGAGCAGGGCACGACCATTACTGAGCTGAAACAAGCCCTGGAACAGAAAGGTCATGAAGTGCGCATCCGCGATCTCAACAGCGGCTTGCACGGCATTAGTGTACTACCCGATGGTCGCTTATTTGGGGGCGCCGACCCGCGTCGAGAGGGCGCTGCTGTAGGGAACTAATCAACGAACTGGAGATAATCCTGATAACCGCGTGCAGCCATATGCTCACGCGGAATAAATTCCATCGCAGCCGAATTCATACAATAACGTAAACCGGTCGGCGCGGGACCATCATGAAAGACATGACCAAGATGTGAATCAGCGTAGCGGCTTCGAATTTCAACCCGCGTCATGAACCATGAGCGATCCGTGCGCTCTACAATAAACTCAGGATCAATGGGTTGGGTAAAACTAGGCCAACCAGAACCTGACTCGTATTTGTCGCGTGAACTAAATAGCGGTTCACCGCTGACGATATCGACATAAATTCCCGCGCGCTTTTCATCATTATAGGCATTTTGAAAAGCCCGCTCAGTTTTATCCTTTTGGGTAACATGATATTGCAAATCGGTTAGTTGACTTTTCAGGGTCGCGCTATCGGGTTTCTCAAATTGCTGCCAGCGGTGGCTCGTATTGATACTGTTAGTAGTCATATCAGGGTGCTCCTCAATGGCGTCTTTGAACTGTCGATAATCGACCTCATACTGCTCTCCCCAAATAGCTTCAGCAAATTGAAAGCGCCCTGAGTTGAACGTATACAATTGATAACGAACCGGATTTTTTAAGTAATAATCTTGGTGATAGGCTTCAGCAGGGTAAAATGTCGAGAAGGCGGTGACCTCCAGTACAATCGGTTTCTGGTAACGACCTGAGGCTTGTAGAGCCGCTATTTCGGTTAAGGCAATGTGCTGCTCGCGTGGATTATGGTAGAAAATGCCAGGACGATATTGCTGGCCACGATCATAAAATTGACCGTCGGCATCGGTTGGATCCATCATTCGCCATAACGCTTGCAGCAGCCCCGTGTAACTCACCACAGCTGGATCGTAATAGACCTGAACGGCTTCGGTATGGCCAGTCAGGCCAGCCGCTACTTGTTCATAGCGCGGGTTAGCTTCGCTACCGCCGGTATAGCCAGAAATGACTTGCTGCACCCCGGGCACTTGCTCGAAAGCTTTTTCTACACACCAAAAACAGCCGCCCGCAAAGGTGGCAATGCGATAGTTGTCGGTGGTAGCCGAATTGGTGGTTGCTGGCTGCAGCGCGACCCACACTGCAGCAAACCCTAAACCGATCATCACCATCCAACCATATCGCATTGTTTTAACTCCGTTACAGCTTCTGTTCGAGCGTAGCTAGGAAGGCGCGTATACGCTTAGCATTCACACCGACATCACTGCGACCAACCCGCGATTTGCTCCGGACATCCACTGCAGTGCCTTGCTCAGTGGCAACTAAACGGATCACTACATCGTCTTTAAAACCGAACCAGGTGGTGGTGTCAGTGGCTTCAATACGTCCCTCGTCGCGGTCACTAGCGACTAATTCCCAGCCCATATCGGCAACCACAATCAAAGCTTGGTTATACACCTGCTCGACACTCGCTGTGCTATTCCAAGTGGTTAGATCAGCATACGCCTGACGCTGTTGTTGGGCGGTTTCTTCACCAGCATAAGCGACTGGATTTGGCGCATTAGCGCGCAATGGCGCAATAGCGACAAAGGCTGGTGGGTTCACCAAGTCGGTACTAATATCATGAATAGGTGGTACACTGCGGGCTGTTTGCAGTTGCAAATAGGGCAGTAAAAAACTGACTCCGGCGGCAATAACTGCTAAACCGAGCAGCATACTGGATGGTTGCTTCGCACTGGGCTTGAACGCTTGCCAAAGCAAGAGTACCAGACCCACCACTGCTGCGCCCGCTCCAATATATGCAGCCCATCGTAGCATTAAAAAGGCGCTGGCAAGTTCAGCCATACCGGCTTGGTAAAGAGGGCCAGAAATGGCTAGCGTCATTAAGGCCAAAAATCCGCCAGCAATAGCTAGGTAACTGATTAGTTTACGCATGGAGTAAAACCCTTATTGTTAGTCTGTAGGTGATACGTTATCACAGTGAACGCAGATCATCGAAGCTGCGGCAATTAGCAGAATTTAGGTTGAACAAAAAAGCTGAAACAACAGTACTATGAAGCAAATAATAAATAGCAACCATAGTTGCTCAAAACAGTTCATGTCATAGTAGTACAACTTGCCGTAAATAGCGCCTTAGGAAACTTCATGTGTAAATACTTTCGTTGCTCAGCACTTACCACCGCAGTCGTCGTTGCCTTAAGCACGCCTGT